>JBEBBE010000097.1:0-4443 GCA_041158525.1 Bacteroidota bacterium | reverse complement strand
ATTGCACGCACGATCAGTTCGACATCAGGCAGCACACACTTGGATGATCATGCGTTTAGGACTGTGTCGAATACGCTCAATGCTGTAAACACTGCATGGGCAAGCTATCGCACTCGACACCAACACTGATTTATTCTGCAAACGGCAATCAATGCGCAACAAAAAACGCAGGTATCACGACACAGTAGCTACCGCCTTAAAACAAGCAAGTGTTATCAAAACTTTAGCAATGGCAGCTTCTGGTTTCAAAAATGGGACGATAAGGGTAATCGCCCCTCCTCTGTCGAACCTCAAAAGGAAAGCCAATACATCAATGCCTGACGTGATTCCGAACTAATTTTGAAAAAAGTTGTCTATGAAAAAACTTCTTCTATCCTTGGCACTCATGAGTTCACAGATCTTGATGGGTTGTGCTACCGCTATAGTGCCAGTAAGCTCTAAAGAAGAATCTGCAAATGCAAAAGCTTTTAATAAGCCTAGCGAAAACAAAGCAGGAGTTTTCATTTTTCGAGAAGATGGGCCTTTTGCGTACGATAAACGTCATTTCAAAAAGAGCCTTTGGATTGACTCTCAGTGCGTAGCGACAAGTGGCTCGAATATTTTTTTCTACTTTCAAGTAGAAGGTGGCAAAGCCTACGAACTCACAACGCAATCCGTATTCACACCAAATACCCTCACCGTCGTGCTGGAAAAAGGAAAAAACTATTTTTTTAAACAAACCATTCATGAAAACTTCCCTGTGCCAACGATCGGTCACACTACGCTTGAGCAAGTGTCCGATAAAAAGGGAAAAGCTGCAGTTTCTAGACTTGAGATGGGAAGACTGGGGGATTGTCATTAATCATGAAGGGGCACAATTTTTCATGTTATCTACCCGTTGGCTGTACGAACAGACAACGGCCCTGAATTCACAAGTCGCGCTTTCATGGCTTGGGCAACGGCGCATGGCGTGCGGCATATCTTGATTCAGCTTGGACGCCCGATGCAAAACGGCTACATCGAGAGAGCTTCAATCGGAAGTTTCGTGACGAATGCTTGAACGAGCAATGGTTCCAAACATTGCCGCAGGCTAGAACGTGCATCGCTGAGTGGCGCAGAGACTACAACGAAGTCAGGCCGCACAGCAACTTGGGTCCACCGGCTCAATTCGCGCAACAGCATCGAATTAATTCAAATGCTGCTGCAAACACCAACCATCAAGTTTTGGAATAACCTTGACCCCTCAGACTAACTTCTAACTCAGTGGTACGGCTGGTGGGGGCAGGTCAAATCAGCCGTAAATTTTCTCAGTCGATGAGTCAAAATCTTTACTTCAAGTTGAAACAAAAATATATGCCCTACGAAAGCAAAATAAAAAGCATCATTCACGCTAGCGGATCACCAAGAAGGCCAAGAGCTCATAAGACATATCCTCGATTTGTAGCGCTTTTGGATGTTCTCGGCATGAAAGCATGGCTTGACGATGAGAGCAGCCAAAAAGTGGCTGAAAGTGTTGATGATGCCATGGGATGGTGCGAATTAAGCTCCAGTGGCTCGTTAAATGACCAAAGCTATGGTCCTTTGATATCAATGACTCATTTTTCAGATACGCTACTTGCTTGGTCACCTGACGAGTCTTGGGCAAGCTTCTTCACACTCTCTAGGGCCATGCAGATTATTGTTAGGAAGGCTCTCGAAAAAGGAGTGCCACTGCGTGGTTCTATTTCACATGGAAATGTAGTATGTAATTTAACTACACAGAAGTTTATCGGTGATCCAATAGCAGATGCATATATATGGTCTGAAAAGTGCGCTCGTCGACCTTATAAAAGTGTTGGTATTGACGTTACTCCAAAAACAATTGAAAAAATTCGAGCAAAGTTGAAAGTTGAACCAATACCTGTTTGGTGGGATTCAAACTACATATGCTCTCATAGTAAAGTTTTGAATTTTTCAGAACTAAGCTGCATGTCAGATTTATTCATTTGGTATCGAAAATCACTTTTTATAGATCATTGGCGATTTTTATCTACTGGAATTTCTCCTAAGGAAATGTTTCTTAAGCGTGGTCTTAAAGAAAATTCGGCTGTTGAAGAAAAAACCGCTGAAATGGTTGAGTTTTTAAAATTTGAGAATGATTTGTTTTTTGAATTTAAGAGAAATTTGCGTGAAAGAGATATTGAAATTTCACGAGATTTTTCAAATTCCCTATTTCAGAATGGTATCAGACGTGCAGAAGACTACCTTCAGCTAGACCAAATTAAAAGAGAGCGTGAAGCAATAGATGCCCTTCAACACATTGTTCAAAATACCTAAATTTGGTAGCCGGATTTCGATTGTGTTGAGTACCAAAAACTAATCAGCCTGTTGCATTTCAATCGCAACAACGGCCAAAATAACGTTCAGTCACATAGAGCCACTAGTATCGATCAATCACTTAGAAGCGAGGCTCCTGCCATTTTCACATTAGATCGATAAGAAGAAACACTGACGAATCTAATTCACGCTTACGGTGCGCCCTCGGCCATATTCAAAAAGTCGCTGAGATGAATTTGAGCTTCCACCTTCTCGAGAAGATCAACCATCTGATAAGGCGTTATTTGATCGACTATGGCTTCATAAATCTCTATCGCATTCAAAATATCATTTTTTTCAGAATCCTGAATTTTCATGCGTAAGTCCTGCTGGACAATCTGCCTGAACACTTCGGCAATTACAGCTTTTGCGCTGTTGCAAATCTCATATAACTGTTCAGCTTCAGATGTGGCAATCAACCCGATTCGTATTGCCGTGTAGAGCGTTAAAACATCTTCTTCGGACTGTTCGCCTTTAAACAAGTTATCTAATGCAAGGCGAACAGGTAAAGTAATTTCAGTTTTTTCAGCAAGCTCGAATTGACGAGCTTTCGCCAATGCTTGATAGAGGGCTAACGAATTTCCGTGAGCATTTTTCTTCCGATTCTTGATGATTTTAATTGTCATAAATCAACCTTTATTTTCCCCTGCTCGCACTAATTGAAGAATAACTTTGCGAATCCGCGCAATTCAAACAAAACCAATGCGACACGTTTGAATCACCTCTGTAAACACCTTGATAGGGGTATTTGAGTTCTCCACATGCAAAACACCTCATTTTGTCTTTTATAGCTGCATTTTTAATCGTAGATTCTTGGTAAGGCTTGGAGCATGCATTACAAATAAAATGAAGTACACCAGAAAGTTGTTGATAACAGCCCAGCTCCTCAAAACACTGAGCGCCGCATTTGTAGCACGGAAACCTAACTTTTGACTTCATCAACAGCCTTTGAAAATAACAACATTCGTTTATCGACAAGTTATTCAAAAAGAAATGATGAATCGCTACATTTACAGGTAAAAACCTCCTCTAATAAATGCTTATCAAAAGAGTTGATGAGCTTGCGGCGCTAACATCAATCCATAGACCTTCTATGAGCAAGTGGAAAAAGAAGCGCCGCCTAGGCAACTAGGCCCTACCTGGTGTGGGTGTCCGAGCAATCGGTAGAGAGTCTTGCATGCGATGGCTACTCCGTGTGGCCATCGGTTTTTTCTTAAAGACAGTTCGTGAGCGGGTGCGTATACGAACTAGCTGCCCAGATTGTCTCGGTCCTACACACCAGTAGGGGTAACAGAGTCCCGCAGCGATGCCCAGCTCTCTAGGGGCGTCAAGGAAAAGGCCTTCGGGCCTTTTGTCTTTTTTGAGCTTGCATTGAACTTCAAACCAAAGCGGGTCGTGCAGTAAAATTGGTTATAGGTTGGGAGCGCTGTCGATTACGGTGCGTTGGTTTTTTACACCACCCTTCCAAACATTTTTAGAACCTGTGCGAGGTGACTATGGATGCTCTTGAACGAGTTGCAACATCAGCAAAGGTTTCTTCTTTTGTGCTTGAGGCTGTTGCTCGTATGCAAACAGCTCCTCGTTTCCTGAGCAAAGAGGCTTGGAATGACTTTGCTTCGTACGAGGGGCCTGTAGTATCGGGAGATCCTGAAGGTCGCTTACCCAACAATTTAGAAGATGATGGCAACGAATAAAGTTGCGCAACAACTACAGCGTTAAAAGCATAAAACAAAAGACCTTCGGGTCTTTTGTCTTTTGGGAAACTTGGATTTACACATCTATGCCCCCGAAAGCTGCTCTGTTTTCTTTGACAACCATCGAAGATTTTGATGTATATTCGTATTGGGTGTGTTTGGAGCTACGTTTTCTCCCTTCCCTACCTCATACGCAATGCGGGAACACAGCTATAGGTGTTCCGAAAATATACATCGTATGAATTTAAAGGGGATCCAAATCAATGCTCTGTATGCGCCCAAAGCAATAAAGCATCGCGTTCTTCAACCACCAAATCGATCTTTTGGCCGATGGGCAAACACAGCTTGGTAGGCACATGACCAAACGGCAAATCGGTCAGTACAGGCACCTTAATTTGTGTACGTAGCCAGTCGA
>JBEBBE010000096.1:0-8711 GCA_041158525.1 Bacteroidota bacterium | reverse complement strand
TAGTTTTTAAGATGAAAATAACTGCAATTTTTCTTGCTTTTGTAGTAAGTTTTGGTCTCTTGATGTTGCCATCTTGTGACCGAGTGAGTAATCCGTACCCGCCAGTTGTTAACCTAGAACTAGACACTACGCTGTATCCGGGTAATTGGGCTGATTACGTGGCTAACGAATGGCCAACTTTTACTCAAAACACCAACACGGACCGCAATATTCTGATTGAAGACTTCACCGGTCATAAATGTATTTTTTGCCCAGCCGCTGCCGATCTTGCGCATCAGTTGCACGAAGCGAATCCAAATCGGGTTTATGTCGCATCAATTCATGCAGGTGTAGATGGCATTGGTGATTTTCAAACGGTAGATACTGAATACCCAATTGATTTTACGAATCCGGATGGCTTGGCTATTGGTACTTGGTTTGGTCTGAACGATGGCGGTTTTATTGGTAACCCGAGAGGGCCAATAAGCAGAGTTTCTAACGGCGGTGTTATTTTCCAAAGTCCTGGTCAGTGGTCTTCAATGACGAGCACACTCTTGACAGCAAATGACTTAAAGGTAAATATGCAAGCTGCCTTAAATTATTATCCGGCTACAAAAGGCGCTTTTTTGCATGTTGAGGCAGAGAAACTTGATCAGACCTTAACCAATGAACTCGGAATTGTCGCATATTTATTAGAAGACTCATTAGTAGGTGACCAAAAAATGTCAGACAATTCACATAATCAAAGTTATATTCATCGCGACATCCACCGCAAGAATCTCAACAATATGCCATTTGGCCGCCAGTTGACTGCAGCAGATTTAAATAATGGAAAGTATTATGTGAATTACAGTTTTGTGGTACCGAATCAATTAGACGGTAATTACAATGCTGCGAACATGCACGTGCTTATTTATGTCTATGACATGAGTACGTTAGAAATTTATCAGGTCATCAAGCAGAAAATTCAATAATGGCTCTAAGGCAACAGCTGATACAAAAACTTGAACAAAGACTGTCTCCTCAACAGATTCAGTTAATGAAGTTGTTGCAGGTGCCTACCATGGAACTCGATCAGCGCATCAAGCAAGAACTCGAGGAAAATCCGGCTTTGGAAGAAGGTCAAGAGCTAGACGACGATGATTTTGACCAGCAAGACGACTACGACGACGAGCACGATGACAACGATGAATTTGATTTATCAGATTACCTCGATGATGATATCGCCGATTACAAAACGCAAGCAAATAACCAGTCACGCGATGAAGAAGAACGCGTGATACCGCTATCAGGTGAACAAAGTTTTCAAGAGCGTCTCACTGAGCAATTGCATTTGTTATATCTAGACGAAAAGCAATTTATCATTGCCAACCTAATTGTTGGAAATTTAGATGAATCGGGCTATTTAAATCGCGCGGTGGACGCCATAGTAGATGATTTAGCCTTCTCCATGAATGTTGAGGTTACAGAAAAAGAGGTAGAAGAAGTGTTGGCCTTAGTTCAAGAATTAGAACCAGCTGGGGTTGGCGCTCGAAATTTACAAGAATGCTTGTTATTGCAATTGAAGCGCAAGCAAGATGGTGATATTGTCAAATTCACGGCTCTAAAAATTGTCGAGAAGTACTTTGAAGAGTTCACTAAAAAGCACTACGATCGAATTTCTAAAAAGCTTGAAATTGAAGATCAAGATTTGAAAGAAGCCATAGATGAAATTTTGCGCTGCAATCCAAAACCAGGAGGTTCTATGCGAGAGGCTGCCAAAAGCTATCAGCAAATTGTTCCTGACTTCACGCTTTTCGAACATGAAGGACGCCTAGAATTGAGTCTGAATAGCAGAAATGCCCCAGATTTAAAAGTAAACCGCGATTACGAAAACATGCTGCGCAGCTATGCAGAAGGCGCCAAAAGCTCTAAGTCAGACAAAGAGGCCTTTCAGTTTGTCAAGCAAAAACTAGACGGTGCCAAATGGTTTATCGACGCAATCAAACAACGTCAACAAACTTTGCTATTGACGATGGGCGCTATTCTCGAATATCAAGAAGCTTACTTTTTGAGTGGAGATGAAACCAAACTTAGACCCATGATTTTGAAAGACATCGCCGACATGGTTGAGTTAGATATCTCAACGGTGTCACGCGTGGCCAATTCGAAATATGTGCAAACAAACTATGGCATTTTTTCGTTGAAGTATTTCTTCTCAGAGTCTTTATCTACAGATTCTGGTGAAGAGGTTTCTACCCGAGAAGTAAAGAAAATTCTTTCAGATGCCATTGAAGCAGAAGACAAGCACAACCCACTCACTGACGAGAAACTCATGGATTTGCTCAGAGAAAAAGGGTACAACATTGCGCGTCGTACTGTAGCTAAATACAGAGAACAATTACAAATACCAGTTGCCCGAATGCGCAAAGAATTATGAAGATATTATCGCATCTATTTTCTTGGGTATTTCTACCCTTATTCATGCCAACTTATGGCATCCTAATTACTTTATTTGTGCCTGCCATTAGCACGCACTATGCCATGACTTCGCTGTATTTTGCGCCACTTCCCACAAAATGGGCGTTGTTTACCATTTTCTTCATGTTCAGCGTTGTTGCACCAGGTGTATCCTTTATTTTATTGCATCGATTTAAAGTCATCAGTACCATTGATATTGAAAGACAGGGCGAGCGTGGCTTGCCGCTCATTATCATGCTCATTTATTCGCTAGTATTGTTTTTCTTACTGGCCTACAAAGCGGGCAATAACACCTTGCCAAGCTACTATTATGCTTTGCCATTGTCGGGTGTTGCCATCACGAGTTTATTCCTTTTGATTAACCGTTGGATTAAAATCTCTTTACACGCTGCAGGCGCTGGGATTCTCGTCGGTTTTTTAGCGGTTTATACTTCAGCTCAGTCAGATTTCAGTACTGGGTGGTTACTTGGTTCAATTATTGCTGCAGGGTTAACCATGTCTGCCAGATTGTACTTGAAAAAACACAGACCAATTGAAGTTTATTCTGGGTTTGTCCTAGCAACCTTGATTACGGCGGGCTTAAATCTCTATTTAAATCAAATCGGATGAAAAAATTATTAATGCTCTTCTTGGCCGTTAGCGTCTTGTCTGCCTGTGCTGACTTAAACAAAGAACAGCAACTTAAGCGCATTGAACAAGAACAGAAAAGACTTGATCTATTGTCTGAAAAAATCAAAGACAAGCGCATGGATGAGGTATCGGCGTTTAAAATCAACACCATGCAAACCGAACTGAAGATCAAGCAGAATTTATTCTTGGACACGATTAATATGGAACTTGCCAAGCAACTTGATGCCTACAAGGTGATGCGCCGCTCCATTAAACCGATCATTAAACAATATCGACAGCTTAAGACAGGTATTCAAGAGGAGGAACAAACCTTAAAGCTACTTTATCAAGATGTCAAACAAGGACGCGGCGAGCGACATCGTTTTGATGAGTTTATCAAATTTGAGCATAATAAGGTGGAGCAACTGGCTGCACTTAGCACCGATTACCTGCGTGCAAAAGCGCAACTTTTTGACGATTATTACCGCTTATATCCATCTGTAAATGCTTTAGCTAATCAATTAGTTGCAAAAGCAGAACGCCGTAGATGAAACACTTACTTGCTTTAGTTTTCTTGGTTTTTGGCTTGCAGTTGTTTGCGCAAAACAACTCCGACTTACAATTAGCCCAGTATTACTTCAATAACTCAGAGTTTGATAAAGCGCTTGTTTATTATCAAAAGCTTTATGAAATAGATCAAAGCAAAGCTATTTTTACGCCTTATTTTTCTTGCCTCAGGGCTCAAAAAGACGACAAAACAGCGGAGAAAGTTCTTAAAAAGCAGATAAATCTGAACAGACAAGATTACGAAGTCCGGCTGCTGGCCGGTGCTTTTTATGAAGAGCTTGATGAACCTGCTAAAGCCAAAAAAATTTACGAGGATATTGTAGGTGAACTAGAGGCAAATCCTAATCAAATCATCAATGTTTATCAAGCATTTTCAAGTAAAGGAAAACTTGACTACGCTAAAAGAACCCTCGATCAAGGAAAGAAATTAGCGCCGTATTACCCCTTTAATTTTCAATACGCCGATTATTATGCATTAGCCGGAGACAAGCGTCAAATGCTTTTGGCTTACTTAGATTACTTGGGCCAACAACCTGGCATCATAGATGCGATTCAGCAGGCGCTCGGCTCTCGTTTGGATCTTGCTAATGCCAATGGCCCCGACTTTCAGTTGGCAAAGGAGGTGCTTTTGCAGCAAGTCCAGTTACCGAATGCGCCTTTGGTTTTTAGTCAAATGTTAACTTGGCTTTTTGTCCAAAATCGAGATTTTAATGGTGCCGTTACTCAAGTAATTGCCCTAGACAAAAGAAGTAAAGGCGGTGGCCGAGATGTACTTGAATTGGGTCATATTTGTGTAGAAAATGCGGTTTTTGATCAGGCCAGTCGTTGTTATCAGTATGTACTTGAATTGGGCCAAGAAAACCCAAATTTTTATGAAGCACAACTTGCCCTGCTCAATGCTAGATTTCAGCAAATCACTCAATTTAGAAGTTATACAAATGAAGAAATTGCACAAAGCATTTTGGATTTCGAGATTGCCTTACAGCGCATAGGAAAGGGCAAAGTAAGCTTACAGCTTTCATTACAATTGGCTGAAATCAGGGCATTTTATGCTGCTCAATCTAAAAAAGCGATAGAGGAACTTTTGCTATTAACGAAAACACCTGGGCTAACAGATATGCAGCGTGCGCAGGTAAAAATGCTTTTAGCAGATATCTATGTGCTAGATGGCGACATCTGGGAAGCGTCTTTGCTCTATATGCAAATTGACAACGACTTCAAATTTGAAACGATAGGCAGCGAGGCAAAATTCAAGAATGCTAAAATTTTCTATTACGATGGCGAATTTGAATTTGCACAAGCACAACTCAATGTTTTAAAAGAATCAACTTCTAAGCTCATTGCCAATGATGCCATTCAATTAGCAGTATTTATTACAGATAATTATGGCCTAGACAGCAATTATCAGGTGATGCTTTGGTTTGCCACCGCCGACCGCATGATTGCCCAGCATCATTATGATTCAGCTTTTGTATTATTTGACAGCATTCAAACACAATTTCCGTATCATGCTCTTGCCGATGACATCTTGTACCGAAAAGGTCAAGCGATGGAACAGCGCGGAGCGTGGCAAACGGCCTTAGGATTTTATGCAGATTTATTGAAGCTCCACGGTAAAGATATTTTGGCAGATGATGCCTTGTTCAGGACGGCAGAAATTCAAGAACTGCGCTTGCTAGACAAAACAACAGCCGTAGAGGCTTATAAAAAACTTCTGATCGATTACAAGAGTAGTTTGTATGGTGCAGAAGCAAGAAAGCGCATCCGCCTACTGAGAGGAGATGCGCCTTCTGAAGATGATGAACTCTGATTTAGAGGTTTGGCATTTCTCTTGTGAATGCTGGAATTCCAGTGACATCCATACCAGTAATGAGGAGGTGAATATCGTGGGTTCCTTCATAGGTTACCACAGATTCTAAGTTCGCCATGTGACGCATCATAGAATATTCGCTAGTGATACCCATTCCACCATGAATTTGTCTTGCTTCACGAGCAATATTCAAAGCGATTTCGACATTATTTCTTTTTGCCATTGAAATTTGGGCTGAGGTAGCACGACCTTCGTTGCGCAATTGGCCAAGACGTAAAGTAAGCAATTGTGCTTTAGTGATTTCAGTAATCATTTCAGCCAATTTCTTTTGGATCAATTGGAAGCTTCCGATCGGAACGTCAAATTGTGTACGCTCTTTAGAATAACGCAATGCTTGATCGTAGCAATCCATGGCAGCACCTAAAGCACCCCAAGCGATTCCAAAACGAGCAGAGTCAAGACAGCTCAATGGCGCGCCTAAACCTGAACGCCCTGGAAGAATATTTGATTTTGGTACTTTGACGTTATCAAAAATAAGTTCGCCGGTAGCAGATGCGCGCAGTGAAAGCTTGCCGTGCATTTCTGGTGTAGAGAAGCCCTCCATACCGCGCTCAACGATTAAACCGTGAATACGGCCGCTTTCGTCTTTTGCCCAAACAACAGCAATTTGTGCAAACGGTGCATTTGAAATCCACATTTTGGCACCGTTTAGAATGACGTGATCACCAGCATCTTTGAAATTGGTAATCATGCCTCCTGGGTTAGAGCCGTAGTCTGGTTCGGTTAAACCGAAACAACCCATCATTTCACCAGTGGCTAATTTGGGAAGGTATTTTAATTTTTGTTCTTCAGAACCATATTTCCAAATGGGATACATGACCAATGATGACTGCACAGATGCGGTTGAACGCAAACCGGAGTCACAGCGCTCGAGTTCTTGCATGATGAGACCATAAGAAATCTGGTCGAGTCCTGGACCACCATATTCTTCTGGAATGTAAGGGCCAAAAGCGCCAATTTCGCCAAGTCCACTTAAAATGTGCATAGGGAAAGTTGCCTTTTCATAATGCTCATCGATAATTGGTGAAACTTCTTTTTTCACCCATGCTCTTGCTGCATCTCGGACTAGTTTGTGCTCGTCAGAGAGGAGGTCATCCATGTTGTAATAATCGGGATGTTGGTATTGATCAGTTTTCATGATTGATGTTTGGTGCAAAAGTAAGCAATAATTGGTGCAGCTGTAGCATTAGAATTTGAATTATTTTTGTGTTCAGCAAATCGCATATGCAATCATTTGAATTAATAGAAAGGGGCTCACAATTAAATAGTTATTTGCTGTTTATATCATTGCTATCACTAGCCTTCATAGCATACGCAAGACTGAGCACCCCAAATGCATTGAGTTTGTCTTGGCGCAGGTTCTTGAAAACGAGCCGTGTTGAAAGTTTTGGCTTTGACGATGAAAAGATGCGCCCACAAACGCAAGCGCTCTTTTTTATCAATTTTTATTTGTCTTTGAATCTTTGTGTTTACCTATTTGTTGCAGAATTTTACGCAAGAACTGAAGCACTTTTGATGAGTACAATTGTAGTTGCCGCTTGGGTTCTATATCAGACTTTGGTATATCGATTCGTATTGTTTTTGGTCGACCAATGGAAATGGGTAGCAGCGTTCGCAGAAGTCAATAAGCAGGTGTGGTCTTTTACGGGCCTAATTTTCTTGGCCTTGGCCTTTCTCTGGACAATTAACGGGCAAGCCAACGACCTGATTAACAACCTGTTTATATTGTGTTCATTGTTGCTTTACTTTTGGCGAATTTTCAAATCATGGCGCATCGCTCAGCAAGCAAATTTGGAATGGTATTATTTAATTTTGTACCTTTGCGCCTTGGAAATCCTGCCTATGCTTCTTGTATGGCGCTGGTTTATAAGCTAAAACACAATAAAATTAGAAAAATTGGCCATTAAAACCATTCTTGTTTCTCAGCCAAAACCCGAGGGTGACAAATCTCCATATTTTGATTTAGCTGATAAATACAAACTCAAAATTGATTTCCGTCCTTTTATCAAGGTAGAGGGTGTTGACGCCAAAGAATTTCGTGCACAAAAAGTTGATATCAGCGAACACAGCGCGGTTATTTTAACCTCAAAAGTTGCTGTTGATCACTTTTTTAGAATGTCAGAAGCGATCCGTTTTGAAGTGCCAGACACCATGAAGTATTTCTGTATTACTGAGGCGGTTGCGCTTTATCTTCAGAAATATGTCACTTATCGCAAGCGCAAAATTTTCTTTGGGAAGCAAACAATTGAAGAGCTTGCTGAGCTCATGAAAAAACAAAAAGGCGAAAAATTCCTTTTGCCTTGTACAGATATCCTACGAGATAACATTCCATTGACCCTCGAAAAGTTCAATATTCCATTTACAAAAGCCATTCTCTACAAAACTGTGGCTGCTGATTTATCTGACCTCGAGGATGTTTACTACGATATGTTGGTGTTCTTTAGCCCAGGTGGAATAGAATCTTTGTTTAAAAACTTCCCAGATTTTAAACAAAATACTACTGCCATTGCTGCTTTTGGTCCAACAACTGCAAATGCAGTCCTCAAGAACAACTTGCGTCTGGACGTCCATGCACCGCATCCTAAAGCGCCTTCAATGGTTGGCGCCATTGAATTGTTCATCAAAGAACAACTCAAGAAAAAATAATCTTTTTCTAGGAACTTTTAGGTATTTCGCTTTTTTCCTTGAGCGGATTTTTTCTATATTTACACAAACTTAAATTTTAACGCATGAAAAAACTATTATTCTCAGCTGCGATGTTACTTGCAGGTGTTAGTGCAAATGCGCAGCTAGCCCCAGGAAGCGTTGCTCCAAACTTTACAGTTACTGCTTACCAATCTTGGTTGGCAACAGCTGGAACTACAAACAATGGTTCTTACACATTGTATGACTACCTAGATCAAGGATACACTGTATTCTTAGATGTTTCTGCAACTTGGTGTGGTCCATGTTGGAACTACCACCTTTCTGGTGCTTTAGAAGATGTTTATGCAGCTCACGGCCCAGCTGGTGCTCCTGGTGTTGTTTCTTCTACAACTGATGACGTTATGGTTATCTGGATCGAAGGTGATGGTCAAACTGCTGATGCAACTATGCTTGACGGTTCAGGTGCAATTGGTAACTGGATTGAGCCAGCTGCAGGTAACCAAATCCAATTCCCTATGGCTAACCCTGCTTCTGCAGCGGCTAACCAAATCAACAATGACTACGCAATTGCATACTTCCC
>JBEBBE010000095.1:0-3731 GCA_041158525.1 Bacteroidota bacterium | reverse complement strand
GCGGTTTCGGCACAAACACCTTCCAGCGGTGTGACCTTCGTAATCTTAGTTCCCATTGTTTTGACAATCTTCCAACCACCCATCAATGTTCCTAAACCAATCATTAAGTAACAGCCAAAAGATACCCAGAAAGGCATGGTGTCAGAATGTACTTTAGTCTTGATTTTGTGTCCTTCGCGCAATTCACCGGTTGAACCATCTACATATTCAGTAAATACACCGGCAAACTTGTAATTTTTATTGAGTGTTTTCTCAGTAAAAATGGTATCGTTGGTTTTCGCATCGCAAAGTGCATCTCCGAATGTAAAGATTTCCACCTTCTCAAGTGCTTCATCAATGGCATCAAAAGAAGGTATGTTTTGTACCTTACCTAGATTTACACCTTTAAATGGAGTACCATCTTCCGTGTAAATTGGGACGCCCGTTGCTGCATCAATCACCTCTTTGTGGTCAACGAAATAAACTTGGCCGTTGATTTCAGCTACCTCAGGTTTAAATTTATGTTTTTTACCAGCGGCATCGTTGAATTCAATCTGCATGAGTTCAGTGATGCGAAGATCTTTGGGTACTGGTTGATCCAATTTACCCTCTCTGCCCATATTTCCATAAACCAGTAATGCAGCGCATATAATACCCATTACTTTTTGAGAGTCTGCACCACCATGTCCGAGAGAAAAAGCTGCAGAAGAAAGCAACTGTAATTTCTTGTGCATGTTGGCTTCTTTTAGTGCAGATGGGCGCTTACTTCCGTAAGCAATTTCAAACCAAATATATACCAAGATAAATACAGCAATCATACCGATAACTATATACATCATGATTGGCTTCATGTCGATATACTCAATCATGTATTCCATAACGGCAATGGTTACACCTGAAAGCAATAAGATGACCAACATTTTCTTCCAAAAAGACCTTGAAATGGTAACCACCGCAATTAAATAAGCGATAAAACCACCAATTATTGGTGCTAGGAAAATAAAGGCAACAACTTTGAAAATCTCTCCACTCTCAATGACGCCAAAACCCGCATGCGCAACCGCAGCGCCGGCAAAGCCACCAATTAAGGTATGGGAAGATGAAGACGGGATTCCTAACCACCAGGTTAATAAGTTCCAAAATGTGGCGGCAAGAAGACCTGCCAAGATAACCCAAAGGTCAATGGCATTGTTGTCAACAGTTTTGGCAACCGTGTTACCGACACTCATGTCGAATACCCAAAATGCAATCACATTAAATAATGCCGCCCAAAGTACCGCCTGAAAAGGAGTAAGTACTTTGGTAGAGACTACTGTTGCAATTGAATTGGCAGCATCGTGAAAGCCATTGACTAAGTCAAAAAGCAGGGCAATTCCAATTACGATTAATAATAACGTAAACATAGCTTGATGTTTTAAATAGAACGCTTAGAATTAAGCGTATTTAACCACGATTGATTCAATAACATTACCTGCGTCTTCACATTTGTCGGTAGCTGTTTCCATCACCATGTAAAGTTCGCGGCGTTTGATCAATTCTTTTGCGTCAACATCAGAATTAAAGAGTTGCTCAATACTCATGTCAAAAATATTGTCGGCATTGTTTTCAATGCTATTGATTTTAATGACACACTCAATAATTTTCTGTGTATTCTTTAAGTTGCGTAGTTCCATCACAGCAGCTTTTACAGCAATCACAGCATCATAAATGGCAGCTGCTGTTTTTTGAATGCCTTGGTCAGAAATTGGGTCAATTTTGTAGAAGTTGATTTTCTTTCCAGAAGCATAAATATAGTCAGCGATATCGTCGAGGGCTGAGGCTAATGAGTGAATATCTTCACGGTCAAAAGGAGTAATGAAGTTTTTACCGAGTTCAATAAAGATTTGGTGCGTAATGTTATCATTTTGATGCTCGATATCACGCATTTCTTCGATAAGCGCCGCTCGTTTGTTGAAATCTGACTCATGTACTACCTGCTGTAGCTTTTGAGCAATTTTTTCTAAGTTGTTACTGGCGTCTTCAAATAAAGAATAAAACACCTTGTCTTTTGGTAAAAAGTAGCTTAAAATTCCGGCCATAATATTTGATTTTTAGACAAATGTAGGCCGTTCACAAAGCACACTCAAGTATTATGCAGTTTGTTAACGTAAACATAACATTGTTCACAGCGCTCTTTCAAGTTTTGCTTGGGCTTTGGTGGCACTATTTAAGGAAAAACAGCTCCAATGTTAACTAAATATTACCAAGATTATATAAAGGTTAAATGAAAATGAAACTAATGTTAACTCAGTGTGAAGGAACTAATTTTGGCAACGAAATTAAAATTGCTACACATGTCAAAAATTTACTTCTTGCTGATTACACTGAGTATTTCACTTGGTTTTCAAGCACAACAATCAAAAGATTCTACCAAAGCTAAAACACCGGCTGCAACGAAAAAATGGTACGAAAACGTTCAAATGCGCGGTTACATGCAAGTTCGTTACAACGGTCTTCTACAAACAAATGAAGATTTGGAATGCGAACAATGTGATAAAAGTTGGGGTGGTGATAATGACTTTTTTGTTCGTCGAATGCGTTTGATTTTTTATGGTCAGGTTAGCCCTAGAGTATATTTTTACATTCAACCAGATTTTGCAAGTGCACCTTCATCTTCGGCCATGCATTTCGGCCAACTGAGAGATGCTTATTTCGATGTAGGTTTGGATGAGAAAAATGAGTTTCGCTTTAGAATTGGACAATCAAAGGTTCCTTATGGTTTTGAAAACATGCAGTCTTCGCAAAACCGTTTGCCTTTAGACCGTGCTGATGCCATGAATAGTGCCGTAACTAATGAGCGTGATTTAGGGGTGTTTTTTTACTGGGCACCGGCTAAAACTCGCAAATTATTTTCTTCTCTTGTAAGCGAAGGCTTAAAAGGCTCAGGTGATTACGGTGTTTTTGGTATAGGGGTTTATAATGGACAAACTGCAAATCGTCCTGAACTCAATTCGAATAAGCATGTTGTGGCTAGAGCCTCTTACCCTGTACAAATTAAGAATCAAGTTCTAGAAGCTGGAGTTCAAGCTTATAAAGGGCAATTTACTTTGTTATCTACGACATCAGGAGTTGGAACCGCTACAGATAAATTATATAACGATGAGCGCATTGGTGCTACATTTGTTTTGTATCCTAAACCGTTTGGTATTCTTGCTGAGTATAATATTGGTCGTGGACCTGAGTACGATAAACTAACAAATAGCGTGATTGAAAGCCCCTTGAAAGGTGGTTTCATTACCGCAAGCTATAAATTAGATTTCCAAGGTCAAACACTGATTCCATTTAGTCGTTTTCAATATTATGACGGTGGAAAGAAGCACGAATTGGATGCACGTAGCTACGAAGTGAAAGAATTAGAAATTGGAGCTGAATGGCAACCGAATAGGAATTTTGAACTTGTGGTAATGTACACGATGTCGGCTCGTCGTTTTGAAGATGCGGTCAATCCAGTTAATTACCAAAGAGGAAACCTACTCCGAATTCAGGCACAGGTCAACTTTTAAGCAATTTTGAACTCATAAAAGGAAACAATATCCAACAAAAAGGGCGGCCCGCAGGGCCGCCCTTTTTGATTTCTACAAATAGAGAAGATTATTTTGCTGCAGCAAATTTAGCGGCAACGACCTCCCAGTTGATCACGTTGAAAAATGCGGTGATGTAATCTGGGCGACGGTTTTGGTAGTTGAGGTAATAAGCGTGTTCCCAAACGTCCA
>JBEBBE010000094.1:0-57160 GCA_041158525.1 Bacteroidota bacterium | reverse complement strand
CCATGGCCCACTCGAGCTCTGGGTAGCTCGCACCGATTTGATCTTCATCAGAGCGACCATCTTCCCACAAGCCATCGGTTGGCTTGGCATCGAGAATAGACTGAACGACACCTAAATGCTTGGCCAACTTGAAAACCTCGGTTTTATAGAGGTCTGCAATCGGACTGATATCTACGCCGCCATCGCCGTATTTAGTGTAGAATCCGACGCCGAAATCTTCTACTTTGTTACCAGTGCCGGCTACCAAACAGCCATTTGCTTGTGCAATTGCGTAAAGCGTGGTCATGCGAAGGCGAGCACGGGTATTGGCCAAGGCTAAATGATTCTGAGCAGCGTCAAGACCGAGTGTCGATTCTAAAACACCAAAACTGTTGGTGAGATCAATTTGCAGCAAACTGACATTTGAATGCGCTTTTTGCAAGGCTTGCATTTGCTCAAGACCCCTATTCAGCTCGGCTTCCGTTTGCCTGATCGGCATATTGATAAGGATTGTTTTAGAACCAGTCAGGGCACACAAACTTGCCGTGAGTGCTGAATCAATACCACCCGACACCCCAACTACAAAACCCTGCGCTTTAGCTGTGTCTTGATAGTTTTTCAACCAATGTATGATATGTTCAGAGAGTGCATGCATTTTAAAACAACAAGGTTAATTTGAGATTTGCTTGATTCATGGTAGCCTGGTTGCGAAAATAAATGGGCGCAAAATTGGCATCTTGCGTAAAGAGCGTGTAATTCTGTTCTTTGGCTGTCAGGTGCAAAGGCATGAATCCGTATTGATATCCGACTTCAACAAGCAAGCAAGTAGAACCCGAAAAATTCCATTCGGCACCCATACTGATGAACAGCCCTGCATTGTAGAAAAATAAATCATTTTTGGCGCTCATACCTGTGTTTTCTTGGTAATCACCAATTTCATTGGTATTTGCTGATGTAAAGCCTTTGTCATCGACAGTATTGGTTAGCAAAAAACGATTTTGCAACCCAAACTTTACTACGCCACGGTAATCTCCGATAAAATCGGTGCGAAAAGCCATTCCTATGGGCAAGCCAAGATAGAGTGGCTTATAGGTACGCTCTGTGAGACGGTAATATTGATCCG
Source organism: Bacteroidota bacterium (assembly GCA_041158525.1). Classification (GTDB taxonomy): domain Bacteria; phylum Bacteroidota; class Bacteroidia; order Flavobacteriales_D; family Crocinitomicaceae; genus UBA952. The sequence continues at coordinate 56,058 of JBEBBE010000094.1, read as the reverse complement.
TGGAAACGGTTTGGTCTTTGGTTTTGATATTTTGATCTGTGTAACGATAAAAAACATCAGTGCCGGTGACCTTGTAATTGAAACGCTCGAGGTTGAATTCTAGCCCTCCTAGAAAGGCAATGTTTTGAGATTCTTTGGTGGCTTTCATGAAATTGATGCCAACAGACGTGCTGAGCCCAGGTTGTGCTTCTAGTAACGAAGTACCCATCTTTAGAAAATTACTACCTACCGAAGCAGTGATACCACCTTGCAGTTTTTTCTCAGCAACTGCTTGACCGAATGAATACTGCGCGAAACCTGCGAATAAGCAGCAAAAAAGCACGTGTTGAAGCTGGTTTGATTTCATGTTGTCTGATAAATGTTAATTTTGAACAAAAATAATAATATTCATGATACGTGGCCTTGGTCTAGTTGCTTTACTCTGCTTACTTTTCGCTTGCCGACAAGACCCTTACGAGGTCAATACCGAACAAGTTACAATTGCTTTTAAAGCTTTGAATCTCGATTCAACATTGCGCGCCCAACCCAACCAAAAATTAAGCCAAATCATAGCAGGCCTAGGTAAGAAAGATCGCGAAGCCCTGGAGTTTTGTTTGCCCTATGCTTTACAAATACCTCTCAAGCCTGATTCAGCTTTGAAGCGCGCATTTCAAGCCAATATCAATATTCCTTTTAACAGGCAGGCCTATGCTGCGCTCGACACACTTCAAAACTGGAGAAGCACAGTTTATTCTGAATTAAATTCAGCCTTTAAAAGACTCAAAGTCTTGGCTCCTGCTATACCCAGACCAAAACAGATTTATTTTGCTTACACGCAATTTGCAGCAAGTGCCTATTGTTCTGATCAAACAATTGTGCTTGGTCAGGAACGTTACTTGGGGCCACAACACCCGGTCATTCAAATGTTACCCGAACAACAGTTTTACCAATGGATTAAAAACGGTTTAGCGCCGCAATATGCATCAACTGATGCCATTTTAGTTTGGTTAAGCACACATGTCATCAAACAAACCGATGAAAATTTTGCCAGTGAAATGATCCGTTGGGGCAAGCTTATTGCTATTCTAGACATCCTACTACCCGAACAAAGCACCGCGACCAAACTCAGATACAGTCAATCCTCATATGATTGGGCAGTGGCATCTGAGGCGAAATTTTGGGAATATCTTGTTGAGCAACAATTGCTGTTTAAAACTGACCAAGAGCTCAATATGAACTTATTGAATGAAGGGCCCTACTCTATTGGCTTACCACAAGAAAGCCCTGACCGCATGGGCCGTTTTTTAGGTTATCAAATTGTCAAGCAATACCTGGATGCCGAACATCCTAGCATTCAGGAATTGATCCATATTCCTTACAATCAAATATTACAAAAATACCAAGTACCAAAATGAGCGAGCAAATCTCCAAAACATCAGAAATAAGTATCCAAGTAGGCCTCAATGAAAACTTACTCCCATTGCGCATGCTTTGGTCTGCTTCTGACGGACAAATCAAAGATGCTGAAGCCGCAGCTTTCTTACTCTCTATTTGGGACCCAAAGGAGAAAAACACCATGAAAATTGACCTCTGGACCAAAGACATGACCATTGAAGAAATGAAACAGTTTTTTCACCAGACACTGCTAACCTTGGCTGATACTTTTGAACGCGCTACCGGTGAGCACCTTATTTCAGAAGACCTCCGAGATTACTGCTATCATTTTGCAGATAAAATGAACATCTTGCCCGAATAATGAAAACCGTTATTCGAAAAATGGGAGCTCAATTTGGAGACCCCATCAACTATTTTTTAAAGATTGATGAGCAGCAAATTGAGCTCAACTCATTGATTGGCGAACACATTCATCTTCAATTTACAGGGCAAATTTTTTGTCAAGAATGCAACAAGAAAATCAATAAATCTTTTGGCGAAGGATTTTGCTTCAATTGTTTTTCAACGGCAGGTTCTGCCAGCCCTTGCATTATCAGACCCGAACTTTGTCAAGCACATTTAGGCCTAGGACGAGACCCAGAATTTGAACAAAGAAACCATAACCAACCCCATGTGGTTTACCTAGCCCTCACCCAGCATGTCAAGGTAGGCATCACACGCAAAACACAAGTACCAACCCGCTGGATTGATCAAGGTGCGCAACAAGCCATCATTCTAGCCGAAACTCCGAACCGCTATTTGGCCGGGGTATTAGAAGTCGCGTTGAAAGAACATTACAGCGACAAAACCAATTGGCAACTCATGCTGCGTAATGTGCAAGCCACAGACCAACCCGACCTCAGCGCTGAAAAATGGGAACTTGAAGAACTCCTCCCTCAAGACCTCACCCAATACTGGACCGATGACGAAGAAATCTGGAACCTCAACTACCCAGTTACGCAGTACCCAGAAAAAGTTCAAGCGCTTTCTTTTGACAAAACTCCAGAAATAAGCGGTGTTTTAACAGGAATCAGGGGGCAGTATTTGTATTTAGATCAAATAAATGTTCTAAACTTGCGCAAACACACCGGCTACGAAGTCATATGGCAGCTTTAATTCGCAGTATTTTAGATCTATTCTACCCGCTATTTCGTCGATTTTTCAATCGACAAACCTATTATTATGCCGCTTGTGGTGGTGGAAATTTAGTGTTAAGCTGGATCCTTTTCTTTGTTTTTTTCCAGTACTTGTTTGCCAAACGCATTTTTCAGTTTGACCTAGGCTCGTTGCACTACATCATATCGGCTTATACCTTGAGCTCAATGCTTTGTTTTGTAACGGCATTTCTCATTGGTTTTTTACTCAACAAATTCGTTGTTTTTACAGAGAGCAGCCTCAATACCGGAAGTCAGTTCTTGCGTTACAGCATGAGCGCTGTACTGACCTGGATTGGAAATTATTTATTATTGAAAACTTTTATTGAAGGCTTTGGTTTTTACCCTTCAGTAGCCAACATAATGTCTAGCGCTGCTATGGTCGTGGTAGCCTACCTCATTCAGCGCAATTTTACCTTTAAATAATTATTGGCAAATCAGGGTGTCAATCCAAGGTGAATAGGCCGCCCAAATTCCTAGTGCCCCTCCCGAAATATTGGTTGGAACATTGGTTGGAACAGCAAACGGACTACCGCCCGAATACATTTGATTGTACTTCTTCTCGAAATAATTAAATTCTTTTTGGCCTATTTTGGATAGCTTAACAACAACCGTGTCTCCTAATTTATAAAATCCACGGTACGGATTATTTGCAGTTGTATCCTGAAAACTCATGGGATTTTCATAGCCAAATTCAAATGTAAGACCGTTAAAGAACTTATCGTTGAAAAACGGATTAAAGGTCTTGGAGTAAGTGGCCTCGCTGCTGTATTTCACTTCCCAACAATAGGCATCTGTGGTATTTGCTGGATCAGAGAGTTTGGCCCAAGAAAATCCGCGGTCTGAAAAATTGCCTTCGGGCTTCCAATACAATGAATCGAGCGCTACAGGCTCGGCAATTCTGGAACTTGATGTGTAGGTTTTACCATTGTGCAGAATTTGTAAGGTATAGGTTTTACCCACTTCACCGACCATATTTAAGGAAATATAGGCACACAAATGCAGGCTACTTAGTTGCGCAGCCGGAATACCAAAAATACCAGCGGCGACATCTTCTAAGCCAGGAGGTAGGTCATCGGTACAAATTTTAGTAAGCGTATCTGTGTTGGTGCCATCAGAAAGTACGACAACAGCATCGTCGACAAAACTATTGAGGTAAGATTCAAAATTTGTGGTTGAATAGACGTTGCTCGTTTTTGAAAGTAAAACGATGGCTGGCAAGCCTGTTTCAATGCGACCATCTACCACTAATTGTTCTTTGTAACCTGGCAGATCAATTTGCACTTCTTTGGTACACGCTGCCAATAATAGCAGCACAAACAAAAAGCAACCGGTTTGTTTTAAAATTCGAAATTCCATGTGACACTTGGGATTATAGGAAATAAAGAGACTTGTTTGATCTTGAGAGAGAAATCACCAGACATGAAATCACCATCGTTATCAACGTATAAAAAGAAAGGATTCATGCGGTTGTAAACATTGTAAATGGAAAAAGACCAATTGCTTTGGTAAGCTTTTTTCACTTGTATATCTAGACCCGAAGTAGGATCTGTTTTCGTTTTGAATTTTTTACCATAAAGCGTTGCACTGATATCTAAACGGTGATAAGGTGCCATTCTGGTAGAATTTCTTGGGCCGTATTGGAAGAGTAAATTTTGATCTTGAACGTACCAACTCGCAGGCAAAGTAAGGGTGTTACCCGAGGCATAAATGAAACAAGCGCTAAATATCCAACGCTCATTGAGTTTGTAAGTTCCGACAACGGTTAAATCATGTCGGCGGTCGTATTTTGCTGGGTAAATATTACCCTCGTTTATTTCAGCAAAGCGTCTTTCAGTTTTAGCCCAAGTATAGCCAATCCAACCAGTGAAGTCACCTTGGGTTTTCTTAAAGAAAAACTCAGCACCGTAGGCCCAACCCTCTCCATAAACCAACAGATTATCTGTGTTGTCATTGATGTTGTCACCTGGTAAAGCACCTTCCTTGAATTCAATTAAGTTTTTCATGCCTTTGTAGTAAAGCTCCACAGAGGCTTCGTAGCGATCTTTGTCAAAGTTCTTGAAATAACCAATAGACGTTTGAAAGCCTTGTTCTGGCTTGGCAAGATCAGTGGTTGGGAACCAAATGTCTGTAGGTAAAGAAACCGCACTTAGGGTAACTAAATGCACGTATTGGTAGTTATATGCGTAGCCCGCTTTGATGGAGCTGTTGTCTGGCAACAAATAACGTAACGCAATGCGCGGTTCTAGACCTTGGTAAAAGGCAATGACATCGTTGCGGTCGTAATGGATGGTGGTGTCAAAGGTAGAAATGCCATCTCCTTTGATGTAGCGATCAAAAGGCCCTACATGTGCAAAAGAACTGTAACGCAAACCAACATTGAGGCGCCATGCATCGTTGATATCAAATTCATCGAGGGCGTAAATGCCTGTTTCATGAGAATAAAGGTGTTGAATGGTGCCTGTGTTAAAAGTAATGGTGTCATCTTGAGCAGAAAGCCCCTGTGGCGTAAAATCATGATAAATATAGGCAGCTCCCCACTTGATGCGGTGCTTCGGGTTGGGGAAATAAGAAAAATCAACCTTAGCTGTGTAATCTTTGATACCAGATGTCAAGGCCACTCTGAACTCATCTTGCGTAGAGGCAAATTGAAATTTGTAGTCTGAATAAGTAAGGGTGGTGTTCATGAAAAGCTTGCTGGTGAATAAGTGATTCCAGCGCAAAGCGGCTATCCCATTGCCCCAAGGCATTTCTACTTTGAAGCCGCCATTTTGATCTTTGAAGGAAAAAATATCTTTACCGTAGTAGGCACTTAAATAAATGCGGTCTTTTGAAGATAACTTATAGTTGAGTTTGGCATTCACATCGTAGAAGAAATAACCAGAGCCAGCAAACGGAGAAGAATCTGGAATGGCAGCCTTCATGATGAGGTCGATATAGGTTCGACGACCAGAAATGATGAAAGATCCTTTGTCTTTTTTGATGGGCCCTTCAACGGTTAAACGCGAAGAAATAGCGCCAATACCGCCCTTGACCTTGATTTGCTTCAGGTTGCCTTCGTTCATGTTCACCTCAAGTACCGATGACAAGCGCCCACCAAAGTTGGCTGGCATGCCGCCTTTGATCAAGTTCACGCTGTTAATGGCATCAGCATTGAAAACTGAGAAGAAACCAAAAAGATGCGAGGCATTATAAACGACACCTTCGTCGAGCAAAACCAAGTTTTGATCTGGGCCACCGCCTCTAACATAAAAACCCTGACCACCTTCTGAAACTGAGGATACACCAGGAAGCAATTGTAAAGTTTTGACAACGTCAACCTCGCCCATAAATGCGGGTAAGGTTTTTACTTGATCCATTTTGAGTTCCATCTGACCCAATTTGGTGGAAGTCACGTTGTCTGAACGCTTACCGGTGACACGAATGTCTTTGGTTTCTTGAACAGCCATATCGAGCTCTACATTGCGCGTCTGATTTTCGGAAAGCGTAATAGTAACAACCTGTGTTTGAAAGCCATCGGCACGAAATTCAATGGTATAATTTCCAGATGGAATGGTGAGGCTGTAAAAGCCATAAGAGTTGACAACAGCCCCTGTTTTGAGCTCTTGCACGAATACTTTTGCATAAGAAAGCGCTTCGCCATTTCTGACGTCAGTGATATAACCGCTAAGTGTAGGTTTCTTTTGTGCTACAGCACTGAAAGATAAAAGCAATATGAAAGCGAGGAGAGAACGGAGCATAAATAAATAATCTGAGTAAGATAGAGTGCTACAAAGGTAACGCTTAAAGAACAAAAAATTGCAGCAAATGTTTGTGCCGAATAGTTGTTAATTTTGACGCGATGGAACCACAAGTATTTTATTTACCAAAGCATCGCCTTGGGCCACTATTAGGCCTTGGTGTTCATGCGGCATTCACTTGTGAACACACATTCAACATCACTGATTTTCAAGCTTTCATAGATGCACAGCAAGGTCAGTATATTTTCGGAACCGTTAGTTACGATTACAAAAATATGCTTGAAGCGCTTACTTCGGACAATCCCGATGAATGCCGCTATCCGCTGCTTCATTTTTGGGTACCAAAATCCGTTTATATATTGGAGGATACGCCTCGGCACCTAGCTGGTGAAAACGAAGTGAATGACCAAGAAGAAGCGCTGCGCTTTTTAAAAAAACTCCAAGATCCTAAGACTTCTTTTCAAGCAGATTTCAAAGAAAGAACGTCGAAAGAAGCTTATTTTGAACAATTTAACAAAATAAAAAACGCGCTTCAGCAAGGCGATATTTACGAGCTCAACTATTGTCAAGAGTTTTATGCCCAACAAGTTGCCATTGAACAACCTGTGCAGCTTTTCTCTAAGTTAGAACAACTCACGCAAGCACCACATGCGGCTTATATCCAGACGCCAAGTCATTTTGTGCTTTGCGCCAGCCCAGAAAGGTTTCTTGAAAAAAAAGGTGACCTACTGCGCTCTGAACCCATCAAAGGAACCGCAGCGCGCCATCCTGATGCACAAACCGATCAGGCTTTGGCTACAAAACTCAAAAATGATCCGAAAGAACGCGCTGAAAACATCATGATTGTCGACCTCGTGAGAAACGACCTGTCTCAGTTGGCGCAAAAAGGCACGGTTCAGGTGGATGAACTCTGCGAGATCTACAGTTTTGCGACCGTCCATCAAATGATTTCAAAAATAAGTTGTGTACTCAAGCCAAACACAAGCTTTTCCGATATTTTAAAATACACTTTTCCGATGGGCAGCATGACGGGCGCACCTAAAGTCTCTGCGATGCAACACATCGAAGCACTCGAAGATTTCAAGCGCGGACTCTATTCTGGAAGTATTGGCTTGATTGAGCCAAACGGAGATTTCGATTTCAACGTAGTCATTCGTAGCCTGATTTACAACCGAAATACAAAATACCTCTCTTGTGCAGTCGGAAGTGCCGTAACTATTGAAGCCGAGGCCGAAAAAGAATACCAAGAATGCTTGCTAAAGGCCAATAAGTTGATTTATGGGCTCCAATCTTGATCAAATGCAACTTGCGCTGAAAACACAACTTCAGCAATTAAATGCCTCAACCTATTTAGTGGCGGTAAGCGGTGGCCTGGATTCGATGCTATTATTAAACATTTTAAACACTTTAAAAGCACCCATTTGCGCTTTGCATGTGAACTACAGCCTGCGCGGAGAAGACAGCGAACTCGATGCCCAATTAGTGGAAGCGTTCTGCCAAGAACAGCATATTAAGCTGCACAAATATTGCGTTTCTGAAGCAGAACAAAAAGCACTCAAAGCCTCTAATTTACAAGCCAAAGCGCGTGAAATACGCTACGCATTTTTTAACGAAATCAGACAGCAGTATCCGAACAGTGTCGTGTGTACGGCCCAACATGCCGACGACCAAATTGAAACCTTCTGGTTGCAACTAACCCGTGGTGCTGGTATGAAAGGCCTTGCCGGTATGCAAGTTTTATCAAATCAGGTTTTCAGACCTTTTTTAAAATGGCACAAACAGGATTTAATGCGTGCCGCACAAGAACTTGACCTCAAATGGAGAGAAGATCAGAGTAACAATAGTTTGGTCTACCGTCGTAACTTATGGAGAAAGCAACTTTTACCAGAATTAGAAAAGCAAATTCCAGATCTCAAGGCCTCAACGTTACTACTTCAAAATTACTTTCGCAAGGAAGTGACAGCGCAAACTCAAGCCCTGGATACTTATCAAAATCAATTCAATTTAAGTAAAAGTATAAGTTTAAAAGAATTGGCTGAAATATCTGCATTTCAGTTTATTGAGCTGTTTAAACACCTTAAAATTCCCAACCACATTATCCAACGGATTCCTGAATTATTTACAGCAGCAAATGGCAAAGCGCTGGTATGGATCTCTGAAAATCAAAAACAGGCTAAGCTCGTTAATTACGAACAAAAATTATGGCTATTTCTACCTGAAACAGAAAAGGAATGCCCTTTTGAATGGGAACTCGAAAGCGACTCAGCACTTGAACCTTCGACTCAATTTGAATTGAATACCATTTATTTAGACGCTCAAAAGATTGTTGGCGCACTCAATTTTCGGGCTTTAAGAAAGGAAGATTTGCTATTTCCGAAAGGCATGAGTGGCAAAAAGTCTGCGTTTGAAATCCTGAAAGAAAATAAGATTCCGGCAGATGTACGCAGTTCCTATTTTGGACTTTTTGACCAAGAAAAATTGATCTTGATCCCCGAAATGAAACTAGATAAAAGAGCGCTTGCTGACGAACATACCAAGCAAGTTCTGAGAGTCAGCATCAAGAAAAAGCAGTAAATTTGACCATGAGCGCACTGCCAAAAGACTTCATTGAACGCATTCAAAACGATGCTTTTTATCCCGAAAAGCTCCTCGATGCATTGGAAACACAGGCACCCACCTCCGTTAGACTTCACCCTAGAAGAGCTCACACGCTCCAATTAGCTAAAAGTGTTACCTGGAATAGTGACGGATTTTATTTAGCACAAAGACCAAGCTTTACTTATGACCCTCTGTTTCATGCTGGTGCTTACTACCCTCAAGAAGCAGGTTCAATGTATTTGCGCCAAGCGCTTGAAGCACTGAGCTTACCAGAAAATCCTGTTGTACTTGACCTCAGCGCCGCACCAGGCGGAAAAAGTACTTTGATTGCAAGTTTCTTAAATCAAAAAGGACTGCTCATTGCCAATGAAATCAACCGTTCAAGAGCTTATATTTTAGCCGAGAATTTAAGTAAATGGGGCTACTCCAATACTTTTGTTTGCAATCATAAACCTGAAGAACTCAAAGCCCTGAACGGTAAAATTGATGTGCTGTTGGTCGATGCACCCTGTTCAGGAGAAGGGATGTTTCGCAAAGACCTCGCTGCCCGCAACGAATGGACAACTGCCGCCGCAGCGCATTGCGCTATTCGGCAAGAACAAATCCTTGAAGACACCTGGCCCCTACTCAAAGAAAACGGCTATTTAATTTACTCGACTTGTACTTTTAACCCAGAAGAAAATGAAATCTTGCTTCAAAGACTAGTTGCTGAAGACTTTGAAGCCGTTTCTGTGAAACTTCCTCACTTCGAAGGCATGCAAGCAGATCGCTTTGAAATGGGACACTACTTCTTCCCAGGCCAAACAGAAAGCGAAGGCTTCTATATTGCTGTGTTTCAAAAAACAGGCGGAAATTCAAACCAAAGAAAAAAAGAGAAGGATAAAGGCAAGTCTAAAACGGCACAAACAATTAAAACGACTGCGCTAACTTCTGAGCTTCCTCTCCAACAAAACCTTCCCCACACCTTTTGGACAGAAAGCGATCAATTGCAAGCCACCACACCTTTTGCATTTGAGTTTTACCAGCAAATAAGCTCCATGCATTGGCTCAAAAAAGGACTTCACATTGCCCAACAGTTTAAAAAATCTTGGGCCCCAGCCTATGATGTCGTCTATAGCCTTGATTTAAAATGGGACTTACCCGTTCTCGACGTCGAACACGAACAAGCCTTGCAAATTCTACACGGAGAAAGCCAAACTTTCAGCGCAGAAGCTGGATACTATTTTGTTCGCTATCAAGGCCAAAATATTGCCATGGTCAAACAATTGGGCCAGCGCTTCAACAACTTACACCCTACTGAATGGCGCATACGTCATTTACCAAAGAAATAAGCATGGAACTCGCAACCGCACACGACAAACTCCTCAAGTATATCACTGATCGCGTTCAGATTTCTGAAGCCGAAGCCCAGATCATCAAAGAAAAATTTCACTTGCGAAAGCTCGCCAAGAAAGACTATTTTGTTAGTGTGGGCAGCACTAATTTCCAACAAGGTTATGTCGTCGACGGATCCTTAAGAGTCTTTTATACAGACCCTAAAGGAAATGAACACGTGATGTATTTTGCTTTTGCTGACTGGTGGGTTGGCGACCTAGCTGGTTTTCATTTCAATGAAGCAGCTACGCTAAGTGTACAAGCTTTGGAGGATAGCTATATTCTAGAAGTTTCTAAATCGGATATCGAAGGGATGTATTTGCAGGTGCCTGCTCTAGAAAGGCTTTTTAGAATCATGGCTCAAAGAACCTTAGCAGTACTTCAAAAACGCTTTCTTTTGACCATTTCCGCTCATGCCGAAGAACGCTACAAAGAACTATTGCAAAGACACCCCGGTATTGAACAACTTGTTGCTCAACATCAAATTGCTTCCTATTTAGGCATCTTACCTGAGAGTTTGAGTAGAATGAAGAAAAAACTTTACGTATCTTCGCCAAACAAAAAATAAATCATGAAACAACTGAAAAGAATTTCTCTTGCCATCGCTTTATTCGTTGGTATTTTCGTCCGAGCAGACGAAGGCATGTGGTTTTTAATGTTCATCGACCGTTTGAACCACCGCGACATGCAAAAAATGGGTCTTCAACTTACCGCTGAAGAAATCTACAGCATCAACAATTCAAGTTTGAAAGATGCGGTTGTCCAGTTCAATGGTGGTTGTACGGCAGAACTTATTTCTAAAGACGGCTTACTATTAACAAACCACCACTGTGGTTACGACGCCATTGCTGAGCTTTCAACACCAGAGCACGATTACCTCACCAACGGTTTCTGGGCTGCAGACCGTGGTCAAGAACTCAAGCCGAAGTCTTTGTATGTGCGCTTCTTTGTACGCATGGATGACTGCAGCAAACGCGTACTTTCTAAAGTGTCAAAAAATATGACTGAAGCGGAGCGCGAAAAAGCCATCCGAGAAGAAATTGCCCTCATTGAAAAAGAAAATAGCGAAGGTGGAAAATATGTTGTGAACGTACGTTCATTCTTCCAAGGTAATGAATTCTACTACTTTGTTTACCAAGACTACAAAGATGTTCGTTTAGTAGGAACCCCTCCAAACAGCATCGGAAAATTTGGTGGAGACACCGACAACTGGGAATGGCCACGCCATACCGGAGACTTCTCTATGTTCCGTGTCTATGCAGACGCTAACGGAAATCCTGCTGATTTTTCAACTACAAACGTTCCTTTACACCCAAAACATCACTTACCAGTGAACATGAAAGGGGTTAAAGAAGGTGACTTCGCCATGATTCTTGGTTACCCAGGTCGTACGAACCGTTGGTTACCTGCGGGTGGTATTGATCAAAATGTCAAGTATGCTTACCCTGCTTGGGTAGAAGCATCTAAAACTGCCATGGATGCCATGAAAGTTTACATGGATAAAGACCAAGCCGTAAACTTGAACTACGCTTCTAAATATGCAAGAATTGCCAATTACTGGAAAAACCGCCAAGGTATGATTGACGCCTTAACGAAGTTTCAGACCGCAGCTTCTAAAGCTAAAAATGAAGCTAAATTTGATGCTTGGGCCAATCTTCCAAAAAACAAAGAAACTTACGGAGATGTCATTAAAAACATCAATGCTTTCTATGCGGCTACCAATGACAAGGCGCGTCACGACAACTACCTTCAAATTTTATTTAGAGGTTCTGAGTACGCAGCTATTTCAAGAGGTTTAGGCGCACAAATGATGGCTTACGCCAAAGCGAATGCCACTGAGCGTGCAGCCATGAAAAATGACTTAAAAGCAGCCATTGACGAATTCTTTGCCAATTCTTACGCACCTGCAGAAATCGATATCCTGATCAAAGGTCTAGATCTTTATGCAGCAAAAGCTAACTATGAACTTGAGCCAAGTATCCAAGCTATGTATGCCGATGGTTCAGTTGAAACAGAGATCCGTGCCATGTTTGCTGTCTCTTTGTTTGCAGCAAAAAACAGAATGTATGCTTTCTTAGAAATTCCGAACGCTGGCATGATTGAGAACGATCCTTTCTTTGCGTTATCAAACAACATCATCAAGCACCTCAACAAGCGTTCTGATGAACTTACTCGCCTTACAGACGAATACAACAAAGCATACCGTTTGCTCGTTGCAGGTTTGCGTGAGTCTGGTCTCAGCACCATTCTTTACCCAGATGCGAACAGTACTTTGCGTTTAACCTACGGAAAAGTGAGTGCTTTGCCTGCTGACAAAAGAAATGATGCAAAATCAAATTACTACACTACGCTTCAAGGTACGATCAATAAGTACAAGCCAAATGACCAAGAGTTTGATTTGCCACAACGCCTCATTGAACTCAATGCCAAAAAAGACTTTGGCCCATATGCTGACAAAGCAGGTTATATGCCAGTCAACTTCTTAACCAACAACGACATCACTGGTGGTAACTCTGGTTCACCGGTCTTGAATGGCAAAGGAGAACTCATTGGTTTGGCTTTTGACGGCAACATCGAAGCCATGGCCGGAGACGTCATCTTTGACAACAAACTTCAAAAAACAATTAACGTTGACATTCGTTACGTCTTGTTTATCATCGATAAATATGCGGGTGCAAAACACCTTGTAGACGAAATGACGATCGTTAAATAAAGCATTTACTTGTTGGTGCTTCCAACCAACTTGTAGATAAAAAGGCCTCTTCGGAGGCCTTTTTTATGACCCCTCAAAACGGATATTAATCTCTAACTTTGTCAAAAACTTAGCAATGGACTTTTTTAGCCTCATCAATTTTAAAGAATTCGCTACAGCGAGCATGGTTTTATTTGCCGTTATTGATATCATCGGGAGCATTCCAATCATCATCAACCTGAGGCAAAAAGTAGGTCATATTGAATCAGAGAAAGCCAGTATTGTGGCCCTTTTAATCATGATTGTCTTTTTGTTTATCGGAGACCAAATTCTGAGCCTCATTGGCATTGATGTATATTCATTCGCCGTTGCGGGTTCTATTTTGATTTTCTTTATTGCTATCGAAATGATTTTAGGCATCACCCTTTACAAAGATGACGAACCAGAAACCGCCTCTATTGTTCCGATCGCCTTTCCTTTGATTGCTGGCGCTGGCACCATGACCACCTTGATGTCTATGCGCGCCGCTTATGCCGATATCAATATTATAATAGCCATAGTAATCAACGTCGCGTTGGTTTATGTCGTTTTGAAATTATCTGGCAAAATCGGTGCTTGGTTGGGTAAAGGTGGTATTGGCATCATCAGAAAAATCTTTGGCATCATCTTGATGGCCATTGCCGTGAAGTTATTTACTGGCAATATCCAACACTTATTTGACTAGCCGCTGTGCTTAGTTTTAAGATTTAAGCACTGCTTCCAATTGAGCAAGCTCAAAGCTTTGATTCAAAAGATAAGCCCCTGGGCTTTTCAAAGCGGCATAGCGCCACTGATTATCTAGATTTTTCTTGTCCTGATTTAAATATGGTGCTAAAGCTCTTGCTTCAAGAGCAACTTCCGGAAGCTCCGTAAAATACGCACTGACAAAAGCACTTAATTCTTGGGCAAATGCCGGATCAAGAAGCCCTTGTATACTTGCTAATTTAGCTTCATAAACCAAACCCCAAGCCACTGCCACACCATGTGCAATCGGTGAACTTTCAAACAGGACCGCTTCAAATGCATGCCCTAGCGTATGACCTAAATTGAGTATTTGCCGACTGCCCTTTTCAAAAGGATCTTGCTCTACAATGGTTGTTTTGACTTGTATCAACTCCCATAAAAGTTCAGTAGGAAGTGCTTGCTTGTTTTCTATGACAAGTGCAGCTTCTTTTTTAAACTGCGCCCAGAGAGCCGGGCCGCCAATTAAGCTATGCTTCAGCGCCTCTCCTAGGCCCGACATATATTCTGGCCATGGCAAAGTGTGTAAAAACCCCGGATCGATGTAAATATGTTCAGGTTGCGCAATACTGCCAATAAGGTTTTTGAAGCCCTTGAAATCGATGCCATTTTTACCTCCGATTGCCGCATCAATCATGGCGAGCAATGTTGTAGGAATCAGGATGCAATGGAGACCTCGCTTATATGTACTGGCTACAAATGCACCTAAATCTGAAACCACACCACCGCCTAAGCAAATGAGCAAGTCTTTTTTTGTCACTTCGTAGTCTGTGAGTAGCTCCCATAGTTGGACCGCATATTCAATAGACTTCGTTTCTTCGCCTGGAGGAAGCACAATAACTTCAGCGTGGGAAAGTTGCTCAAAGCTTGTGAGCAAAAACTCTAGACAATGTTGTTGGGTATTTTCATCAACGAGAATCAGGATCTTTTGAGTGGCAAATTGTTCCAATTTCTGAGGGAAGCTACTATCGGTAAGAGACCCGAAATCGAGTTGGATAGCAGTTCCTTGAAAACGTTGAATCGTCATAGTGTAAAAATAAATAAAGTTCGGGGAATGCAACGAGAACAAAAACCAAGTATTTTTGAAACATGATATCTTTCGACAATACTGAAATCGCATTTCGATCCAAAAACAAAAAAGATCTACAACGCGCTTATCTGCTTTTTAAAATCATCGGCTGGCCGCGTTTGGTCAAATTAGCCAAAGTTGCCACCCCAATTGCGCTGCAAATCAAACTCCCAATTGAAGGCCTGATCAAAAAAACCATTTTCAAACAATTTTGCGGTGGTGAAAGCATTTCCGATTGTGAAACGGCTATCCAAAATCTCGGTAAATTCAACATTGGAACCATCCTAGATTACTCAGTTGAAGGTAAAACTCAAGACGAAGACTTTGAGGCAACTGCCGATATCATCATTGACACCATCATCAGAGCTACCAAAGATTCAAACATCCCTTTTGCCGTATTCAAAATGACCGGGATTGCCCGTCATGACCTCATTGAACTGGCTTCAGAAAGAATCAGAGCACAAAGAAAAGGTCAAGAGCTAACCCCATTAACAGCTTCCCAAGAACAAGAATTTGCTGCCATTCACAAGCGCCTAGATCGCATTTGTAAAGCCGCTCATGACCACGATGTTTCCTTATTTATTGACGCTGAAGAAACCTGGATTCAGACAGCCATAGATCAATGGACTTTTGACATGATGCTCAAGTACAACAAAGAGTCTGACATCGTTTTCAATACGGTGCAAATGTACCGCCACGATCGCCTCGAGTATCTAAAAACTGAGCTTCAAAAAGCCAAGGCCGCCAACATCACCTACGGCGTAAAACTAGTGCGTGGGGCCTACATGGAAAAAGAAAGAGCCCGAGCCTTGGAGTTGGGCTACCCCTCTCCTATTCAGCCCGATAAAGCTGCAACCGACCACGACTACAACGCTGCCCTGCGCCTCATCATTGAAAACCAAGATGTCTTCACGGTTTGTGCTGGCACCCACAATGAAGACAGCGCTTTACTCCTGACGCAATTAATGCAAGAAGCAGGCATTGAAAATGGATCCACCAACCATTACTTTGCGCAATTGCTCGGTATGTCAGACCACATCTCGTATAATCTTGCTGACGCCGGCTATATGGTGGCTAAATACGTGCCTTTTGGTCCAGTAAAAGAGGTGCTACCTTACTTACTGCGCCGCGCAGATGAAAACACGTCTGTAGCAGGGCAAACAAGCCGCGAACTCAGTTTATTGATCAAAGAGAAAGCCAGAAGAACTCGGGCAAATAATTAATATTTCAAAAGCTTGGTGCGCTGCCCTAGCGAATTCAAATAATATATTCCGGCAGGATACTGCTGAAGATCCAGCATATGCGTGGCTTGCATGTCGAACCTTTCTAATACCCGACCTTGATTATCTGTCAAAGTGAAGGCAAGGGGGATGTCTGAAAAAGCAGTAATAGTAGCGATATCAACGGTAGGATTCGGATAAACTCCGAATCTAAGGGTTCCTTGAGTCGCTTCGTGAAGGCCAACCAACTGATTCAAGGTAAAAACTGTATCAGTTTGAATTTCACCGCCACCCAAAACATCAATTTTCAAAACAAAAATATTCGAGCCACCATTGAGTGCATTAAAGTTATCAACCACATTGGCATTGGTTCCGACCGCTACATAGCCTCCATCTGCGGTAGGCTTAATTTGTGTCACTTCATCAAGACCCTCATTGAAAATGGACGTACCTGAAAAATTAGGCATCCAGAATCCATATAGCGCATCAAAATAACCAAAACCCAAATCAAAGTCATCTTGATTGGTCAAGTTGTTGATGGTTTGATAGCCAATAACAGTAACATTTTGTTGCGTCACGTACTGCAATTGACAAAATCGGTTGTTTTCAATGGTGCTGGCGTTATCAAGATGCGTGATTTCTTGTAGCAGCACCCCTGTGAAAGAGACGGTTCCGGAAAGATTGTCATGATTATTTGCACTGACCGTACGCCAGCCCCCAAACATGATCCCGTCTGGTGTTTTTGTCAAATCATGCACTTCATAAGCCCCGCTATAATGGCCAAAATGCTTTTCCCACAAAACAGTTCCGTTATCGTGTATCATGGCAATATAGGCTTTGCTACTTAATGAATCGGATAAATACCATTCGCCTCCAATTGCATAAGTTGAATCAGTGATACGTTGGATGGCATAGGCTCTATCATTGCCATTCGAGCCCATGGTTTTAGTCCAGAGTGTATCGCCATTCTTATCCAAGCGCAGCAGGAAAATATCTGCAGATCCTCCAAAAACTGCTTGGCGTTCACCGACCAAAACCATTCCGGTATCAATACTTTGTGCGCCATCATGAATGCGCTCCCAACTAGGGCTTTCATAAGTTTTAATCCATTGTTGGTTACCCAACAAATCGGTATAAATCAGCATTGGGTCGAAGGATCCTGCTGACCAAGAATTGGACATGCCCGCCATGTAATATCCCATACCTGGACGGTGAAAAACACGTTTTACCTCCTCCGTTTCTTGTGCGCCATAGGCCTGACTCCATTGGTAATTCCCTTGTTGATCTAGCTTTAGTAAGTATCCTTGTGCTGTTTGTTCAAAGCTACCTGAACTTCCGGCCACCACAAAACTAGAATCTGGCAAGACCAAGATATCTTCTCCTTTATCAAAGCCGTTACCTGCATACAACTTATAAAAGCGCTGCTGCCCTTGCGCTGCTGTGGCAAGGCATAAAAATAGAAAGACTAGATATCGCATTTGACTTGCAAATAAATGGATGCTCCTTTTCGAAAAGTTAAGTTATCGGTGCGGAGGTAAATTTGATACTTAGCAAAGGTCAAAGCGCTATAAGTTTGCGCCCTTAAACCTCCAAAGCCACCATAGGCTGCTCCGATACCTGTTTGCCATTTTTTAGTGACAAAAAAGTGCGCCCCTGCAAAAAACAATGGCGTATAGGTCTGACGCAACATAAAATGCGCACCGTAATAAGCTTGAACGCGAATACTGCTGTCGTTATTGACGAGCTTTGCTAATTGTATACTTGCAGGAAGTAGGGTCCAAGATTTGATATTACTGCGCTGAAAATTGAGATCAGCAAGTACAGTATCAATGGTTTGCGAGAACTGAAATTGCTGCAAATCATCTAAATCGTAAGCACCATAGGCAAAGGATCCATTGAGTTGGAGTTGTTCAAGCGGTGTTAATTGATAAGCAAAACCTAAATTTTGAACTTTGAGCTGAAAAACCATTGGATCTTGTTCTGTTTCGGACTCAAAGCGATAATCAAGGTCAAGGGCCAAACCAAGTGCCGAGAGCGCTTTGGTGGCATAGCGTGCATTGGCCGTTACATTTAAAAAGATGGAGTCTTGAATGGGGTCTTGAAACCAAGTAGCCTCATTGATATTGGCCGCTACTTGATTGTGAACGCCGACTAAATTGAGTTGGACGGCACTTTGACTTTCGGGATGAAATGCGCCTAACCCAACTTTTGAAAAACTGATACTTTGAAACTTTGTAGTTGAAAAATCTAAGGTGTCTCCTATAAAAGGGGCCCCTCCCATGAATACAAAACCAAATGCTGCTTTCGAAAATTGAATACCAGTGTAGTTTTCAGCTCCTGCGCCAAATTGCCAATTCCAAGCCGAACCCCACTTTTTTGGGTCCTGACTAATGGCTTTATTGCTCTTGAACTGCAAATTGGCATGCATTTGTAAACCAAAGCTATTTCGCTCTGATAACGTAGCATAGGTCTGGGACAACAAACCAGAATCGAGGTAGCCACCATAGAAAAACGCATTGGGTATACTCCTTGGCAAGGATGTACTATTGTAGGCACCATTAGACTCGAGTACTAACTGTTGCTGTGCTTGGGTCATCTGAGCAACTAAGAACGTACTTAACAAACAAAACCAGTACTTCATGGGCGCATGCTTGTTTGAAGTTGTAAATTGAGTTTAAAGGCCAAAAACGCATTTGCCTGTACAGCTTGCGTTATCGTTAAACCAGTATTTGGGTCTAGGGTTGAGCAGCTTGCTTGCACAACAACTTTATCTAGGCTCTTGAGATCTTTAATCATTTCTTCAGGTAATGGTATGCTCAGTTTAGATGTTTTTTTCATTAAACCATCTGAAGGGTCTATTTGGCCAAGTGTACAAGCTGAAATTTGGGCAGTAGCCAAGACTGAATAGGCAATTTGTCCATCTTTCAGGAAGTACAGCGTAAGATCAGTAGCGAAAGGGAATGCATTGGTTGCCTCGAGCAGAATAGCTCCGGAACTGATGTGTGTTTTGTTTAAATTTTGTTGAAGTGCCAAATCAAAGGTATCTTGTAGTGTCAGTTGATCTGCGTTGAATTGCAATGGCATACTTGCCGCAACCTTGACTTTTAAACGGCTATTGGGAAAAGCTTCGTCGTGCCCCATGGAGGTATTACCCCATGGATTGACTTGCAACTCATAAGCTGCATTTTGCGTAGCCCCTAAATTTTCGAGATAGTTTTCGATGTTGCTATTATTGGCATCAAAATGCAATTGAAGTGTGCTTGGTTGCAAACCTGACCAAGAACCTAAAGCTGATGACAAATAAAAACTTGGCCCAATAGATGGCGCTTGTAAATTGATGCTTTGCCCTTGCGTGTTTGTTGCTTGTAAAGATGCCAACTGCCCTCTTAAAGCAACTTTGAAACCGTTTTCAATAGTGACATCTAAAGCCAATTGAGGCAAATCTAGGGTGCCGGCAACTAGCTGGTTTAAATATGGTAAATGAAATGTTTTTTGCTCATTGATAATTGTCGAGCCAAAGTATCCCTTGGCATAATCAAATTTAAGGTCTTGGAAACTGGCTTCAAACTTAAAGAGTTGATTGGAGTAAATGGAGACCGTTGGGCCGTTCGGATCTGTTTTAAGCGTGAGTTTTGATTGTAATTTATTGAATTCAAGCCCTTGTTGCCCACCTAAATCTATTTCATATTGGCTTAAATCTAAAGTTTCAATGGCAATGCTAGGGTTTTGAACGGTTCCGGCCGCTACTTCAAAATTTTGAATAAATGGCTGCCCGTTGAGGCTCACACCCGGGAGTTCAATTTGATAAAGTACGGCAGTATTCAAAGGGTTTTGCACCTTGAGCTTGACCGTGCCTGTTTTCACACGCACTTTCTTCAATTGAATATCTTGAAGGTCTAGCTCATGCGTCTTGACGCTGTTTACAAAAGTAAAACCAGGAGTCACATTGTTAATGGCAAATACAGACTGAAATTGCTGGCTAATTGTCGTGTCGGGTATTTTGATCAGATCTTCAAGGCCTAAATCGAGAATGGTTCTTGAAAGCGCTACATTTATTTGAGTACCGTTGATGCTTAGGGTAGAATCATTGTAAAAATTACTTAAATCAAGGGTGTCTTTTAATACAGGAAGTTCCCAATTGGTGTGCCAAGAGGTGGCTTCTTTTTTACAAGCACTGAGCAGTAAAAGCAATAAGATGAGCGCTTGGATTTTCATATTAGATATTTTCGATGACAGCTGCGTAGCCTTGACCTACGCCAATACACATGGTCACTAAGGCATAACGCTTATTTGTAGCGCGCAGTTGCCTCGCTGCTGTAAGTAATAAGCGTGCACCTGACATCCCGAGAGGATGACCTAAAGAAATGGCACCGCCGTTCGGATTGATCCTTGGATCGCGGTCGTCGAGACCTAAAGCTCTGGAGCATGCTAACACTTGGGCTGCAAAGGCTTCATTGATTTCAATCACATCCATTTGATCGAGGGTTAAGCCCGCTCTTTCTAATGCTTTTTGACTTGCCGGCACTGGGCCAATTCCCATGATATTTGGTGCTACACCGGCTACGGCTGCAGCTAAAATTTTTGCCATTGGTTTCAAACCATGCTGAGCCACACCATTTTCGTTAGCTAAAAGCAATGCAGCAGCTCCGTCATTGAGACCTGAGGCATTGCCAGCAGTAACGCTACCGTCTTTCTTGAAAGCTGGTTTTAATTTTTCTAGTGTTTCTACCGTTGTATTGCCGCGAGCAAATTCATCTTTATCGAAAATGATGGCCTCCCCTCTTTTTTGTGGAATTTCTAGGGGTACAATTTCACCGTGATAATAACCTGCTGCTTGTGCGCTTGCAGTTTTTTGCTGACTCCAGGCCGCAAAAGCATCTTGATCAGCTCTGGATATCTGGTATTTATCTGCTAAGTTTTCAGCGGTCATGCCCATGCTATCAACGCCATATAGCTCTTCCATTTTAGGATTGATAAAGCGCCAACCAAAAGAAGAATCATACATCTGGGCATCGCGACCAAAAGCACTGCTTGTTTTCGAAATGACCCATGGGCCGCGCGTCATGTGCTCCACACCACCTGCAATGTATAAATTTCCGTCACCAAGGCGCAAAGCTCGGGTAGCATTAATGGCTGCTGCCATACCTGAAGCACATAAACGATTGACAGTTTCTCCTGGCACTTCTATAGGAAGCCCCGCTAACAAACTGGCCATTCTGGCCACATTGCGGTTATCTTCACCAGCCTGATTGGCACAGCCTAACAACACATCTTCTATGCCTTTAGCATCGAGTTTTGGATGGCGAGCCATTAAAGCAGCTAACACTTGAGCTGCTAAATCATCGGCGCGTAAAGGAGCTAAACTCCCGCCAAAATTACCGATGGCACTGCGCACACCGTCTATAATATATACTTCTTGAGACATCTGATTCATTTTCTATTCAAAGATAAAATTAAAAAAGACCGGCGACAAGAATTCAGCAATTTTACTTATGTTCGCAGTCATGCAAACGCCATCTTTTTCAAACGCGTATCAACAGCCTTCAGCGGCCGATCTCGCCTATTTTGAACAGCTACTCCCAGGACGCTGCCTCAGCAAGCAGGAAGAGCTTTCCGACTACAGCCACGACCACACCGAAGATTTAGTCTTCTACCCTGGTTTGGTACTCATTCCGATCAGCACCGAAGAAGTTGCTCAGATCATGCGTTACTGTAATGAGCAGCACATCGCCGTAACAGCAGCAGGCGCCAGAACAGGTTTAAGCGGGGGCTGCTTACCCATTTATGGCGGCGTTTTGTTATCGACTGAAAAACTCAACCAAATCATCGAAATCGATGAAAAAAACGCGCAGGTCATCACGCAACCAGGCGTCATTACAGAAGTACTTCAAAATGCGGTTCGAGAAAAAGGGCTCTTTTATCCGCCAGATCCAGCCAGTAAAGGCTCTTGTTTTATTGGCGGCAATATTTCAGAAAATTCAGGCGGCCCCAAAGCAGTAAAATACGGCGTTACCAAAGACTACGTTTTAAATTTAGAAATTGTTTTAGCCGATGGCACCATCATGTGGACAGGCGCCAATGTGCTAAAAAATGCAACTGGCTACAACCTCACGCAGCTCATTGTGGGTTCTGAGGGCACCTTGGCCATAGTTACTAAAATTGTTCTCAAACTCCTACCACATCCTACTCATGACCTCCTGATGCTAGTGCCTTTTTTCGATGCACAGCAAGCCTGCGAAGCAGTAGCTGCTATTTTTCAGGTAGGCATTACACCGAGCGGCCTCGAATTCATGGAGCAAAATGCCTTGCGCTGGTCTCAATCTTTCTCTGGTGATTACACCATTGAGGTGAAAGATGAACACGCGGCACATCTGCTTATCGAGGTGGATGGCTTTGACCCTGAACAACTCATGAAAGAATGCGAGGGTATTTTGGCCGTTCTTGACCAATTTCAGACCGATGAAATCTTGTTTGCTGAATCTGAGGCCCAGAAAACAGCGCTTTGGAGCTTGCGCAGAAAAGTGGGCGAAGCGGTGAAGGTGCAATCTGTTTACAAAGAAGAAGATACTGTAGTACCGCGCTATCAGCTACCCAATTTATTGGCAACCGTAAAAGCCATTGGTCAAAAATATGGCTTTGAATCAGTTTGTTACGGACATGCTGGTGATGGCAATCTTCATGTGAACATCATCAAAGGAGAGCTCAGCGAAGAATTCTGGAATCATGAATTAACAAGCGCAATTAGAGAGCTTTTTACGGAAGTAATCAAAATGGGAGGTACTATTTCTGGCGAACACGGCATTGGCTTGGTTCAAAAGCCATACATGAACCTCGCATTTAGTGAAACTGGGCTTGAACTCATGAGGGGTATCAAAAAAATATTTGACCCCAAAAGCATTCTGAACCCCGGAAAAATTTTCTAAATCGTTTATTGATTTACCCAGTGCAGGTTACGGCTATATAAAAATACCCATAGCGCACCGTAGAGCACCCCAACAATGGTAAGTATTGTAGGTATTTGCTGCATGGAATTGAAAAAATACGGCAAGAGTACCAATCCGAGGCTATAAACAATGTAAAAGTGAAAGCCTAAGCGTTTGCGCTGATACATTAGGATTACCCCGGTTAAACCCAATAGCAAAAAGATAAACTGAATGGAATTATACGTATGAAAATGTGCAAACATGTTCATGGTAACCGTCTCCATTTGATCCACGATATAAATGAAGTCTGCGCCGTTTGCGGCCTCTAATTGATCGCGCATTTTGGCAAAATCGAGCTGTGCTTCTTTGATCATTTCAGCATCTGGTTTAGCACCTAAAATTGCACTCAAAGATCCCATGGTACTAATACCAATATTGATACTAGACATGATGACTAAAACCAACAGAAAAACTGGTCTTTTAGTTGTTTCTTGTTTGCTTTCAAGCTCAGTCATGATAAATTATTTGTTGGATAAATTGATAAGCCGCGTGCATATCAGTTGCTAAAATTCGGTCAGATTCTAGACTTGGAACAACTACTCGGAATTGGCTAAATAAATCTTCTAACCAAACAGAACTTTGTAACGGGCGTCTGAACTCTAGACCCTGTGCCGCATGAATGAGTTCAATAGCTAGGATCTTCTGACAGTTGTCTAGCACGCGATATAGTTTGGTGGCAGCATTGGCCCCCATACTGACATGATCTTCTTGGCCGTTACTACTATCTATCGTGTCAATGCTTGCTGGTGTACACAATTGCTTGTTCTGACTGACAATAGATGCACTGGTATATTGCGTAATCATGAGCCCAGAATTGAGCCCTGGATTTTTCACGAGAAAAGGCGGTAAATCGCGGGTTCCGGAAATCAGTTTATAGGTTCTGCGCTCGGAAATACTGCCGAGTTCAGCCATTGCAATAGCCATGAAATCAAGAATTAGGGCCAAAGGTTGCCCATGGAAATTTCCTGCAGAAACAACCTCATCGTCTTCAAAGAAAATGGTTGGATTATCGGTTACTGCTGAAATTTCACGCTCGATGACCTTGGCTGCATGCTGCAAAGTATCTAGGGTTGCACCATGAACTTGCGGGATACAG
This sequence comes from Bacteroidota bacterium, assembly GCA_041158525.1. GTDB lineage: Bacteria > Bacteroidota > Bacteroidia > Flavobacteriales_D > Crocinitomicaceae > UBA952. The sequence continues at coordinate 31,939 of JBEBBE010000094.1, read as the reverse complement.
CGAAACGAATAAGGATCTTGGACATGCGCCTTCGGTTGAGCGATAATCTGGCTACCTTTTAAGGTTTCTCTGAACCATGCAGCTACTTGAATTTGCCCAACTTGATTTCGAATTTCATTGACGTTGGCCGAAAAAGGTTCTTTACGACCATCATAAGCTTCAAGAGATAAGGCTGCTACTTGATTAAAGCCATCAAATAAGCGGAATGCTTTGTCAATGGCATAACTTGCATAGGCTGACATAAATTGCGTACCGTTGAGCAAGGCCAAGCCTTCTTTCGATTGCAAAACAAGTGGCTCTAGATTAAACTTTTTGTTTAATTCAGAAGACTTAATCAATTGATTTTCAAAATATACTTCACCTTCACCGATTAGTGGTAAAGACAAATGAGCCAAAGGCGCTAAATCTCCTGAGGCACCTAAACTACCTTGTTGAAATACCCTTGGAAATATGCGGTTATTGTAGAAAAAGAGCAATCTTTCAATCGTTTCAAGTCGGACACCTGAAGCACCCTTTGACAAACCAAGCACTTTGAGCAGCAACATGCGTTTAACTATCTCTTGAGGTACTTCTTCGCCGATTCCGCAGGCATGCGAGCAAACGAGGTTGCGCTGCAATTCTTCAAGATCTTCTTTTCCTACGGCTGTATTGCACAAAGAACCAAAGCCCGTGTTGACACCATAAATTAGGTGATCGGTTTGGGCCATTTTCTGATCGATGTAGGCCCTACATTTATTGATGCCTTCTTTGAGTTGCTCGCTTAAAACCAAAGTTTCATTGCTACGCAATAATTCCTCGAATGCTTCGAGGCTTAAATAGTCAGCGCTAAGTTCAATAGCCATTGGAATGTTTCTTTAGGCGTTTTTAATTTGTTGGGCAAAATCTTTGGCAAAGTAAGTCAGGATGGCGTCTGCCCCTGCCCTGCGCATACTGATCAGCATTTCATGAACAGCTCTGTCATAATTGAGCCATCCATTTTTGGCAGCTGCATAAACCATTGCGCATTCGCCGCTTACGTTGTAGGCAGTTACTGGAATTGGGAAATTCTCCTTGAGCAAAGAAATGATATCGAGGTAGCACAACGCTGGTTTAACCATGAGCATATCTGCACCTTCGTCAAAATCGAGTTGCGCCTCAAGTAATGCCTCGCGTTTATTTGCCGGATTCATTTGATAAGTAAGCTTATCGCCTGATTTAGGCGCTGAATTGAGCGCATCTCGGAAAGGCCCGTAAAAGGCACTGGCGTATTTAGCGGTGTAAGACATAATTGAGACGTCCGTAAAGCCTTCCGCATCGAGTTCGCTGCGCAAATAACCCACACGACCATCCATCATGTCTGAAGGACCAATGATATCAACCCCAGCCTGCGCTTGAGCCAAAGCCATTTTGGCTAAAATTGGCAAAGTTTCGTCATTGATGATTTGACCACCTCTGACCAAACCGTCATGACCATCCGAAGAATAGGGGTCCATGGCAACATCAGACATGACAACTGCTTCGGGAAAGCGTTGTTTGATGGCGCTGATGGCCTGCAAGTAAAAATTATCTGAGGCCCAGCTGTAAGAAGCCATTTTGTCTTTAAGCGCTTCGTCAACCGCAGGGAAAATGTCAAAGGTTTTGACACCAAGTTCCATGCAGGCCTCAATTTCAGGAAGCAAAGTATCTAGAGACCAACGAAAATTGTTGGGTAAAGAAGTAACCTCCTCTTTGATACCTTTGCCATCTTTTAAAAAGATCGGATAAATCAGGTGAGCCGCAGTCAATTGCGTCTCTTCAACCATCTGACGAATTGTTGCGCTCTTGCGATTACGCCTCGGACGAATATTCATCGGATTACATTAACATACCACCACACACATGCAAGGTTTGCCCGGTGATGTAAGCTGACATTTCAGAAGCCAAGAAAACGGTAGCATTCGCTACATCGATTGGTTGACCTCCTCTTTTTAATGGAATGCTGTTTCTCCAAGATTCAACCACTTGTTGATCGAGCACTTCGGTCATTTCAGTTTCAATAAAGCCTGGTGCAATAGCATTACAACGGATATTGCGCGAACCAAGTTCAGCTGCAATAGATTTAGTAAAGCCGATGAGACCTGCTTTTGAAGCTGCATAATTAGATTGACCAGCGTTTCCTTTCACTCCTACAACAGAACTCATGTTGATAATGGAGCCTGATCTAGCTTTTAACATGGGCTTTTGTACCGCTTTTGTTAAATTGAAAGCTGATTTAAGATTGGTATTGATGACTTCATCCCATTGCTCTTCAGTCATGCGTAACAACAGTGTATCGCGAGTGATACCCGCATTATTTACAAGCACATCGACCGTGCCGAATGCTTCAACAACTTGGTCAACCAATGTTTGTGCTTGATCGAAATTAGAGGCATCAGATTTGAAACCTTTGGCAACACCTCCATTGGCGCTGAGTTCAGCTTCAAGTAGACGTGCTTTCTCTTCAGATGATAAATAAGTAAAGGCAACTTTAGCGCCTTGTTTAACGCATTCTTCGGCAATTGCTTTTCCAATTCCGCGAGAAGCGCCGGTAATTAAAACGACTTTATTGTCTAGTAAACCCATGTTTGAAATTTTATTTCAAAGATAAGGTTCTTCTGCAAATAGCAACGGAATTTGAGGGCCGATCTATGGTTTGAGCACCAAAAAGACCTGATTTCTGATCAATCGGAGGTCTTTGCGACTGATTGACGAACGCTTAAAAGTGGTGTCGCAGAGTGCACTTCCATAATGCGGCGTGATTTCAACCCTGCCTTTGCGAATGTACGGAAAGACCTCTTCAATTTTGGGCGGGCTGCAATAAGGAGCTTGACGTTTTTTTAGGGCCACCTGAATTTCTTGAATAAGGCTTGGAGATCCTTCAAGGTCTAACTTGTAAATGGTATCGTTGAGTAAGGTATACAAATGCGTTATTGTGGTGCTTCTTTTACCTTGACTCATGGGGCAATCAAGGACAACTTCTTGTTGCATACTGAGTACATTTTGCGTCGCCCAAAGCGTTTGATATCGGATATTAGCACTGCGCTGCCCTACGCAAAAAACACCTGCAGTATCGGATTTAAGCAGTTGTTGCAGCAAGTTAGCAAAGGGATGCGCGCCAAAATCGGGGTATTTAATTTGAATGGGGCCTGCATTTAAACGCTGACTTTTATAGGGAAGCGCTTTCTGATGAGCACTTTGCTCGAGTACATCAAATTGGCTTGTGCGCGCTGTGTTTTCATGACCACAAGCAAGCAAGAAGCTACTGAGTATAATAAGAGAAAGCAGTTTTATTGTCATAGAATTAAAGAGCCATACAAATCGTAATGATCTGCGCTGTCAATAATAACACGCGAAAAATCACCCAAACGAACATATCCGGCAGATTTTTTCACGAGCACTTCGTTGTCTACCTCAGGAGAGTCAAATTCCGAACGACCAATAAAATAATCGCCTTCAACACGGTCAAACAAGACTTTAAACTCTTTGCCCACCTTTAATTGATTCAATTCATAGGAAATACCGCTTTGCAATTCCATGATTTGATCGGCGCGTTCTTTTTTGAGCTTCGCTGGCACATCGTCAATGAACTGATACGCATGGGTATTTTCTTCATGTGAGTAAGTAAATATCCCAAGGCGATCAAAACGCGTGCGCTCCACGAAATCATACATTTCTTGAAAATCTTCAGCGGTTTCACCAGGGTAGCCAGCAATGAGTGTTGTTCTTAGGGCCAAACCAGGAACCTTTGCCCTAATTTGAGCTACCAATTCTTCGGTTTTTTCACGGGTGATGCCACGGCGCATTGCCTGCAATATTTTTGTAGAACCGTGCTGCAAAGGCATGTCGAGGTACTTACAAATGTTATCGCGCTCGGCCATCACGTCGAGTACATCCATCGGAAAACCTGAAGGATACGCATAGTGCAAACGGATCCAGTCTAGGCCTTCAATATCTGATAAGCGTTTGAGCAGGTCTGAAAGTGCGCGTTTTTTGTAAAGGTCTAAACCGTAATAAGTGAGGTCTTGGGCTATGAGCATGATCTCTTTTACACCTTTAGCGACCAAGCCCTTAGCTTGTAAAACGAGGTCTTCAATTGGCGTTGAAAGGTGCTTACCTCTCATCAAGGGAATGGCGCAGAACGAACAAGGGCGATCACAACCCTCGGCTATTTTAAAATAAGCATAATGACTTGGCGTAGTCAGGATGCGCTCCCCAACCAACTCGTGTTTGTAGTCGGCCTTAAGGGTTTTGAGCAAGCGCGGTAATTCTCGGGTACCAAAATAGGCATCTACTTCTGGGATTTCTTTTTCTAAATCCTCGCGGTAGCGCTCAGATAAACAGCCCGTTACATAAACCTTTTCGACCAATCCTTCTTGCTTGGCTTCTGCATAGCGTAAAATTGTATCGATAGACTCTTGCTTGGCGTTATCGATAAAGCCGCAAGTATTAATAATGACAATTTCGGAGTCGTCTTGTTGGGCTTCGTGTTCAACCTCAAACTGATTGGCCTTCAATTGAGCCATCATGAGTTCTGAATCAAAAGTATTTTTAGAGCAACCCAATGTAATGACATTGACTTTGTTCTTTTTGAGCGTTTTTGTTTTCATTCAGTGCAAAAATAAGGCTCTTTGCGCAAATGGTCGTACTTTTGAATGCTCAATACCCCATCCTCATGAAATATATTCAACTGAGTTTGCTTTTGCTGCTTGTTTTCAGTTGCAGCCTTAGCAAAAAAAGTACAATTACGCTCACTTACCCAAGTAAAAATCCTATTTCAATGCAACAAGGAAGCGCAAAAATAGACGCAGCGAGTTTTGAAAAAGAGGCCGCGCCGCTAGCCATAGATTCTTTACAAATAGTGGGCGCTACTTTGCGTATTTACTATACAAGCGGCACAGCGCTTGAAAATTTCGAATTAGTAGGCAGCTCAAACATTGCGAAATCTTTCCCGCCCATAAGAGCTTGTAAAATTTTAGCGAGTCCTAAACCGAGCAACAAAGCATCCAAAAACAATGACTTGCAACTTGAACTCGGAATTCTAGAGTTTGACATCAAGCCTTTGGCCAACAAAATGATTGCCGAATCACCGATTTATTTACAAATCGAAGGCTATTCAGAAAAAATCCTTTTTTCATATCCGAAATAATGGAAGAACGCATTGATAAAATCCTACTTGAACGAGGCTTGGTAAGTACCCGAGTACGCGCCGAAGAAATCATTAAAAAATATGGTATCAAAGTCAACGGTAAACTCTTTTCTAAACCCGGAAAGAAAGTGCCTGTTGATGCACAAATTGAGCTTTTAGCCGAAGAAATCCCATGGGTTTCAAGAGCAGCTTTTAAGTTAATTGCGGCACTTGATCATTGGAATATTGAAGTTTCAGGGCAGACCTACATCGATTTAGGAGCAAGCACAGGTGGCTTCACTGAGGTTTTACTCGAACGCGGGCTTTCTAAAGCATATTGCGTCGATGTTGGGCAGAAACAACTACACGACAAAATCAAAACGGACACTAGGGTTGTGAATCTGGAAAAAACACATGCCCGAGACCTCAACTCAAAACTCATCCCTGAGTCAGCAGATGGCTTGGTAGTAGATGTTTCCTTTATTTCATTGGAAAAGGTTTTGCCCTTTACTATTTCGCTGCTTAAGGAAAATGCGAATGTAATCTTATTAGTCAAGCCACAATTTGAACTCGGTCCTGGCGCACTCAATAAAGCGGGTGTTGTAAAAGACAACAGCCAATATCCAGCACTTCTAGAGAGCATCAAAGCCATGGCTGGCCGCAATCAATTGGTTTGGCAAGGCTACATTGATTCTCCTATTTTAGGTGGCGACGGCAATGCTGAATTTTTGGGTTATTTTCAAAAGAAATCGCTTACTTTGTAGCCCTATGATGAGTATTGAAGACTTGCAAAAAGCATTTTTAGACCTCGATTTCCAAGCGAATCGCATTGCCAAACTCCGAGGCATCGACCCTACTCACCTTTCGCGTTTCAACGAACGCTCTGAGCAAGTTCGGGCCCAACTCATTGAAATGGGCCTCAATGCGTCTTTAACAGACTCCTTAAAGGAACTCAGGCCAATTAACGAGCAGTACCAAGCTCCGTTTCCATTTGGCAGAAAAGTATTAAACGTTCTAACTTTTGGCATCCACAAAAAACGCTTCTTACCCAAAAGACAGGAGGCTTACTTCCGCAAAGAAGTTGCTGAAAGAAGCCGCTTATATCAGTATGCTAAAGGTCAATTGAGCATTGATTGATTGATTGATTGATTGATTGATTGATTGAGTGATTGAGTGATTGATTGAGTGATTGATTGAGTGATTGAGTGATTGAGTGATTGAGTGATTGATTGAGTGAGTGATTGAGTGAGTGAGTGAGTGAATGAATGATCAATAATTTATTGGGATAAACACAAATCCGTTTTCAATTCATTCATGAAATCATTCTCTAAACAATAACTAATACACCTGAATTTTCTTCAGAACCAATCCTTGATCTGTAATGACGCGAAGCACATAACTTCCCTTCTCAATTTCCGACAAATCAAAGCTAGCTGAACCATTGAAAAACGGTCCAGTAAAACGCTGAATGCTTCTGCCGCTTAAATCGACCACTTCAACAGCTTGAACAGAGATTGCAATCGACCAAACCAATTCAAACTTTCCTTGATTTGGATTTGGATAGAGTTCGATTTCGGCGGCCAACAATTCTTCCACGCTTGAGCTTCCTCCATTAGAAATACTACACGCACACTTATTCTTGACCTCGTTGGTCTGAACTACTTTAGGCGCTGAATAATTTGCTTTCACCCAGCAATTCTGACCAGCCTGAGTAGCACTTGCGTTGCGCAAACGCAAAGTATGCCAACCGCTATAGGCAGGGACAAACTGAAAAACGCCATTACCTGTTTGCGTAAGGGAATCGAGTACTTGACATTCTTTATTTAAGACAGCCAATTGTAGTGGTAAATTTGGCGCACCAGGATACCACTCAATGGTTACGGTATCACCCACATTTGCATAAATACGGCCAACTACCCGACAATCTAGGCTGTTATCAGGTAAGCGCCCACCTTGCTGCAAGGAAGACGTGTGTGCATCACCGAGGTCATTGCTCATTTCCCATTCTTGCGTTACCGACTTAGCAGAACGTTGGTAATTTGTCGTGATTCCTTGAGGTGCCCAAACGCAATAACCGCGTCTGCCAAGATTGGCAGTTCCATCACAGGGTGGTATAGAAATATCCACTTTCCCTCCGCCATAAACTGTTCTTGTTGCTGACCCATTAGCACCTGAATAGTCAATCAGAACCGTGCCATCCGCCCAATGAGTTTGAACACCAGTTAAATTTTGCCATTGTGTCCAGTTGTCAGTAACTCCAATCAAAGCCTTAGCCTCTCTTTCTATCACTAAAGCATCTGGGGCTTGCCAAGGCACAAAATATGCGCCGTCTTTGAAATGCAAGTTTTGATGACACCAGAGCAAATTGGCCACATCTGAATCTGTAATTAAACTTAAAGAATCTGTTGGCTGATGACTGAAGCGACTTGAATTGTAACCAATATTAAAAAGATCTTCAAAAAACAACTGAGGTGCACCATCAATGGACATTACAATTGCATGTGCAGCGGAAGACCTACCATCGTTAGGCTCGATGTGCGGACTCAGTTCAGAGCCTGTGTTCCAACCGGTATAGTCGCCCTGTGCAGACAGCTGTGGTCTAAAAGTATCATGGTTATTTACAAACGGAACCGTACGCAGTCTGTTCTGCTGCTGTTGGGCAGGAATTTGACTTAAATCATAATTACCATTGGAAGAAACCATGCTAGAGAGGGCAAAACGCAGATTAAAATCAAAGGTGCCCGCGCGGTTTTGCACTGAATTACACCAAGCATCTAGTTGAGCTGTACCGCCAACCCACTCACCTACTGCAAACATATCAGCTCCACCATTTGCCCAAAGTGCGCCGTATTGCAAGTTCCACAGAAAATCTTCGGCAGCATAAGTAGGAAAATGCTTCACTGCATCTAAACGCAAGCCATCGAAACCCACTTGTTTTTTATACCAAATGAGCCAATTGCGCATGTTGTTGCGCATGTAGTCAGATCCTTGCGTTGGATTATAAAGCGCGTTAGAAGAAAGGCCAAAAGCATTGCTTTCATAGGAAGCATCTGGGCCCCAATACGGCGAATTGATGTCGTTAGAACAACAAGGATTGGTCGGGTTCGGGTAAAAATTCTGCCAATTTTTAGGAAAGCGACCTTCTCTGGCTAAATAATTTGCAGCTGATTCGGATGTAGCAGGGGTTTTGTAAGAACTATATCTAAAATTCTTGTATCTGTTTGTCTGACCATCGTCCATGGCTGCTGGATCTTGTCCTCCTGAACCATTTGAACTTCCTGCATTGCTTACATGATTGAGCACGACATCTTGGATTACATCAATGCCGTTGGCATGCATTACTGCCACCATCCGCAGCAGTTCGTCTTTGTCGCCCATACGGGTTTTAAGATTGCCCTTTTGAAATTTGTCACCTAGATCATAGTGATCAAAGGGTGAATATCCAACGCTATTGGTACCTGCGTTTTTTATGGTGGGCGGAATCCAGACGGCATCTACGCCTAATTCAGACAAGCGTGGTGCAAGCTCTGTAAGGTAGTTGGCCCAACCATTTGGGTAATTAGAATTCCAGTAATCCCACCAAAAGGCCTGCAATACAACTTGCCTGTTGGTCGGGTTCACTTGCGCTGAACACCATGAAAAAGTCAGGGTTAACCCCAACAAAACACAAATTAGTTTCATTCTGACGTCGAATTACTTCAACGCTGCCTCTTGTTTTGCCTTTACTTCTATCGATACTTCTTTACCTAACAACTGACAAGAAACAGGCGCCGAACCTAAATTTTCAATTGTAACTTTTTGCTGCGTAATGGAAAGTGCTAATGGCTGATTTTTGTAACGAATTTGGAATGAATACGCCTTCCATGGTTTTGGTATACTTGGATGAATGGATAAACCTGCTTCAGTCACTCTTACGCCGGCCAAACCTTCAACTACAGACATCCAGGTACCTGCCATTGACGTAATGTGCAAGCCTTCATCTGCTTCGTGGTTGTAGTCGTCGAGATCCAAACGCGAAGTGCGCAAGTATAACTCCAGTGCTTTTTCCATGCGACCAATTTTGGCTGCTAAAATAACGTGAACACAAGGAGATAATGAAGATTCATGGACAGTTTTTGGCTCGTAAAAATCAAAGTTTTCACGAATGACCTCTTCGCTAAAATGATCTTCAAACAAATAAAGACCTTGAAGAACATCGGCTTGCTTGATGAAAATTGAGCGCAAAATACGATCCCAAGACCAATGCTGATTAATCGGGCGCTCTGCTACAGGAATGTCTTGTGCGGACAATTGTTCTTTGTCCATGAAGCCATCTTGTTGCAAATAAATATGAGTGCCCTCTAAGGTTGGGAAATAGACATTTTCAACAATATGCTGGAAATCCTTTTGCTCCTTGGCACTTAGTTTTTCAGGGAGTGCAGCGCTTACTTGTGCATCTACTTCTAAACAATATTGGATACACCAACGTGCAATGTAATTGGTATACCAGTTATTGTTCACGTTGTTTTCGTATTCGTTAGGCCCTGTAACACCGAGCATTACATACGCTTTTTTGGCTTCTGACCAATTGAAACGCTGTGCCCAAAAACGTGCAATACCCGCTAACACAGGCAAACCATATTCAGTTAAATATTGCGTATCTCCGGTATGGCGCACGTAATTATAAATACCAAAAGCAATGGCACCATTTCGGTGGATTTCTTCAAAGGTGATTTCCCACTCGTTGTGACACTCTTCACCGTTCATGGTCACCATTGGGTAAAGGGCTGCACCATTTTTGAAGCCTAACTTTTCTGCATTTTCGATAGCGCGATCAAGGTGATGATAACGATAAATCAAGAGTTGCTTTGCTACTTGCGGGTCAGCGGTTTTTAAATAGAAAGGCAAGCAATATGCTTCTGTATCCCAGTAAGTTGCGCCACCGTATTTTTCACCAGTGAAACCTTTAGGCCCAATGTTTAACTTGGCGTTTTTACCAGTATAGGTTTGGTACAAATGGAAAATATTAAAACGGATACCCTGCTGTGAAGCGTCATCGCCTTCAATGATAATATCAGCGCTTTTCCAGATATCAGCCCAAGCATTTTCATGTTCTGTACGCAATACATCAAAGCCTGAAGTATAGGCATCGCGCACACGCTTGATAGCTTTAGCCGACAATTCAAACTCCGAGTGGTTAATCGTTGAGGTGACAGCTACATATTTTTTAAGCGTAAAGCGCACTCCTTTTTCGAGGTAGTGCTCAAAGTTATTCTCGACGTAAAAATCGCGTTGCGCTACGTTCGGATGAATTGTTAGCAATTCTTGTTCTTTCCAAAAAGAAAAGCGCATGGCTGTTGCAATACAAAAATTGGTTTTTTTGGTACGCGCACACAAAATTCCTTTTTGAACATCTACTTTTCTAGAATCCTCTAACCAGAAAAACTCATCGTAATTGGCGTCGTGATTGGTGACATTGCCATCTAGATAAGGAGTAAACTTGACATTTCCACTAAAATTGAGCGGTGTAACCGTATATGAAATCGCTGCAATTTCTTCTCGGGCCATTGAACAAAAACGCGTGCTTTCTACCTCGAGTTCTTTACCTGAACCAAACACCACACGAAAAGTTCTCTTTAGAAGCCCTTTTTGCATATCGAGCTCTCGGTGGAAATATTTAATTTGTTGTTGATTGAGGTCTAGCTGTTCGCCATCAATTTCAATGTTAATACCTATCCAGTTGGTTGAATTGAGTACTTTGGCAAAGTATTCTGGATAGCCATTTTTCCACCAACCCACACGTGTTTTATCTGGGTAATAAACGCCTCCGATATAGCTACCTTGTAGCGTATCACCGGTATATTTTTCTTCAAAATTGGCGCGCTGTCCAAAAGAACCATTACCAATACTGAAAATACTTTCAGCTTGTTTTTGCTTGTTGGCATCAAATTTTGTTTCGACGATCTTCCAAGGATCGATTTCAAATAAATTACGCATAGTTGGCTAAACTAAATTCTGTCAAATCGTTAAAATAAATATCTGCTTGTGTGGCAATATGCGGATTCCCGACACCCACTGCTGTAAATCCACCCGCTTTAGCGGCTGCTATACCAGAAGCGGCATCTTCAAATACCAACACTTCTTTAGGTTCTAATTGTAGTGCTTTGGCGCCGTTTAAAAATACTTCTGGATGTGGCTTTGGGTCAGACACGCCGTTGCCGTCTATTACAACATCAAAGTAGTGTGCAATTTCTAACTTACCGAGGATGTAATTGGCATTTTTACTTGAAGAACCTACGCCAAGTAAAATCCCGAGGTTTTTGGCTTCTTGAAGCAAAGCAGCAACTCCTGGTAGTAAATCTTTGGAACTGAGTGCTTGAATTGATTCTAAGTAAAAATCATTTTTACTTGTCAAGAGCGCTTCAAATTCTTCTGAAGAAATGGTTTTGTTTCCTAATTCTAATATTTTCTTCAGGGAATCAACACGACTCACTCCTTTGAGCAATTCGTTTTCGTTTTCAGTGAAGTCGATTCCGAGGCTATGTGCACAGCGTTGCCATGCGATAAAATGGTTATGTTCTGTGGTTACTAATACGCCGTCGAGGTCGAAAAGCAGTCCTTTAATTGGCAACATTATTTTCTTTAATTCTTAAAGTTAAAATTCCGGCAACAATCAGTAATATACCACCGACGGTTACCGCAGCAATTCTTGAATTATCTAATACGCTGGCCATGACGTCGCCAAAGAATAAGGACGCGATGATTTCTGGAAGTACAATGAAGAAGTTGAAGATACCCATGTAAACGCCGATCTTGTTAGCGGGCAAGCATGGAACCAACATGGCATAGGGCATTGATAAAATGCTACTCCAGGCTATGCCGACTAAGCCCATGATTAAAAAGAGCATCCAGGTACTGTCTTGATCCACAAAATTAATGAGCATAAGCCCTAAACCACCAATCAAAAGACTGGTGAAGTGCGTCCATTTTTGACCAATTTTTGCGGCTAAAAAAGGCAAGACGAGTGCAAATAAGAAAGTAACAATATTTTCAAATGAATAAGCCAAACCAGCTAAATCAGAGCCTTCTCCATACGCTGCTGAACCTGGTTCACCTTGAAAAATTTCTGAGGCCACTGCTGTTGTAAAGAAGAACCACATTAAAAACAAACCCGGCCAAGTTAAAAACTGCACCAAGGCCAATTGGCGCATTTGCTTAGGCATTGTTTTGATAGCTGTTATAATTTCGTTGGCACCGTGTAAGAATCCTTTCTTCTCAGATTTAGCAGCCTCTAATTCTTCGGCAGAAGGCGGGTATTCTTTGGTAGTAAGCACGGTGTAAAGTACCGCTCCTAAAAAGGCCAAGGCTCCGATATAAAAACTCCATTGGACGTTTGCTGCAATTTGGCCAGCTTTTGCCGTGCCATCGACTTGGAACCAATTTGTGAAAATCCAAGGTAAAGCGCTCGCAATAGTAGCACCAACACCAATGAAAAAACTCTGCATCGAAAAGCCGCGGGTGCGTTGTGCAGCCGGAAGTTGATCGGCAACAAAAGCTCTGAATGGCTCCATACTGATATTGATCGAAGAATCAAGGACCCAAAGTAAACCTGCAGCCATCCAAAGTGCTGAGGAGGATGGCATCAAGAACAAACAGATAGAACTGAGAATCGCACCAATTAAAAAGAAAGGTCTGCGGCGGCCCAACACGGGGTGCCAGGTACGGTCACTAAGGTAACCGATAATTGGTTGTACCAAAAGCCCAGTCAATGGAGCGGCTAACCAAAGTCCTGGAATTTCTTCAGGTTTGGCGCCGAGGCTTTCGTAGATCGAACTCATGTTGGCCATTTGAAGGCCCCAACCAAATTGGATCCCCATGAAACCAAAGCTCATGTTCCAAATTTGCCAAAAAGAAAGCGTAGGTTTAGTTTGCATGGCAGAAGTTTTAGGACTTTAGTTTTAGCGGTAAAGCACTTTGTAGCCCCAAGCCGGAACATCAAATGATTTGTCAGATTTGAGCGATAGTTTTTTTCCGTCAAATAAATTTTGGAAATCACCAGCAGTGGCTGCATCGGTAAACTTAATTTGCTGTGGTGCTGCGCTCAGGTTGAGAACCACAAGAACTTGATGACCATCGCGCTCTCTGACATAAACCAATTTGTTTTTGTCGGATGCTTTAGAAATAAATCTTGGCGCTTGCTGACCTACTCCGGCAAATAAAGCCGGATTCGTTTGATGCAAGTGCAACAATTTGTCATAGAACGATACGAGATCCATTTTAGTCCAGTCGATTTCATCTTTTTCAAAGAAGGCCAAACGACGATCTAAAGAAGTTTCTTGACCGTTGTAAACCAATGGCATACCTTCAATTGTAGCAGCCATTACAGCCATTGCGAAGCGGGCATCGCCCATGCGCTCCATTTCCGTACCATTCCAAGAATTTTCGTCGTGGTTAGAAGTAAAGTTCATATGAAAACCATTGTTTACCGGCTTCAAGCGGGCAAAAAACTCGTGCACTGCAGCCGCGTCTTTCTTTCCTTTTGCGATGTCGTTCATGATGTGGTGAAACTCCCAGCCATATGTTGCCTCAAAAGCATCGTACAATTCATTGCCTTCTGCTTCGGCTAACATAAATACACCGTTGCCGGCTGCATCGAGTGCTTTTCTGGCATCTTTCCAGAAATCCATAGGTACCCAGCCAGCGACATCACAGCGATAACCATCAATCTTGGCATTTTTTACCCAAAATTCCATGCAACTGATCATTTCTTGACGCATTTCTTTGTTGTCGTAGTTTAAGTCGGCAACATCCCACCAGTCTGTACCGATAGTTGGCTGTAACTGTCCTAAAGAATCAAGAGTGTACCAATCTTGGTGACCTTGATCAACCCAAACATGATCTGGTGAAGTATGATTTGCAACCCAATCAATAATCACTTTCATATTGAGTTGGTGCGCAGCCTCAACCAAGGCTTTGAAATCTTCAAAGTCACCGAACTCTGGGTTGACGGCACGGTAATCACGAACTGCATAATAACTGCCAAGTGTACCTTTTCGGTTCTTCTCGCCAATTGGATGAATTGGCATCAACCATATGATGTCAACTCCCATTTTTTGCAAGCGCGGTAATTGCGCTTCAAGAGCTTTAAAGGTTCCTTCTTTAGAAAATTGACGCACATTAACCTCATAAATTGTTGAGTTAGCTACCCATTTCGGTGTATTTAATTGTGCGAACGATGATTGCGCCACAATAAGTAGGGCGCCAAATAAAATCTTTTTAAACATAGTTAGACGGTTTCGAGGTGAAGAATGTACTTGAGGTGGTAATCCACTAGACCTTGTACAGGTTTTTGAATAATTGAAGTAACGGTAATGCCGAGTTCTTTGGCCGCTTTATCCAGTTCTTTTTCAAAGATCTTAGAAAGTGAGCCTACGAAATGTACTTCAGTATTTTTGTAGTTGTCATAGCAACAGACATGAACAGCCATGAAATGCTTAAAGCCTTTGTATACCATTTCAGAAAAGAAAGGATTGTCTTTATGCTTGGCAATAAATGGCATGAACGAAGCAATAAAAACATTGGCATTTGGCTCGCGGTAAACGCGGTCAACAATCATATCTTTGTCGAGCTGATAGGTTGCGATAAAATCAGCTTCGATTTCTTCTGGTAAATGATGATACAGGAATGAAGAAAGTAATTGTTTGCCAAAATAACTTCCACTGCCTTCGTCACCAAGAATGTATCCTAATGCAGGCACTTCCTCCAATAAATTTTGACCATCGAAGAAACATGAATTTGAGCCAGTACCAACAATACATGAAATAGCAGGAGCTCCTTGATAAGTCGCGTAGGCACATGCTAAAAGATCGTGCTCAACTAAAATAGAGGCAGCCGGAAAAATCTGAGCAAGTCCTTTTTCAACAATTTCGTTGAGTTCAGGGCTCGAACAACCAGCTCCATAAAAATAAACGCCTTTAATTTGAGGCGCCACATTCATGATATCTTGGTGTTTTCTTAATTCTGAGGCAATAAGATCAGTGGAATGAAAATATGGATTGAAGCCCATTGTTGAAAAAAAACTTTGGTTATTTTTGTCTTCAACAAGTACCCAATCACTTTTGGTTGAACCACTTTCAATGATGAAATACATATATTTGTTATAGAGTGAATTAGAGCTTTGTGTCAATTTTACACTATGCCAAATATATAGAAAATCCTTAATACGTGCATCACATAACTAAAAAAATAGGTTCCGAACTTAACCCAAATGTTTCAGTAGACTGTGTCATCTTTGGCTTTGACCTTGAGCAGCTTACCGTCTTATTGATTGACCGCGGTGAAATCCCATCAGGTTCCGGGCCCCGCATGGCCTTACCGGGCAACCTCATCTACGACAACGAGAACCTAGATCAAGCAGCAAATCGCGTATTAGCTGAACTAACTGGCCTTGAAAACATTTACCTAGAACAAGTTGGTGCCTTCGGTGACCCTGATCGTATCCACAAAGAATCTGACCGAGAATGGCTCAAAACAATCAGAGCTGAACCTGAAGCGCGTGTAATTACAGTTGCTTATTTCTCACTAGTTCAAATGGCCGACTACAAACCACAGGCCTCCTCTTTTGCGAAAAATGCAGATTGGATTTCCGTTAATGAAATTAGCGAGTTAGCCTTTGACCACTTTGAAATCCTTCAAGCAGCCAAAGAAAAACTCAAACAAAAAATTAAAATTCAGCCGATAGGCTTCAACCTGCTGCCCGAGAAATTTACCTTAAGCCAGCTGCACCGCTTGTATGAGTCAATTTTAGAAAAGCCCTTAGACAAACGGAATTTCAGAAGAAAAATTCAAAAATTAGACATTCTGTCTAGCCTCCGAGAAAAACAAAAAGGCGTGCCACACAAGCCTTCTTTGCTCTACGAATTCAACGAAGAAAAATACCAAGAGCTCACGCAAACGGGTTTTGACAACTTCGGTTTTTAAACCCTATTTTTTATTCTGCTCAGAATCGCGTAAATTTCTAAAGTAAATCTTAGGAAGGTGTAACTATTCCTAGTTACAAATTGTTCTATACCGAACACGATTTTGAAGCGATCCGAATATAACAGATGTGTAGACCTCTACAGCGATGCGCTGTATCGTTTTGCCTTGCACTTTTTGCGAGAGGTAGAGCCTGCACGAGATGTTGTTCAAGATTGTTATGAAAAATTGTGGATCAACAGAAAAACAGTTGAAGCAGAAAAAGCAAAATCCTGGCTCTTTACTTGCGCCAACCACCTGATGCTCAATCAAGTGAAACGCAATAAAGTCAAACAACAACACCTCGATTCTCTCTTTCTGAAACACGACGCAGGCCCTGCACAGCAAATTGAAGCCCAACAACTGGTGCAACTATTGGTTCAGGACCTCCCGCCTCTTCAAAAAAGTATTCTGTTGCTACGCGATCTTGAAGGTTATACTTATCAGGAAATTGCAGAGCAACTTCAGCTCTCCGAGGCCCAAGTGAAAGTCTATCTTTTCAGAGCACGTGTAAAAATCAAAAAACAGGTAAATGAACAATTTATACTCGCTTCATGAATTACGATGAAAACCATTTCACGGATCACGAGCTTGAATCGTGGTCTGATATCAAATATCAAGCAAAACCAATCACGTTTGAACCAAAAAGCGCGCTCTATAAAAAGCGCCCAGTTGCCGCTTACATTGGCATTGCAGCAAGTTTGCTGTTGTTGCTGACTGTTGGTGTAATTTCATACAATGCAACAAAGCAAAATACTTCGGTTGAAACAAATTTCGCATCCAAAAAAATGGATACAAACTTGAAAAAGCAGTCAGGAAAAAAATTAATTACTGTTAATTCAATTGGAGATTCCAAAACATCTCGTTTAAATAACAAAGAAAAAAGTGAATTTCTACAGCAGAAATTTAATCAACATTCCGATAACAAGCATATAACAACTTTTATAACCTCTTTAAATAATACTACACAACAAGCCACAAAAAATATAGACGAAAAGAAAAATTTATATTCCTCAAGTAACCTAGCTGTTGCAAATGTCGATCAGCTGACTAGCTCTCCTAGCGCATTGGTTCAATCAACAGTTCAATTGAGTACTCAAGAGCAAACCATCACAGGACTCCAACCATATAAAGTTCTACATTATTGCGCACCATTAGTTGAAACTTTCCAAGTAGCACAGGCGCAAAACAACGATATCAACCTAGACCTTGATTTGAACATATTGACCAAATTAGATCGCTTGGTTTCTAAAGATATTGGTCTTTCAAATAATCAATCTTACGACCTTTTATTGCCGGGCAAGAGTAATATTGATGCGCAAATTACGAGTGTAGGAACTTTGTCCCAGACACGCTTTCAGACCACAAGCAACCTGAGGTCACATACCCAAACCGAACAAATGCAAATGCAACAGCAACTGAGTTTAGATGCTTATGTTCGGGCCTTGCGCAGTGGTTTTGGCCTTCAAACAACCTATAAACAATTTGCCAATGGCGCAGTCTCAGACTACGAGATTGCTTTTATTGCCGCTCCTAAAGTATTACTCTCTAGAAATATCATCCTTGAACCTAGTGCGCGCCTCAAACTTGGCGCACGCTATGCCGATCAAGAAAAACTACAAGCGCTTTCTTTTATTGAATTAGGCCCCGCTGACCTCAGAACTATCGCCATTGATTCTTCAACTGAAATTGGTCGACGTATTTTTTATAAAGACCTTGATTTTGCCCTCGGTATTCAAACCCCATTGTTCTTTCTCAATGCACAACTAGAAAACGCATTTAAGCACTTTGACTACGCATTCGGTAATCAGGCTCAGAGCAGCCAAAACAGAGCACTGCAAAACTGGACCATCTCAATGGGCACTCAATACGCTTCACGTAACGAAAAAATGCGCCTCTCCCCTTATTTCATCTACACTAAAATGGCACAACAAGCCAATGCATATGCTGGCCTACAATTCAATTTCAAAAGTCTCCAATTGGGTGCAAGTTATGGCAGTGCTCAGCAATACCAGGCTGCCGCTGGCTTTGTCGGGAAAAATTGTGCAGTGCATATTCAAAGTGCGCGCCAACAACTCCTCAGCCTCAGTGCACCAAGTTATTTTCATCAAGTTAGCCTACGATTTTACTCACAACCTAGTCGCAAAGCCCGACGCTATATCAGCCTTTAAGCCATGAAAAAGATCCTATTTAGCCTAATATTCAGCTTCAATTGCCTTATTTTATTGGCGCAAGACCCCACCTTTACGCAGTTTTACGCAAATCCTGTGTACCTCAACCCTGCTCTTGCTGGCTCTAGTGGTTGCCCGCGCGTGGCGCTCAATTACCGCAATCAGTGGCCGCAACTCACCGGAAACTACGTCACTTACGCAGCCTCTTACGACAGTTATTTCAAAAATATTTCGGGTGGTGTTGGTCTTGTTGCGCTGCACGACACACAAGGACCTGGCACCATTCAAACTTCAATGTTAGGTGCGAGTTATTCTTATTACCTAAAAGTAAACCGCAAATTCAGACTCATGTTTGGAACACAAGCCGCTTACTACCAAAAGTTTCTAGATTGGAGCCAACTCACCTTTGGAGACATGATTGACCCGCGCCGTGGTTTCATTTATCAAACTGGCGACGTACCCCGCGGTAATGGCCGCAGAGGTTTCTTTGATGTTTCAGCCGGTATGGTTGGATTCACAAAGAACTTTTACTTCGGGGTGGCCGCACACCACTTAAATCGACCCGACGAATCTCTTATTCTTGGTCAAGCTCGACTTCCTGTAAAGTTAACCGGGCATTTAGGGGCGAATATAAAAATTGGTCAGCGTGGCCGTTATTCTAGTTCCACATTTCTTTCGCCAAACATCATTTATCAATATCAAAATGGATTTCAACAACTCAATATTGGAGCGTATCTTAAATACGAAAGCTTTACCATTGGGGCTTGGTACCGCAACCTAGATGCATTTATTTTGACCGTAGGCATTACCACCGACAAATACCGCATAGGCTATAGTTATGACCTCACTGTTTCCCCACTAGGCAGTGGCACGTCTGGTGGCTCACATGAAATCTCTTTAGGCATCAATTTGAAATGCAAGAAACGCGTTACCGATTTCAGACGCCTCAGCTGCCCTTCTTTTTAGCATCGTTAATGAATAGAATTGAGTGTGTTGGGCTCAATTTTGTACTTTCGAATTATGAAAAGAACTATTGTATTACTATTGCTCCTTCAACAGCTATCTTATTCCTATTGTCAAAACTGGTCTGAAAACACAACACCTACCTACCCCGAGCTCGTTTCACATCTTCAACGACTAGACCGTCAACATCGAGAAATCAAACTATTCAATATGGGGCCCTCGGATTATGGGCTACCAATTTACCTTTGTGTAGTCAATGGTCATAAAGATTCTTTAAAGACCTTTGAAAAGGCACAAAAGGGCACCACCATCCTGATCAATAACGCCATTCATGCAGGCGAGCCAGACGGAATCAATGCTTGCTTACTTTGGCTAGATCAATGGATACGTGCCGGAAAACCAACAATGGATGCACAGAATCGGGCATTGCCAGTTATCGCATTTATAGCAGCATATAATGTTGGCGGAATGATGAACCGCAACTATAAAAGTCGTGCCAATCAAAACGGACCAGAAGCCTATGGTTTCAGAGGATCCGCTAAAAACCTAGACCTCAACCGAGATTTCATCAAAATGGATGCGATCAATAGCTTCACTTTTGCTAAGATTTACCACGCACTCCATCCTGACATTTTTATTGACAACCATGTTTCAAATGGTGCAGACTACCCCTACACACTCACTTATATTGCTTCTCTGCGTGAACGCCTTGCTCCTAGTATCAGCAACATAACCTATAAAGATTGCATCCCTACGCTTCAGACGTATTGCAAGCAAAGCGGCTTTGATTTATTCCCTTATGTAGAACTCAAAGGAGCCATACCTGATAGCGGAATTGTTGCCTTTAACGACCTTCCTCGCTACGCCATGGGATATGCAAGCTTGTTTCATAGCCTTTCTTTTACTGTTGAAACACATATGCTGAAGCCTTTTCCCGAGCGCGTTCAAGCAACACTGAGCTTTATGAATGCGATGATTGCTTATTGTATCGAAAAAGGAGAAGAAATTGAAGCAGCTAGAAAGGACGCCAATACCTGGACCAGCTCCATGAGTTATTTCCCTTATAACTTTCAATTAGTCGCGTCACAATCCGAGCCCATTCGCTTTAATGGTTATAAAGCTATTTATCCAAAGCATCCGATAACAGGGCTCGAACAATTGAGTTATGACCGCAGTCAACCTTATGAGAAATACATCCCGAATTTCAATACCTATAAGGCACAAGACTCCGTTCTGACACCAGAATATTATGTAGTTGGCGGGCAGGAACTTGAAATCATTGCCAGGTTAAAAGCCAATCAAATTGCTTATACGGTGGTAGAAGAAAGTACAGCTAGAACAGTCAAGGTAAACTCTTATGTGATTAAAAATTTCAAGGCGCCGACCAAACCCTATGAAGGCCACTTTAAATTGCAACAAATCGAACTCGAGCGTCAAACGTATTCACTTGCGCTAAAACCCGGAGATCTGCTCATACCCTGTGCACAAGAAAAAGCACGCTTTATTCATTCCGTACTCCAACCGCTCGCGGAAGACAGCTACCTGAGTTGGAATTTCTTTGATAGTTATCTACAACAAAAAGAATATTTTTCGCCCTATGTTTTCAAAGAACAAATTGCAGAAATACTAGCGGCTCAACCCCTATTAAAAGAAGCTTATGAGCAAAGAAAACGACTGGATGTCAAATTTGCCAATGACGAATGGGAACAGCTGTTCTTCATTTACCAAAACAGTCCTTATTTTGAACCTTCGTTTATGAGACTTCCGGTTTATGAACTACCTCATTTACCAGATTTCAAATAAATGGATATTGGAAATGGCAGTTACTCTTTGACAAAAGGAAATGATTCCAAACTTTCAGAAAATTTCAAATAGTACATACCTGGATCTAAATGTCGAATGGAAACACCCTGAATTATGGATATTTTTTGCTGACTATGTATCAGTTTACCATTGACCGAATAAATTTCTATGACTGAGCCTGCCTCCTGCTCACTCCTTACTTGAATTTCATCTTGTGCCGGATTTGGCCAAATTTGCACTCCTGTTATGGATTCAGAAAAGATAACTGCAGCTGTTTGCTCACAATTGTTATAGACAAACTGTTGAGCGTTATATCTTTGTTTGGCCGGTATATTTTGCAGCAGCACAGGCTGATCACCTATGGTTAACCAAGTTGTTAGCGGAACAAAATTTGGACATTGTTGGTAAGCAAAAGAAGAATCAGAACTCAGAATGGTACCTGCTGGTACAATAGTCCCTTTATTATTGTTGGCGAATTGATAATGACCGACACCTTGAATTGTGTAATTGATTAAACTATACGGAAAAGCAGTATTCGTTACATGATTGCCGATGAAAAGTTGATTGGGCGAAGTTTGATCACTAAAGAAGATGCCATAAAGTGTAGCTCTGTTGCGGTAAAATAAATTGTCGGGGCCATTTGCACCATGCGAATTATCTATGACAATATTCCCGACTTCATTTTGTTCAAATAGATTGGCATAAACATAATTGCCATGCAGCACCAACTCCCCTGCTGAATTTGCAGGTAATGAAGCTTCTGACCAAAAAGCATCTGTGCTATAATTTAAGGAACTTACATTTCCATTTGCACCAGATTGCAATAAAATGGCATGCCTCAGGTGCTTAAATATGTTATCTTCGACTAAACAAGCATTGGTTGTTGCTTGCATGACAACACCATAGGCCCTTCCACCTCCACCATAAGAAAAGGCATCTTGAAAATAAGCAGCTTTCACACTAATGTTGGAACAGGTTCGAAGGTCAATATGTGCAAAAGTGCAATTCTTAGAAGCCAAATGCAAAATCTCTGAATGGACCACATAATTGAATTGGATGGTGCTTTCTTGCGCAGGAGCGGTGTCATCGATTCTTTCGATAGACAGACATTTGATTTGAATGTGCTCTAAAGGACTCATTTTTTGAATCTTGACGTCCCCATTTCCAATATAGGAGCGACGCAGCGGTGCAGCAAGAAACAGCGTGTCCTGCGCTACTTGAACAATTTGAACGAGCTGACCAACAGTTCCAAATGCCCAAGTTGAGCTCACAAGCGCCGAGTCAGCACACGAGATCCTGATCCAATCTCCTGCCTGAAACACTTGATTGTTACAGCGCAAGAATTGTTGATTTTTCAACGGTACTTGTGCTAAATCATAAGTCGTATTTGAAAGTGTTCCTGAACCGACAATGGCAGACCCCGACTGATTTAAATTAAATCGCAAAAAGGTCTGCGCGGCCCCAGCTCCTTCGATAGCAATATGCGAACGAAGTAAAATCGAATTTGTGAAATAAAATGTCCCTGCCGGGAATCGAATGATCGTTGGCTGATTTTGGGTAGTTTGGATGACTTGATTGACCAACGCCGAACAATCTGCTTGTCCACTGGCATCTATTCCCATCTGATCCAAATGAATGATTTGCGCCGTACTGAAATCTAATTGTTCAGAGCCAGCATGCTGCCAATCGACAAAGCGACTATATGGAAAATTCGTTTGGGCCTTAAACTGAGTATAAAAAGTAAGACAGCAAAATACAAACAGAGCAAATCGAATCAAAACGAAGATGTTTTTACAAAAATAAAAAAAGCCCCGCACTGCGGGGCTTTTGTTTATCCTAAAATCCGTATGGATTAATTCTTAATGATGCGGATCGCTTCGGTTGTTTCAGCGATGCGAAGGAAGTAGATTCCACGAGCTACCTCGTTGAGCTCAACCGTTGTTGAAACGCCATTCATCAGGCCTTCTTTAACAATTTTACCTTGAGCATCTTGAATGCTGTAAGCTCCGTAAACCGCTTGACTTGCATCAATTGTAAATTGATCAGCAGTTGGGTTCGGATACACTTCATAAGCAACACCATTTAACTCATCAAGACCTACAGTGAGCGTCAGATTCAAGGTGATTGTTGAATCACAACCAGCTTCGTTTTGAATCACTTGTGTGTAGGTACCTGCTGTCGTGTATTCAACACCGTTCAAAGTATAGGCATCAAGTGCAGTAACATCAATCGTAGAAGCAGATGCCTGACCAGCAGTAACAATGATGTTACCTGAATTCGATGAACAACCATTTGAACCAGTTACGGTTACACCATAAGTACCAGCATTTGAAACTGTAATTTCACTTGCTGTAGATCCTGTAGACCATGCATAAGTGTTACCTGGAGCTGCAGAGAGCGTTAATGTTTCACCTGGGCAAAGTACGCTGTTTCCGTCCATGACAACATTTGCAGATGGCACAGCATTTACAGTAACAGTTACCTGCTCAGCGTCTGTACAACCATTGGCTGCTGTAACGGTAACAACATAGTTTCCTGATGCATTAGCTGCAATTGCAGCAGTATTCGCACCAGTACTCCAGTTGTAAGTAGAACCACCTGTTGCTGTAAGGTTTACAGAAGATCCTTCACAG
Organism: Bacteroidota bacterium; assembly: GCA_041158525.1. Taxonomy (GTDB): domain Bacteria; phylum Bacteroidota; class Bacteroidia; order Flavobacteriales_D; family Crocinitomicaceae; genus UBA952. The sequence continues at coordinate 8,252 of JBEBBE010000094.1, read as the reverse complement.
AACGTTAATGGACCATTTGCGTTGATTATAGCATTAGGAACTGGAAGCACCGTTACGTTGATAGGTGCAGATGTTCCTGTACATCCTGAAGCGTTGGTTACTGTTACAGTGATCGGGCCACTAGCTGTCACATTGACACCTTGTGTAGTAGCACCGTTAGACCAAAGGTAAGAAGAACCTGGGCTCGCAACTAAAGTTACAGGTGTTCCTTGACAAACGGTTGTTGGAGACAATGCAGTTGCAGTTGCAGTAAATGTTTGTTGTGCATTGACAACGATATTGTTTGACATAGTTTGACAACCAGCAGCATTGGTTACAGTCACAAAATAAACACCAGAGGTACTTGCGGTAATGTTTTGTGTTGTAGCGCCGTTAGACCAAAGGAAAGTTGAACCAGCAGAAGCATTTGAGTTCAATACTACACTTGAACCTGTACAGAAGTTAACCGGACCGTTTGGTGTTACTGTAACAGTTGGTGTTGTAGCTGCAGTAAGTGTCACAGGAGCTGAAGTTGCTGAACAACCATTAGCATTTGTAACCGTTACGCTGTATGTACCAGCTGTACTTGTTGCAATTGAAGGGGTAATTGCACCGTTGCTCCAAAGATAAGTAGCTGCAGTAGGAACACTCAAGGTAGCTGTTGCTCCTGGGCAAAGTGCAGTTGCACTAGCTGTAATGTTTGTCGCAGGAAGTGCATTGACAACAACAGGAACTGTTGAAGATATTCCAGAACAGATACCAACATTCACAGTTACAAAGTAGTTACCTGCAGTAGTAACAGGGATAGTTTGCGTTGTAGCACCATTAGACCACACATAAGAGTCTGCAGGAGGTGCAACAAGCATTACTGAACCTCCGGCACAGAAAGTAGTGTTACCATTGGCAGCAATAACTGGCTGAGGAGCCGGAGTTGGCAATACAGTTACCAAAACTTGATCAGTTCCTGTACAACCATTAGCAGCAGTTGTAGACATCGTGTAGGTAGTGGTGCCTAGTGGGGCTGCAGTTGGTGTAGCTGTATTTGCATTGGTGAGCGTAGCAGCAGGTGTCCAAACTGAACTGATTGATGGACCAGCAACTCCTGACCAAGGACCAGCAAGACCAATTGAGTAGTTAGAAACCAAAGTAGTTCCTGCTCCATTTAATACAGTGATTTTTGTTTCTTCAGGATAAAAACCTGTTGCATTGAATACGACAGAAATAGCTGCGCCTGATTGCGCACCAAATGTGTATGAAACCGGACCAAAGCCTGTTGCTAATGTAATATTAGACAATACAACTGTTCCGTTTACTAAAACGTTCGCAGAGTTACCATTCCAACCATCACCCCAAGTATCTGTTAACTGAATCGTGTGCGTTTGAACAAATTGTGCAGAACCGTTTAAGTTAGTAGAAGCACCTGTACAAATTGTAACATCAGGACCAGCGTTGACAACTGGAGTTTGCTTCACAGTAATTGCTTTTGTATTTGTAGAGGCGGCACACCAAGTACCTGGGTTAGCTACAGAGTATACGATATCTGTTGTTCCAACAGCTACACCTGAAATAACTCCTGTAGTTGGGTTAACCGTCGCAACTGCAGGGTTGATACTTGACCAAGCTCCACCAGCTAATGTATTCGTGAAAGTTGCAGTTGAACCAGCACAAACATCTAGTGCACCAGCAGTGTTTGGTACAAGAGCTGTTTGTTGAACGGTTACTGTGTTAGAACCAGGACCCGCGCTCGCACATCCTGAAGCGTTGTTGTAGTTTATACCTACTGTTTTAGAACCAGCGTTTAACCATTTAACCACAGCTGTATTTGATGTTGCTGTACCTCCTGAAACAAGCGTGTAATCAACACCAGCTGTACCTGGGAAGGTCCAAACATAGTTCTGCATACCCGACTGTGTCGTGTAAGTGTAATCGATGTAAGTACAAGCTTGAGCCGGCGCTGCAGCTGTGAAAGATGGCGTGAAAGGTGCTCCAGGAACATATTGTACGAGGTAATCTTCAGCTTCACCGTAACCGTAGCTTGAACATGGATCCATTGTTGAACCTGTACCCAACCAAACACCACGTACACGCATTCTGTGAATTCCTAGTGGCGGTGTACAAGGTAGGTTAATATTAAAGGTTACTGAACCAAAGCTAGTAGTAGTAGTTCCTGAAGAAAAACCAACTTTTTCACTTGCAGAGAAAACGTTGTCATCATTGGCGTCAATCCAAACTGCAAATGCCTGACCTGAATAAGAACCAGCAGTTACTGTCATTGAATAAGAGGTAGCTGCCTGCATCACTACAGGAGCTAGGTTTGTATACGATACATATGATGGACCAGTAGTTGCTGTTCCAGAGTTGTTGTTCCAAGTTAAACCAGGACCAGAAATAGCTACATTCGAAATGAGGTCACCATAGAGTGTACCAGAAGAATAAACTGGTTGGCAATAAGGATTCAATTGAACTTGAACTGGAGCAGATGTTCCAGAATTACCTGAACAAGTAACCTGACAACGGTACCATGTAGTAGCAGTTGGCGCTGCAGTGTAACTAGAAGCAGTTCCACCAGTTGCTACGTTTGTCCAAGGACCTGTTGAACTCGGAGCTGATTGCCATTGGTAAGTCACACCTGCACCTAATGTAGCAGTCTGTAAAGTAAGTGAAGCTGTCCCGGCAGGGAAAACAGAAGGTGTTGAAGTAATTGTGTTTCCTGGAGCAGGTGTTCCAGTACAACCTGGGTTAGCAACTGTACATGGATTTGTAACAGCAACACTTGCAGGAGGAGTTCCTGACGGAGACTGGTAAATAATGGAACCAGTAGCATTTGGACCATTGTAAACACGGTAGTAGTTTTCATAAGACCAACTTCCTGCTGTATAGTTCGCGGTAATGTTTTGCCCTTGATAAGCTGAGAAATTAAATGTTGCAGGACCTGAACCAGATGCTAGGGTAACACCAGTAAGTACATTCGTACCACCAACGTTGAGGGTAAGGGCTCCACCGTTCCATCCGTCACCGTAAGTATCGTATAAAGCGATTGAGTAAGCACATGGTGCTGGGGGCGCTTGATTGATAATTACATCATCAAAGTACATCCAGTAGTCTCCTGTACCATAGGTACAATTGAAACGAACATAGAAAGTTGCAGACGCAGGTGGTGTAAAGGTAACCGTCTTAGTGACACAACTTGCCGAAGGGATATGGTTGGTACTATTGATTGTTTGAACGGTTGTCCATGGACCACTTGCAGAACTTGAATACTGTACATCAATTGTGCCAAAAGTTGCTGGGGTAGCAACAGTTCCTGCTGACCAGTTTGTAACTTTGTACTGATAAGACATTGTAACTGAAGTTCCGATTGACTGTCCAACACTTGGAGAAATAAAAGCTCCAGCAGTACCGGTTGTATAGATGTTGGTGCGTGCCGCTCCAGATCCCTCACATGCTAGAGAGGTTGTATGAGAAAAAGAATTCCAAGGCGACCCCATAACGGATGTCCATCCAGCAATACTACCAGCATTCCAGTTTTGTGAATAGTTGATTTGTGCGAGCAATCCTGAGGAGAGCAATAAAAACAGCGTCAACAAAAGAGTTGCGCTGGATTTCATTCTTGCCAACACGTTGAAAGTAGTTTTTTTGTTCATAGTTTTTAGTTTGTTACAATTTTAAGCGTTCTAGGCTTATCAAATATATACCGAGGTCTAAATTTATTCACAAAAGATTGGTTTTCAGTCAAGATTGAACAAGTAGCGGTGTTTAGTGAATATTTATAGCTATTTATCGATTATTTGATATGTCTCATTGAATATTATGTGGTTAGAGTTCTATCAAAAGCCTTATTTTTGTTCATAACATGCTAAGAATTGGATTATTATCAGATACGCACGGGGATTTAGACCCGAAAATCTTTGATTATTTCAAGGATGTCGATGAAATTTGGCATGCGGGTGACATTGGTACTATAGACGTACTCGATCAACTGAGTGCATTTAAACCCACACGGGCGGTTTTTGGGAATATTGACGACCATATCATACGGGCTTCAACAAAGGAATTCTTGCGTTTTAAGATCGAACAAGTTGAAGTACTCATGACCCACATTGCAGGAAGACCCGGTAAATATGCAAAACCTGCCTTTGAAGAAATTCAACGCAATGGTGCTCCAAAATTATTTGTTTGTGGGCATTCGCATATCGCACTTGCTCAAATGGACAAACGCTACAACATGCTCTGGCTGAATCCGGGAGCTTGCGGTTTCAAAGGCTTTCATCAGGTTAAAACCATTTTTCGCTTCTCCATTTCAGGTGAGCAAATTCAAAACTTAGAGTGCATTGAACTTGGGCCAAGAGTCCGTAAAATTGCTGATTAATCAAGAAAAAGAAGTCGGAATTCCGTTTTTTTACTGAACTCTTGTCAGTACCCCACCCCTACTTTCGTGTCAAAATTAAACGACATGAAAACAAACATTCTACTTCTCGCACTTTTAATGCACTTTTCAATCTTTGGTCAAGGTTGCACTATTGACTACAACCAAACATTGGTCGGCATTTATCCGAACACACTACCGACTGCAACCGTCGGGCAGCCCTACAGCACAGATGTCACCTTTGTTCTTCCCACAGACACACTCGGCTATCCTTTTACTAACTTTCAAATCACTAGTATCGCCTTACCATTAGGGCTCAACTGGACCTGCAGTGAAGCCCAAAACAACTGCAATTATAATCCGCAATTCGATGTTTTTGGCTGCATCAATATATCCGGAACACCACTCCTTGCAGGTACTTTTCAAATCAGCGTGATGGTGCTAGCGGACCTTACCATCTTACAAGGTTATCCTTACCAATTCCAACTAGATTTTCAAGTGAACCCACCAACCGTAATTAATAATAGCGGGGCTTTCACTTATCAGGTTTCACAGCCTTGCGCACCTGCACTTGTATCCTTTAATAACCTACAGCCCGGCCTTGCTTATTATGCTTGGGATTTTGGCAATGGGTCCAACTCTAATTCGCAAGACCCAACTGCACAATTTTATGCCCATGCAGGAACTTACCCTATTAGCTATCAAGCTTACACAGCTCTGGATACTACCGTTCATATCCAACTCACCCAACTCGACGTCCAAAGCATGTCAAATTACGGAGAAAACTTCCCTTCCTTTGAAGAAGCCGACACTTATTTTAAGATCAAGAAAAATGGTCAGCTCGTCTATCAATCAGGTGTTATCATTGATCAAAACCCACCTGTATCTTGGTGGCCGCAACTAGATCTAGAACTTGGACAAGATTACACCATTGAAATTTGGGAAGCTGACCAAAGCATAGGAGAAAGCTATTTTGGCGCCGATGATTATATCGGCAATCACACTATTAATATTGGCTCATGCAATGCTTGTGTGGCAGGTAACGCTCAAATTGCCTATCAGATCAGTATTGAAAACATCAATCCTGTGCCAAGTTTTATTGAACAAGATACCTTACAACTCTATGAAAGCCCCAACACACCTTTTATAGAAAACGACAGTTTACAAGGGCAACTTTACGCAAGTAATACAAGTGCTTTTACGCAATGGTATTTTAATGGAGCTCCACTGATCGGACAGAACAGTAATCTACTTTCAGTTCTTCAATCAGGCTACTACCATTTACTTTCCATTAATGAACTAGGCTGTTTTCAGTCATCGGATACACTCTTTATTGAAATGAATACAGCCTATACCCAAACAATCAATTCAGCGCAGTTTCAGCTCATTCACGACCCAAATGCGCAAACTTTACGCTTTGAGATCCCAGCATCATTGATCGGAGCCGACATTTCCATATGGCACCTCGATGGTCGCTTGATCAGTAGTTGGAGATGTGAGCAAAACAATGAAATGCTTTCGGTAGCCGGCTTGTCGCAAGGCATTTACATTGTTCATTGCACCAAAGGAAATCAAAAGCAAGCGCAACGATTTGTTATGCTTCAATAATTAACATTTTGAAAACAAAGCCGAAACAGGAACTTTGATACCTTTGTTTTGTGAAAAACACTACCGCCCTAACCCGTTATCAATGGCTCGCTGTAGCCATTTTAGCACTTACCCAATTTACCGTCGTCCTCGATTTCATGGTGATGTCACCCCTCGGAGACTTACTCATGAAAGATTTCAAAGTAAAACCAGATCAATTTGGCATTGTAGTCTCTAGCTACGCTTTGGCTGCTGGTTTATCCGGTTTTTTAACTGCTGGCTTTGCCGATCGCTTTGACCGCAAGCGCTTGCTTGTGTTTTTTTATAGTGGTTTTATTTTAGGAACCCTCTTTTGTGGGTTGGCTGAATCTTACAATCAACTTGTTTGGGCGCGCATCCTTACAGGTTTATTCGGAGGTGTCATGTCGTCAATATCTATGGCTATTGTGGCCGATATTTTCAGTCTAGAACAACGAGGAAGAGTCATGGGCTTCATGCAAATGGGCTTTGGTCTTAGTCAAATTGTTGGCATTCCCTTAAGTCTTTTTATTGCAGACATGTACAATTGGCAAACACCGTTTTATTTAATAGTAGGCCTTTCAGTTGGAATGCTATTGGCCATTTTATTGGCGCTCAAACCTATTAATGCGCATTTGGCTTTAGAACGAGAAAACTCGGCCTTTAAGCATTTGTTGGCCACCATTAAAAATCGTAATTACAGAATCGGCTTTTTAGCCACAGCTTTTATGTCATTAGGAGGTTATTTCATGATGCCTTGGGGCAGCGCGTTTGCAGTCAACAACGTTGGCATTTCTCAAAAAGAGCTCCCTTTTTTGTTTATGGTCGTTGGGGTCTCCACATTTATGATCATGCCGCTTATTGGCATTTTGGCCGACAAAATCAATAAATTTCAGCTTTTCATGACTGCTTCTATTGTCATGATTGCCTCCGTTTTGGTTTATGTACACTTAGGGGAAACCACCCTTTTTGTGCTGATTGTTGTCAACATTTTCATGATGGGTGGCATTATGGCGCGCATGGTACCGTCTCAGGCACTAACTACTTCAGTACCTGAAGCAAAAGATCGAGGCGCCTTCATGAGCATCAATGCTTCATTACAGCAAATAGCAGGGGGCATTGCCGCTATGATCGGTGGTAAAATTGTTTGGCAGTACAGCCCGAGCTCACCTCTTATGAACTTTGATCTTTTGGGCTATGTCGTCGTCGGAGTGATTATCATTAATATTTACCTGACTTATCGAGTTTATAATTACGTGAAGTCCAAGAAATAAGAAATAAGAAATAAGGAACTAAGACTAGAATTCAGATTGTCATTAATGAAAAGATGATTTCTACTGGATAAATAACAAAAGAGGCGGCCGATGGCCGCCTCTTTTGTTATTGTATATCAATGAAACTCAGAGAAACATTATTTAGCCTCTTCATTTACGTCAATATCTGCAAGCTTAGCTAGCTTTTTAAATTGAATTTTAGCTTGAATGCGATCCACAACGTAGTACATCATTGGTACAACAATGATGGTCAAGAACATGGAACTGGTCAAACCACCAATGAGTACCCAAGCAAGGCCATTTTTCCATTCTGCACCTGAGCCAGTTGCTGTCGCAATAGGCACCATACCAATGACCATTGCAATGGTTGTCATGAGAATTGGACGCATCCTTTCTTTAACAGCCTCAAGTAAGGCTAAATAAGTGGACATTCCTTTTTCCTTGAGGTGATTGGTGAAATCGACAATCAGGATGGCATTTTTGGCAACTAGCCCCAATAGCATCAACATACCTAACATCGTGAAAATCCCCATGTTGGATGATGTAAGGGCTAACGCTAGGATAGCACCAACCAAAGACACTAAAATAGAAAACAAGACCACAAACGGATACACAAAGTTATCGTACAAGGCCACCATAATCAGGTAGACCAAGATAACCCCAATACCCATAGCTGTTCCGAGCGCTCCAAAAGATTCTTTTTGTCTTTTGATTTCTCCACCCCATGTGAGGCGAACATTAGGATCAAGAGGTGCTTTTTTAAGATAATCTTCAATGGCAGTAGCAACTGTTCCTGGAGCGGTCCCTAAGACATAACATCTGAGTGTTGTATTTGGAATACGGTTCTTGCGCTCAAGTGTACCTGCTGCGTTGTCTACGCTGATATTAGCGAAGTCACTGAGGCGTACTTGCTTGCCTTCATTATTTGTAAAACTGAGTTCAGAGATATCCTGAATATCCTTTCTATTGGCAGCATCGAGCATTACGCGGATGTCGTATTCTGAACCACCAAGGTCAATTTGGCTGTC
>JBEBBE010000093.1:0-45140 GCA_041158525.1 Bacteroidota bacterium | reverse complement strand
AGGCTTCCTGCTTAGTGATGTCTGTCATCCAGTCTAATTTTTCAATGCGCTCACGGTATACAATCAATAAGTTGTCTACCATCTCGTTGACGCGGTCCTGTGCCGCTTTTGAAAAGTGCTTATCGACGAAAGCTTTACCGAGTAATTCGCCAATTTCTAGATTGGTAATGGCTTCAATCGCTTGCTCATCAATAGGTTGCTGTTCTTTTTTACCTGAAAGCACGCCTTCATAGAAGTCAAAATTTGCTTGAACTAAAGCGCTGTTCAAATGCCCAGCATAATGGTTGATCAGACACCAACTGAAATAATTTTTCCAAGTTTTAAGATCTACTGATTGCAGTAGCTCAGCAACTTGCGTGTTAAAAGCAGGATTGCTAACAATGATAGAATCAGGAAGTGTCGCACCCATGGCCTTCAGATAAGCTTCAAAATTGACATTGCTACCCAGACTTTTTGCAACTTCATCCAACGATAGTTTGTTGTAGGTTTTTTCAGGCTCACGCATTTCTGAAGGTCTGAGCATTGCACTGGCAAGCGCTTTTTCAAGTGCTAAAATTTGAGTGGCAATTTGTGGGTCAGTGCTCAGGCCAGCGAGCCCAAAACATCTAGAGATATGTTGCTCATAGGCTGTTAAAACACTTTGGTATTTTTCATCAAAGTAGTAGTCGCGGTTTGGAAGACCAATCCCACCTTGACCCATGTAGGCAACATTGATATTGACATTTTTTAGATCTTGACCAATGCCGTAGCCAAAAAGTGTTCCGATGCCATCTTTATGAAAACTTGACAACAAACCTTGGATTTGAGCTGTATTTTGAAGGTTTTCAATTTTTTGAAGGTCTTCTTTTATAGGTGCAATGCCTAACTGATCGCGCTTTTGCATGTCGGTAAAAGACTTGAAGTAAGCACCCAATAATTGGTTTTGAGATCCTTTGGTACCAGGATTAGCAACTGCCTCATTCAAAATTGCTTTCAATTTGATGTTGTTTTGCTGCTCGAGCTCATTGAAGCTACCCCAACGCGATTCACTCGCAGGAATTTCTGTTTTGGCCACCCAAGTTCCATTCGCAAAAGTGAAAAAGTCATCTGCAGGTTTGATCGTTCTGTCCAAAGCCGTTACATCAATGGTTTGGTAGCTATTAGCACTTGTTTTGTTTTCATTTTTGGTTCCGGCACAAGCCTGAAGTAGTAGGCCTGTAAGACCAAGGATTACGAAAGAATGCTTCATTTTATGATGAATTAATTAAAATATCAGGTTTCTCAATTAAATAAGGAGTAGCATGAAATCGGAACAAATCGACACCAACTAAATCCTAGAATTTAATATCTGCCACAAAGATAAGACTTAAAAAAGCGATTCGAAAATTCTGATTCGTCTTTAAATGAATCACTTTTCTTTGAGCATCTTGACATGAGGTATGCCATCTTCAAGATATCCTTCTCCGATAGCTTTGAATCCATGTTGTGCATAGAATCCTTGCAGGTGGGCTTGTGCTGAGAGTACAATTTTGTCCGAGTTAAATAAGCTGACAATTTGCTCTATGCAATAGGTCATGAGTTGATGACCTAATGATTTACCGCGATGACTTGGCGCCACAATGACCCTTCCAATTGAAATAGTATCGTATAAAACACTGGCTGGAACAATGCGTGCACAAGCGATCAATTGTTCTTCTTGGTAAACCAAAACGTGTTTTGAAAATTCATCAATGCCGTCTAGATCTTGATACACACAATTTTGCTCTACTACAAAAACTTCGCTTCTCAGTTGCAAGTAAGCATAGAGTTGTTGGGGTGTAAAATCCTGAAAATCGAGTGTCTCAAAAATAATGTTCATGCTTTGGATTTGGTCTTTGTCTTTTTTGAATCTGATAAAGCAATGTCGATTTACTTAGTAAGTACCATGATACCTTCTTAAAAACCATTCTATAGCAAGTAGGCTTGTAAGGACAAGGCAAATCCAAATGAGGTCATTGAGTTCGTCAAACTGATGAATTTCTGATCTGACGGCTACTAAATCTTCATTGGTTTGCAGTTGCTTGAACAGACTTTGGTAATCTCGAAGTGCAAATACGGCACCGCCACTTTGGCTAGCCAGTTGCTTGAGTGTTGCATGTCGTGCTGCTGATTCTTGTTGTTCGAGCTGGATGGCTTCAACGATTATTTTTCCAGTTTTTACATAAGTTTTCCCATTGACGGTAGTACGAACCGCCCAGTTGTAGCGTCCGGGTTTGAGTTGACCTATTTTGTACTGATAATAAGATCCTTTGGCTTGTAATTCGCCTTTGCGGATTTTACCTTTTTCATCGCGGAGTTCCCATTTGAGTTGTGGCGTGGTGATCGCTTGTAAAGAAGCGTTATAAAAACTTGCATTGAGCACGAAGTCTTGCTCGGAGTCTAGTCTTACGGGAGCTTGTACACGCAAGCCCATTCCTTCTTTTTTAACCAAAAGATAAGAACAGATTTGACCAATAAAAGACTGAAAAGCGTCGTGTCTTTGTGTTTTTTGATAGGCCTGTAATTTCCAGCGCCAAATACCTTCTCCTAACAAACAAGCGCTGCGCTGTTGATTGAAATCAGAAAAGGTGAGCAGCGGGTCTTTTTTCTGAATAGGGCCAATGCGTTGTTTCAGTAGCGTTTGGGTAGCACCCAGCGTGGTGCATTCTCCGAATCGTCTTTGTAATGGCGGGAACTGTTCAAGTAGGCTCAGCCATCCTTGCTCGGGCTCAAACAAAGAAAAACCATCTTGCGCATAGGTCTGGACCTCCTCAAGTTGTTGGCGTAATTGCAAATTAAGACCCAGTGGTAATTGCTTGACGCTGGCCATTTCAGCCTGGCTTCCTAAAATATACCATGTGGCTACTTTGTTGGTTTTGATTTCATTGAGCAAATTGGCATCAAAGCCATTGGAAGGTTCATGCCAAATAACGAGGTCGTATTTTTTAATTTCACCTTTAGCTTTTGCTGGTGTTTGATGGATCAGTTCGTAATTTTCATTGCCTTTAAGCGCTTGTGCGATAGCCGCCATATCTGGGTGCGGCGCATGGGAAAGCATGAGTATTTTTGAGCGGCTGTCAGTAACTTCAATGTAAATAGTCTTTGCATTATTTCGAAGTGTAAACTCGCCGGGTAAGGCACTCAGTTGAAAACGGTATTCCCGGACGCCTGCTTTTTTGGCTTTGTGTTGAAAGGTAATAGTTTGCGTAGATTGAAATTTGCCTCCATGTTGAATGCGCTGCTCATAAATTTTTTGTCCGTCTTCATAGACGCTCAATAAAGCCGTTTTCCCGGCCAAGCGGTAGGCTTCAATATCTATTTCTAGTGGAAATTCGTTGTTTAGAAAAGTCAAATCATTGTATGCGATATGCTTGATGAGTTGATCTTTTTTTAGTGTGGTGTCTCCGACAGCAAGACTGTAAATAGGGGTGAGTGGAAGGTGCTCGGCTTGATACGATGGGTGAGCCCCCACGTTGTAGTTTCCGTCAGAAATGAGCACCACCGCGCCCAAATTCTGATTGAAATACTTGGTGCTTAAGGTTTCAAAAGCCATTTCCATGTTGGTCTTTTGATCCAGGAAGCCTTTGGATTGCGTTTGTAAATCCGAGCCAAAATAGTAAGTGTCTAGGCGATAGCCATCCTTGAATTTTTCGTTAAGTGCTTGCTTGTAATTAGCAATGTTCTGCTGCAAGGCTTTTGGATCTTCATCATTGAGCATCGAAGAAGAATGGTCGATGAGCGAAACAACGATGGGTAATTCAGATTTGAACTGCAGCAGCTCGAGGGTGAGCCCAAGTAAAAGTATTCCGATGATTGAAAATATAGCTGCGCGTAGTCCAATCAGCAGCAACTTTAAAGATTTTGCTTTTTTCTCTAGCCAAGTTTCTTGCTGATAAAAACGCCAACTGATAAGGATTGACAGCGCAATAATTGGGAAGGACCACCAAATAGAAAATGTGGAAAGCAGATGCATGCCCCAAAAATACATACATTTTTACGTAAATTCGTGGCTCAAAAACAATCAACATGTCAAAAACAGTTTATATCGTATCGGCAGTCAGAACGCCAATTGGTGCATTTTTAGGAGGCTTATCTAGTGTTCCTGCAACACAGTTGGGTGCAACAGCCATCAAAGGCGCGCTTGAAAAAGCAAGTCTAGACCCAAGCTTAGTCAATGAAGTTTTCATGGGGAATGTCCTTCAAGCAGGTGTTGGTCAGGCTCCGGCAAGACAAGCAGCTCTTGGTGCAGGTTTGCCAAATTCAGTGCCGTGTACAACCGTTAATAAAGTTTGCGCTTCAGGAATGAAAGCAATCATGCTTGGTGCGCAATCTATTTTGGCCGGTGATAATCATATCGTTGTGGCTGGAGGTATGGAGAACATGTCTCAAACTCCGCATTATATTGATGGCAGAAATGGCACGAAATTCGGAAATATTACCATGCTCGATGGCATCACCAAAGATGGTTTGCTAGACGTTTATAGTAAAGTACCAATGGGTAATTGTGCAGAACTGTGTGCTACTAAATATGAAATCACCAGAGAGCAACAAGATGAATTTGCCATCAATTCATACAAGCGTGCTGCTGCTGCATGGCAAGCAGGTCGTTTCAATGACGAAGTAGTGGGCGTAAGCGTTCCTCAAAGAAAAGGAGACCCGATTGTAGTTACCGAAGATGAAGAATACAAAAATGTATTTTTAGATAAAATCCCTGGCCTCAGACCAGCGTTTGATAAAGACGGAACCATTACAGCTGCCAATGCATCTACGCTTAATGACGGCGCATCTGCCTTGATCTTGGCTTCTGAAGAGGCTGTGGCAAAATACGGCCTTAAGCCGTTGGCAAAAATTGTAAGTTATGCAGATGCGGCTCATGAACCAGAGTGGTTTACCACGGCTCCATCTTTAGCAGTTCCAAAAGCACTAGAAAAGGCCAACTTAAGCATTGCCAATATTGATTACTGGGAACTCAATCAGGCATTTTCAGTAGTGGGCTTAGCGAACATGAAAATTTTAGGTCTTGACCCAGCAAAAGTAGATGTCAATGGTGGCGCAGTTGCACTTGGGCATCCGCTAGGGAATTCAGGTTCACGCGTCATTGTTACGCTTTTACACGTTTTGAAGCAAAACAACGCTAAACTTGGCGCCGCAGCAATTTGTAACGGTGGTGGTGGTGCCTCAGCTATGATTATCGAATCTCTGAATTAATCCATGCATATGCGTTTGCGTGTTTGAACAAGCACCGCAAAAAAAAAGATAAGAGCCCGTCAAAAACGGGCTTTTTTATTGAACTTAAACGAAACTTGCTTGTTAGGGAAGTATGTATCAACTCAAAAGAACTCAGTTTATTCCGGCAGATCTACAGACCTGTTGGGATTATTTTTCCTCTCCACTGAATTTAAAGGAAATTACGCCGCCCTCTATGGGCTTTATTGTCAAATCAGAAGTGCCTGAAAAAATGTATGAAGGTCTTATGATTTCGTATACTGTCAAGCCTTTGGCCGGTATTCCCATGAATTGGGTTACGGAAATCAAAACAGTCAAAGAATTACATTTTTTCGTCGATGAACAGCGTGTTGGCCCCTACAAGATTTGGCACCACGAACATCATTTCAAAGCGGTCAATGGCGGCGTTGAAATGACAGACATTGTGACTTACGTACTACCTTTAGGAATATTGGGTCGTTTGGTGCATCCGTGGTTAGTAAAACCTAAACTAGAGCAAATCTTTGCGTACCGTTTTGCAAAGGTCGAAGCGATATTTAAGTAACTTTAGATACCGGGTTAGTTTATCCAAACAATCTTTTTGTTTAGTCCCTGATTAAACGTAATATTACCTATATGCAAAACGAACCTATTTTAAGTGTTGCGCACCTTCAAAAATCTTTTGGTTCTTTTCAGGCCGTAAAAGACGTCAGTTTTACTGTTCAAAAAGGCGATATTTTTGGTTTTTTGGGCCCAAATGGTGCTGGCAAGAGTACAACGATGCGTTGCATGCTGTCCTTGATCAAACCCGATGCGGGGCAGATCCAAATTTTTGGTAAAGACCTCAAAAAAGAGCGCTCCGCGATTCTCACTAGAGTAGGGAGCATTGTTGAAAAACCCGATTTCTATAAATACCTCAGCGCCCTTAAGAATTTAGAAATTTTTGCACGTATTTCTGGTGTAGCTGTCACAGAAAAACAACTGTACGAACAACTCGAATTTGTAGGGCTCGCAGGCCGCGAAAAAGACAAAGTAGCAGGTTTTTCTCACGGCATGAAGCAAAGACTTGGCATTGCACAAACACTTTTGCATCAGCCCGAACTCATCATTTTAGATGAACCTACAACCGGTCTTGATCCGCAAGGAATCATTGAGGTAAGGGAACTCATTTTAAGGCTGAAAAACGAGCAGCAAAAAACGGTCATTCTTTCTTCGCATCAATTATCCGAAATTGAATTATTGGCCAACCGCATGGTCATTATCAATCGGGGTGAGTGCGTCATTGAAGGGCAGGTTGCTGAACTCATGAATGAGCAAGAAACAACCTTGCATATCGAGCTTGCTGAAAACGCACAAGCAGCCGCCGCTTTCATAGCCAATCTATATCCTGAAATAAAACTTAAAATCGAAAGCCCTAAAACTTTAGAATTAACTATTGAAAAGCACTTGATTCCGGGCTTAAATGCTGGGCTTGTGGCGGCAGACTTTCAGATCATGGCCCTCGAGCCAAAAAGAAAACTCGAAGATTTTTTCATTCAAATGACCCAATCCTGATGCTCAGAAAAAACATCACCAACGAATTCATCAAGATCCTCGCCAAACCTAGAAGTTACATTGGGATTGCCGCGCTCACGTTGCTCATTGGCATAATTCTATTTGCCATGAAAGCCGATGGCAAGATGTATATCTCTTTTGTAACCGCTTCTTTTGAGCAGACGCTTTCTTTTAATGGGCATATACTCAATGGCAATTTAATAGCATTTATTGTTTTGCAAATGCTCATTGTTCATATTCCCTTGCTGGTGGCGCTTGTAACCGGTGACTTACTTTCTGGCGAGGCAGCCATGGGGACCTTAAGAATGCTATTAACCAAACCCATTACCCGAACACAAGTGGTGTTGTCCAAATTAGTTGCCGCCGCTACTTACACT
This sequence comes from Bacteroidota bacterium, assembly GCA_041158525.1. GTDB lineage: Bacteria > Bacteroidota > Bacteroidia > Flavobacteriales_D > Crocinitomicaceae > UBA952. The sequence continues at coordinate 38,007 of JBEBBE010000093.1, read as the reverse complement.
TTTATTTTGGTGCTTTGGATGGGTTTTTTAGCCTTGTTTGTCGGGCGTTGGCTTTTTGGTACCGGTGATTTAATTGTTTTGAATTCGGATGGTTTGGTCATTTTACCCGATGCCGATGTGCTTTGGCGTTATGGCTTGGCTTTTTTTGTGGCTTATTTAGCCTTGCTCACCATTGCTACACTTTCGATTTGCTTGTCAGCTTTTGCAGACAACTCTATTGGCCCAATTGTTTCGACCATGGCCATTATCATACTGTTTACCATCATAGGTTCTTTAGATGTTTCCGTTTTTGACCACATCAAACCGTATTTATTTACGACGCACATGGCTTCTTGGCGCAGCTTTTTTAATGACCCTGTTCCGTGGTCGGCAATCTGGGAATCTGTCTGGATACTCGTTGCGCACAATATTTTATTTGTTGGCCTCGCCATTTTTCAATTCAATCGAAAAGACATCACCTCATGAAAATTTTTAGTTTATTATGCGCGCTGATCTTAGTTTGTAGTTCGGCTTTAGCTCAAGACCCCAATGCACTACTTAAAGAGGTGCGTCTAAAATTGGAGAAAGTCACTGACTACAGTGCCCAAGTTCATATTCATGCGGATATTCCCATGATCAAAATTGACGACGTCAATGCCAAGGTTTATTTCAAACAGCCCAATTTATTCAAGGTAGAATCTAAAGGAATTGCCATTTTACCCAAACAAGGCATGGGCGATTTAACAGCTTTTCTCACGGATGAAAAAGGCTATACTTGTGCATTGAATGGCCCAAAAATGTTGGGGAATGTCAAGACGCAAGTCATCTCGGTATTGCCACTTAAAGAAGGTTCAGATTTGATACTAGTGAAGTTATGGATTGACCCGCTCAAAGATGTCATCATGAAGGCGCAGGTAACGAGTAAGACCAACGGCACGCTTGAAATTGATTATTTCTATACGGACCAGCTTAAAAATGGCCTACCGAGTAAACTAGTATTTACCATAGATGTCAAGAAGTTCAAATTGCCTAAAAGTATGGCTGCTGATTTGCATCAGACTAAGAAAAAAGCTTCAGGAACAAAAGAAGCGCAAGACGGAAGAATTACCTTAACCTTCACGAATTATCAAGTAAATAAAGGTTTAAAGACACAATTCTTTAAGCAATAATTTTTACTACAGATTTAATACAGGACTTCTATTTGCGCGGTATCAAATGCGGTTGTATAGGCCGTTTTAAGGCCATTGTTAGGTGTGTTTAGCTCCCAATAGAACAACGAGTAATTTGTATTGCCTTTATTGACACAGTAAAAAGTAGTATCTAGAGGTCCGTAAAAATCTTGTGCTGTACTCGGGCAACAAGTTTCACATCCAGAAAATCCTTCTTGTTTGATATATCTGAAATGATCCAGGTTACTTGGGTTATTATTTTTGAAATGAACTTTTACCCAAGCCATGGCATCTGTATTGAGGTCGATGATTTTGGGCTCTTTGATACTGAGTTCTGAATAAAATATTTCTTTCTCGATGGGAAAGTAATTGGTTTTAAAAACCTTGATAATATATTTCTCTGCTTTTTCACGCGGAACTTCAAAAGAATAGGCGCCACTTACAGGAATCGTGACAACAGAAAGTAAAATTTCTTCAGAGGTTCCAACCGGAACTTTGTAAAAGGTAAGTTCGGCACCAGCAAGGCCACCAGGAAATGTGTTGTCAGTTACCGTGCCTTTAATGACAAAAGTACCCGTGCCTTTTTCACAGGCACTCGTCAGTAGCAAGACGAAAGAGAGCAGTGCAATTAAGCGTTCCATTGGGCTACTAAATTTTCTTTTTCAGTTGGGATAAAAAGGTAGTCTCCTCCGAAATGAGTTGAATTTTCTTTTTGACAGTGTTGTCCGTTGAGCCCATAACGTTGATAGTTGAGTTGGCTGAAAAATTCAAACAAATGCGTTTCGTTTTTAGGGTCAATTTCTAGTTGTACCAAAGGGCGATGTTGGGCCAGTGTGTCTTTGAGTTGCTGAAAAACCTCCCATTCGTGTCCTTCGATATCACATTTGATATAATCAATGCGCTCAAAGGTTTGAAAGAAATCTGAGGTGTTGACCATCTGAACGTCTTGAATTTTTTCTTGGGTTTGCTCTTCTCCGGGTCTGAGGACATGTGGTAAGCCAGTACGCATCATGCCATTGGTTTGAGGCAATACCATTCTGATGACGCCTGTATTTTGGCCTAGGGCCACGTTGTGCAATTCTACATTTTCCTGATGACCGATGAAATGATCTAATATTTGATAGAACTGAGGTAGCGGTTCAATAGCTACCAGTTTTCCTTTATAGGCAAGCTTTGAAAAGGTTTTGGCAAAGTAACCAAGATTGGCACCGATATCGATCACGACAAATTCAGGCTTGATGATTTTTTGGACAAAATAATGAAACTTGAAGGCCTCTTTATTGCGCAAAAACCCAAGATTGTAGAACAAGTAAAAGAACCGATGCAAGGTGAGTAGGTAGTTTCTTTCAGATAATAGTATGTAGAGTAATTTCTTCATGCAGATTCTTTGAATCAAAAGTACAATTATTTCTATTTTTAACGCATGAAAATCCTCTTGTGCTTTGTATTTGTTTGTTTGGCGAACAATTTGCTTTTCTCTCAATTAGATCTTGGTCAAATTATGAAAGGGCCGGGTTTTGTAGGTGCCTTGCCTGAAACTCATGAGTGGTCTTTAGATGGGCAACAGATTTACTACACCAAAAAGTTTCCTGACTCTGTGCAAACGACCTATTACAGTTACGCGCTTGAAATAGGTCAAACCAAGGTGTTGACGCCAGAAGCTTGGGAAGCAAGATGGGTTTGGAACCCTGGAGCGGGAGCGCTTAATTATTTGCGCATTCAAGAACAGCAAATACAATGTTTTGATGCCAAGACGCATCAAGTCAAATCATTTCCGCTGTTCACCAATGAGTTTTGGAATCTGCAGCTACTACAGCAGCGCAATCAGGTTGTCTTTCAACGCAAGCATAGCTTATATAAATTTGACTTATCAAACGGGCTTGCTCAGCCACTTGTGTCATATCAAAAAGAAGTGCGTCAAAAAGATAGCCAAGACGGATTCTCGGCAACTGAGTTGGAGTTATTTGAAAGTGTGCGAAAAAAGCAGTTGCAAAATACAAAACTCGATGAGCCCTACGTCTTTAGCTTGCCTTTTGAACCAGCTGGTGCTTTTCAAGTAGATCCGAGTGCGCGTTTTGTAGTACTCAAGCAAGAAATAGAGCAAGAAGGAAAACTAACCGAGGTACCGCATTTTATTGCCTCAGATGCGCATGTTTTCAATGAGAAAGCGCGTTCGAAGGTCCAGAATACGGAACCCACCGCTCATTATTATTTGCATGATATTCAAGACAATTCGCTGGCAAAACTGAACTTCGAGCACCTGACGCAAATGGGTTCAGCTGAGCGCGCCTTGTTTTTGCATCCGCTCATTTTTGCTCAAACTAAACCCTTGGCTTTGTGCGACATCAGAAGCTCAGACAACAAAGACCGTTGGATTGTTTGCATCAATCTAGAAACACAGCAGATTCAAGAACTAGAGCACCAACATGACAGCGCTTGGATTGGTGGGCCAGGCATTTCTTCCTGGAACATGGAAACCGGAACCTTAGGTTGGCTCAAAGACGCACAAAGTATCTATTTTCAATCAGAAGAAAGTGGCTATTCACACTTGTATACGCTAGACCTACAGGCCAAAACAAAAATGGCATTGACTAGCGGAAATTTCGAAGTACATCAAGTACAATTAGCCAAAGACAGTAACTCATTTTATTTGAGCACCAATCTTCTTCATCCAGGAACCAGAAGTTTTCATCACTTAGATTTAAAAACACTACAATTCAAACCAGTACTCTCGGACCAAGGTGCTTATGAAGTACAGCTTTCGCCAAATGAAAAGCAAATGGTGTATCGTTTCAGTACGGCTACACAGCCATGGGAACTTTTTATTGCTGGATTTAAAAATCCAAATAAAGCACTGCAAATCACGCAGTCAACAACTCCTCAATTTGATGCGGCCACACTGAATTTTCAAAAGCCGCAAGTATTGAGTTTTCAAGCTTCTGATGGTGTTTCAGTATATGCCCGCCTGTATGAGCCCAAAGCAGCAATTAAAAATGGCGCAGCTGTCTTGTTTGTGCACGGTGCTGGTTATTTGCAAAATGCGCATCATTACTGGAGTCATTATCACCGCGAATATATGTTCCATCAGCTGCTCGTTGAAAAAGGATACACGGTACTCGATGTAGATTACAGAGCCAGCGAAGGCTATGGTCGAAATTACCGCACAGCGATTTATCGCCATATGGGAAGTCGAGATTTAGAGGATTTTAAAGATGCGAAAGATTTTTTGGTGAAAAGTTATGGCATTGATGCTTCAAGAGTGGGTATCTATGGTGGTTCTTATGGCGGATTCATTACACTCATGGCCTTGTTTACCAAGCCCAACGAATTTGCTTGCGGAGCAGCGCTGCGCGCTGTTACCGATTGGGCGCATTATAACCACGAATACACCACCAATATTTTAAATACACCTGAAGCGGACCCCGAGGCGTATCGCCAAAGTTCGCCCATCTATTTTGCAGAAGGCTTAGTCGATCCGCTATTGATTTTACACGGTATGATTGATGACAACGTTCAATTTCAAGATGTGGTCCGGCTCAACCAAAGGCTGATTGAGCTTGGGAAAAAAGATTGGTGGATGGCTTTGTATCCGGTCGAGCGCCATGGATTTCAGTATACGTCTTCCTGGACAGATGAATACCGCAGAATTTTAGAATTATTTGATACCTATTTGCTCAAGAACTGATCCTATGAAAGACTTTTCCTTTGCTTTTTTAACCCAAAAGACAGAAATGTTGGCCCAACTAGAGGTCTTGCAATTCTTGTATCCAAGTTTGACTCATGAACAGTATGCCAATGAATTGGACCTGATGTTGCCCAATAATTACAGCCAGTTGGCAGTTTTTGACCAAGATAAATGCATTGCAATTTGTGGTGTTTGGATGGGTAACAAGCTTTGGATTGGCAAATACCTAGAGCTTGATAACATTGTTGTTGACCCAAGCTACAGGAGCCAAGGTGTCGGTGATTTGATTTTTCAGACCCTAGAGCAAAAAGCCATTGCTGAAAATTGCAACATGTTGGCACTAGATTCTTATACATCTAACTTCAAAGCACACAAATTCTTTTATAATCAAGGATACGGCCCTAAAGGATTTCACTTTGTGAAGCTATTAAATGAAAAGGCAGTGCGTTGAGCACTGCCTTTTTTTTTGCAAAAATTTAATGCTGATCGTGGCTTAGTGCCCCTTTGCTGCTAAATAGCGCTCGGCATCTAGTGCTGCCATACATCCGGTTCCGGCTGCCGTAATGGCCTGACGGTAGGTTTTGTCAGCAGCATCTCCGGCAACAAATACACCCGGGACATTTGTTTGGGAAGTTCCCGGTTGTGCGTATTTGATATAACCTGTTTCATCGAGGTCGATGTAATCTTTAAAAACTGCTGTATTTGGTTGGTGCCCAATAGCAACAAAGAAGCCAGTACAAGGAATCTCAGATTCTTGTTGGGTAGCATTATTGAAGACTTTTACACCGGTAACAAGTTGGCCATCGCCAAGCACTTCAAGTGTTTCGGTGTTATATAAAATCTCGATGTTAGGCGTTTTTTGAACGCGCTCAGCCATGATTTTAGAGGCTCTGAATTCATTTTTACGCACCAACATGGTTACTTTGGTACATAATTTTGATAGATAATGTGCTTCCTCACACGCTGAGTCACCAGCTCCTACAATCACTACTTCTTGGTTTCTGTAAAAGAAACCATCACAGACAGCACAGGCTGAAACACCACCACCCAATTTGAGGTAATGTTGTTCACTTTCTAGACCGAGGTATTTAGCAGAGGCACCCGTAGAAATGATGATGGTATCGGCATGTATTTCGTGACCATCTTCTGTCCAGCATTTGTGGATAGGGCCAGAGAAATCAACCTTGGTAATGAAACCACTGCGCACATCGGTTTCAAAACGCTTGGCTTGCGCTTCTAATTGCAGCATCATTTCAGGGCCAGTGATGCCCTCTGGGTAACCTGGGAAATTTTCAACTTCATTGGTGGTGGTCAATTGACCCCCAGGTTGCAAACCTTGGTACATGACAGGTTTCATGTCAGCACGAGCTGCATAAATGGCAGCGGTATAACCTGCTGGTCCTGATCCGATAATTAAGCAAGAAAGACGTTCAATTTGACTCATGTGGTTTTATTTTGATTCACAAAATTAACCCTTTGTTTTGCTCTATGCGTAACCTTCTTTACATTGTTTTACACGATTTCTCCACATTATAACTTTTCAACAAGATTTTCGTCAGCTAAAAATTAAACGTATTTTCGTTTTCTTAAATTATTAAACATGTCTAAAAACTTTATTCTCCTTGCCTTTGTGAGCTTCGTAAGTTTATCGTTTGCTCAAAAAAGCGAAACTTCAGGGCCTGAAAACTTAAATTGGTACCTCAAAGAACCAAAAGCTGATGGCGTATACGGAACTGGTGCGACCAAAGCCTACGAAATGTTAAATGCAGCAGGCAAAAAGTCAACTACGGTTATTGTTGCCGTGATTGACAGCGGCGTTGAAACAGATCATCCAGATCTACAAGACGTGATCTGGGTTAACGAAGATGAAATTCCAGGAAATGGCATTGACGATGATCGCAATGGTTATATCGATGATGTCAATGGTTGGTCTTTTTTAGGTGGTCAAACAGAAGATATCGATAAAGAAGCACTTGAATTGGCAAGAATGTATTTAATGGAGTCCAAATATTTTGCTGGCAAGAAAGCCCAAGATATTCCAGCCAACGAGCGTGCGCGTTTCGCTACATATGAAAAAATCAAAATTGCATTTGAGGAAGAACTTAATGAAAAGCAAGCTTCTTTGAAGAACATCCGTGCACTCAGCGAATATATACTCAGAGTTGAGGACCAAACAGGCAAAACTTTTAGTAAAGAAGCGAATGACACTTATGTAGCAAATACAGAGATCGACAAAAGAATGCAAGGAAGAATGAAACAAATTCTCGGAATCATCCCTGCAGATCAGTTAAGTCCTGAGCTTAAGTCTGCGGAAGAGTCTATTGCTAGTTCAATTGCTTTGTCTATGCAAAACGCAGATTCTATTCGTACGGCAATTGTAGGTGATGACCCTAACGACCTCAGTTCAAAAATTTACGGGTGTAACCGCTATGAAGGTCCAGACGCTATGCATGGCACTCACGTTTCCGGAATTATTGCAGCAACACGCAACAACGGAATGGGAATTGACGGTATTGCAGATAATGTGCGCATCATGGTTGTTCGTGCCGTTCCAGACGGAGACGAACGAGATAAAGATGTAGCAAATGCCATCATTTACGCAGTTGATAACGGCGCAAAAGTGATCAATATGTCGTTTGGTAAATACTGGACCCCTAACAAAGATTACGTAGATGCAGCTATCAAATATGCTCAAAGTAAAGATGTGCTTTTAGTGCATGCAGCAGGTAACGACGGTAAAAACAAAGACGTCGAAGATTCTTACCCAACGCGCAAATTGAATAACAAAGAAGTAGCACCAAACTGGATTGAAGTTGGGGCAAGCAGCAGTTCTAATAGCTCAAAAACTTTAATTGCAGATTTCTCAAACTACGGGGCAACCTCAGTTGATTTCTTTGCGCCAGGTGTAGATATTTATTCTACAGTTCCTGACTACAGCTATGAAAATGCAAGTGGCACCTCAATGGCTTCTCCGGCAGTAGCTGGTGTTGCTGCCATGATTCGTAGCTATTTCCCTGAACTAACAGCTGTTCAAGTTCGTGAAGTACTTATGGCAACAACTACCAAGTATAACAAAAAGGTAGTAGCTCCAAATGGTGAAAAACTCAAAATGACTGAGTTGTGTATCACAGGCGGTTTTGTCAACGCAGCAAATGCAGTCAATTATTTGCTCGAGAAAAAATAATTTTAATGACGCTTTAAGGGAAAGCCACATGCGAGCATGTGGCTTTCTTTTTTATTTTTGCCAAAACATCTTTTATGCAGGTCAATCCTTGGTTAGTCGGAATTTTTGCGGTGGTTATTTTTACGATGTTGCTCATCGATCTTGGGCTCGTCAATAAGAAATCCCATCAAATCACCAACAAAGAAGCTTTGCGCTGGACGCTCATCTGGATTTCCCTTTCTATGGGATTTAGTGCGGTAGTTTGGTGGCAACTCGGATTTACCAAGTTTGCTGAATATCAGTCTGCTTATTGGATAGAGGAGGCCTTATCAGTAGACAATATGTTTGTCTTTATTTTGGTCTTTAAATTCTTTAAGCTCGATGGGGTTTTACAACATCGGGTCTTGTTTTGGGGCATTATTGGGGCACTCGTTTTCAGGGCCATTTTTATATTCTCAGGTATTGGTCTAATTAAAATGACTTACCTTCCTGCTTTTGAGCTGTTTGGCTATCAATTTAGCCTTGATCAAGGAGCACATCCTCAGCCAGGTTTCTTCTTCAGACCTAACCTTATTTTAACCATTTTTGGTACGTTTTTAATATACGCAGGTATCAAATCATTATTTGATTCGGACGACGACGATCAAAAAGACTACGGTAAAAGTTTGGGTGCACGAATGGTGCGCAAGATTTTTCCTGTGACCAAGCATTATTACGGCGATCGCTTCTTTGTTAAAAGAGGAACCAAAAGATTGGCTACAAAATTGTTTTTAGTTTTAGTGGTCATCGAAACGACAGACCTCATTTTCGCCATAGATTCAATTCCAGCGATTTTTGCCATTGCGCCCAACGACCCACTGATTCTTTATACTTCAAATATCTTTGCCGTACTAGGTTTGCGTTCGATGTATTTCTTGCTGGCCAATTCCATTCATATGTTCTCAAAGTTGAAATATGGCTTGGCCTTCATTCTGAGCTTCATCGGTGTCAAAATGCTTTTGGCTCCATTTTTCCACATTGAATCGGCTGTATCTTTGTCAATAGTACTTGGTGCCTTATTGCTTTCAGTATGCGCTTCTATTATCTGGAGAGAAGAAAGCGAAGAACAAACAGCTTAAAATTTCAGCTATTCTTAAACTATAAACGAAGCGCCATCCTCGCTTTGACTCACTGAAGATCGAAGGTTCGCAAACAACTCACGACCAAATAAGAAATGTTGTTTGTTGTCTTTTACTTCGATTGGTCTTTGTTGTACTGCTGCTTCATTGAGTACTTCCAAAATACCGTTTTCACTGTCTAAGCGCAAAAGGTCACCGGTCTGAATTTTGGCGATAAGACCGCCATCATAGGCCTCGGGTGTCAGGTGAATTGCTGCCGGTACTTTTCCGGAAGCTCCAGACATACGGCCATCCGTAACCAAGCCAACCTTGAAGCCTTTTTTCTGAAGTACAGTTAAGGTAGGAGTGAGGCTATGTAATTCTGGCATTCCGTTGTATTTCGGGCCTTGGAAGGGCACGACTGCAATAAAATCTTTATCGAGTTCTCCTCTTTTGAACGCAGCTATGAGGTCGCTTTGTTCATGAAAAACGATGGCCGGAGCTTCGACAATTCTGTGCTGTGGTTCAACAGCGGCAGTTTTGATCACAGAGCGTCCAAGATTGCCTTTCAATAGTTTGATGCCACCATCAGCTGTAAACGGTTCAGAGGCAGGTCTGATGATAGAAGTATTTAAAGAAGACTTGGCACCTTCAGTCCAGGTTAAAGAACCATTTGAAATTTTAGGTTCTTGTGTATATTGCTTTAAGCCATGACCAATAATGGTATTCACGTCTTCGTGTAGTAAGTTAGATTCAAGTAAGGTGTGGATGACAAAGCCCATACCTCCAGCTGCATGGAAATGATTGACGTCGGCCGCTCCGTTCGGATACATTCTAGTAATGAGTGGAACCACTGCTGACAAATCTGACATATCTTCCCAATTGATGATAATGCCAGCCGCACGTGCAATCGCAATGAGGTGAATGGTATGATTGGTTGATCCGCCTGTGGCAAGTAAACCGATAATTCCGTTCACTACCGTTTTTTCATCAAAAATCTGTGAAAGACTTCTTGACTTTCCAATGCGGATATTTTCTACCAAAACACGCACCGCTTCTTTATTGAGTAAGTGTCTGAGTTCGGTATTTGGATTGACGAAACTTGATCCTGGTAGGTGTAGCCCCATGATTTCCATGAGCATCTGATTGCTATTGGCTGTACCGTAAAACGTGCAAGTTCCCGGTGAATGATAAGAGTCTGATTCTCCTTTGAGCAATTCTTCGCGGCCAATTTTGCCTTCTGCAAAAGCCTGACGAATCTGTGACTTCTCTTCATTACTGATTCCGCTAGGCATTGGCCCACCAGGCATAAATATAGTCGGGAGGTGTCCAAAGCGAAGCGCACCCATTAATAAGCCAGGTACAATTTTATCGCAGATGCCAAGACACAAAACCCCATCGAACATATTGTGAGATAGGCCAACAGCGCTTGAAAGTGCAATTACATCGCGGCTATATAAAGAAAGTTCCATTCCGGGTTGCCCTTGCGTAACGCCGTCACACATAGCAGGTACGCCGCCTGCGACCTGAGCTACGGCTTTAAATTCATGCGCAAATTTTTTGATGTCTTTTGGGTAATCTTCATACACTTGATGTGCTGAAAGCATGTCGTTGTAAGCAGTAAGGATACCTAAATTTGGAGTGATGTCGGCAGCTAATTCTTGCTTGTCGTGGGCATTGCAGGCAGCAAAACCATGAGCAAGGTTTCCACAACTCAGGGTGCTTCTATGAACGCCATCTAAAAAGGCTGCATCCATCTGTTGCAAATAGGCGCTGCGTGTTTCTTTACTTCTTTCAACAATTCTGGCTGTAATTTCAGCAATCTTTGGGTGTATCATGAGGCTGAGTAATAGATTTGATCGATGTGTTTCTGAAATGAAGCAATTGGCAATTTTGCTTGTGCTGCATGTTCATAGACGTCTAATTTTTGTGCACCGGTGAGCATTAAGAGTAAGTTTCTTGAACTGAATAGCAAAGCTGCTGAGCAAGTGATTCTTTGCGTGGGGTGGGCGGGTGCATTGGTATTGAATATCAATTGCTTGGTTTCTTTTGATGCCACTTCAGAAGCGGGGTCATTGGGGAAGATTGAAGCCGTATGACCATCTGGGCCCATTCCTAAGAGCGCAACATCTGGTTCCGTAAATATACGGTACGCCACTTCAATTTCTTGAAGATTTTTCTGGTAGTCGTTTAGGTTGCTTACCATAGGTACAAATTGGGCAACTTGCGCCTTGTTTTGAAGCAGTGTGTTTTGCAGCAGTAAATGATTTGAAAATTCACTATCAGGCCCTACAAAGCGTTCATCTACAAGCCCTACGACTACTTTACTCCAGTCGAGTTCTACATGTGAAAGCAAGCGATACACACCGCCAGGTGTACTACCTCCAGATAAAAGTAAGGTCGCTTTACCACGCTCAGCAATCGCTGCAGTCAAATGAGCGGCGATATCATGGGTGAGCTGCTGCTCTAATTCATGTTTTGTTTCAAAACTGATCATTCTCTCCATGTTTTGGTGATCCATGTCTCGTCGTCATGTAAAATATCGTCTCCAGGACCCCAAGTACCTGCTTCGTAAAGCACATTTGGCATATTAGTTTCTTTCCACCCATTGGTAACAGATTCAATGAAAGTCCAGGCTGCTTGAAGTTCATCTTGACGCATGAATAACGTTTGATTTCCGCGAATGACGTCAATAATTAAACGCTCATAGGCCTCTGGGAAGCGCTCTTTAAAAGAATCGTTGTAATCGAGTTTCAAGGCAATAGGCTTATATCGATAACCACCTGGGCCAGGAATCTTGGTCATTTGGATCAATTCAATTCTTTCCTCAGGTTGTAAGCGGATGATCAACTTATTGTTATTGAGCTTTTCTTTAGATGGGAAAATATTGTGCTTGACTTCGCGGAAATTGATCACAATTTCAGAATAACGTTTGATCATGCGCTTTCCTGTTCTTAGCAAGAACGGTACTCCTTTCCAGCGCCAGTTGTCGACATAAGTTTTTATGGCAACAAAAGTCTCGGTTTTGGATTCGTATTTTTCAATGTCTTCAAGGTAACTATTGACTTGTACGCCATTTGAAACCCCTCTTGTATATTGACCTTTTACGGTATCTTTAAGAATGGATTTTTTATTGAGTGGGCGCAGGGCTTTTAGTACTTTGAGTTTTTCATTGCGGACTTCGTCTGCTTCAAGTGCAACTGGTGGGTCCATGGCTACTAAGCAGAGCAATTGCAGTAGGTGATTCTGCACCATATCGAGTAGGGCACCAGATTGATCGTAATATGAAGCGCGTTTTTCTACCCCAAGGCTTTCTGCCACCGTAATTTGCACGCTTTCAATGTTTTCAGCATTCCAGGCGCGTTCAAACAAATTGTTCGCAAAGCGCAAGACCATTAGGTTTTGTACAGTTTCTTTCCCCAAGTAGTGGTCAATACGGTAAATCTGGTGTTCTTCAAATGCTTGCGTAATTTCTGCATTGATTGCATTGGAAGAGTCAAGGCTATGGCCAAGCGGTTTTTCAAGAACCACCTTACTGCTATCTGAGACCAAGCCGCAAGCTTTTAATGTTTGCGTAATGGGGCCAAACGCTGAAGACGGAGTTGAATAATAATAGATGTTTTGATAATCTGGGAATTGCTTTAAAAATGCCGCCAAATCTTTATAGTTTTCAACAGTAGAGTCTTCTGCCTGAATAAGTTGCACGCGTTTTAAAAACTTGTCTATTTCTGCTCTGCTATATTTGTGATGATCACTCACCTCCAAAAATGGAATTAGTCTGTCGTGAAAAGCTGCGATATCTGGCGTTTTTCGAGTGATGGCAACAACGTTATATGGGATGTTGAGCTGTCCATCTAAATCGCGATGAAATAAAGCAGGAAGAATTTTTCTGATTGAGAGGTCGCCATCACCACCGAAAACAACAATATTGAAAGGTTGAAATCGTTCTTGATGTGCTTGGTTTTTTTCTGTGGCTTTCATGCCTGTAAGTTTAGTTTGTGTCAAATTTACACTAAGTGAAATAAAAAAGCAATTAAAATATTTAAATTTAGCAACGTATCTTTGTTTATAACGTTTTGTAGCCAATGAGAGTTTATTTTTTGCTTATAACATTAGTTAATATATTGTATTTCAATACAATAAAGGCTCAAACCTATGTCTTTGGTCAGCTCACTGGATCTCCAAACATGGTCACAACAGGTTGGAATTTAACCGGAAACGCCCACATTGGCGACACACCAGGAGATGTAGATAATTTTTCAAATGAACTCATTCTGACAAATATTGCGACCTCGCAGTCCGGAGGAGTTTTTTACAATTCACCCATTAATTTAACACAATGCCAGCAGTGGACAGTAGAATTTGAATACCGAATTTGGGGTGGGAATGCAGCCGATGGTTTGGCCTTCTGTTTCATAAATACACCTCCAACCGGATTTGTTGTCGGTGGAGGAATTGGAATACCAGGTACAGCCCAGGGAATGAAAGTAGTGATAGACACTTATGACAATTGTTCGCAGGGTGGAACCAATCCAGAGCTACAAATTTTCAATGGAATAGGCTACAACGAATGTATTGCTACCACACCAAAAGTTCAAAATTCTGGAGGTAGCCTTAATTACCTCAGAAATTCGAGTTATCAACCTGTTAAAATTGTATACAACAACGGTTTGGTTACGGTTTACGTAAATAATGTAGTTCTGTTAACAGCCAATTATACCATCGGATTCACCGGATACATGGGTTTCACGGCAAGTACGGGTGCATTATATGACATGCATTCAATCAGAAACGTGATCATTTATACAAATCAAGCTCCATCAAACGCTGGCGTAGACGTGACAACCTGTTCCGGAGAGAATGTCAATATTGGTGCCGCAGCAAATACAGGTTATGTTTACAGTTGGTCACCTGCAACCGGTCTGAATTCAACGAATGCCGCCAACCCGACAGTAAACATCAATAATACAACAGGCGCGCCTATTACGCAAACCTATACGGTTACCACTTCCTTGGCAACTAACCCAGGTCTCTGCGCTACCACAGATCAAATCGTTGTAACTATCCAACCCGAATATAGCCTTAGCTCGAATATCACGTCTTGTTCGGGTCAATATGTATTCAATGGGCAAACATTAACCCAATCGGGCTTGTATCAAGATACCTTGAACACCGTTCATGGTTGCGATTCAGTGGTAAATTTGAACCTCACAATAGGCACTATGCCGGCCGTCAATGCTGGGCCAAACATCACACTTTGTTCGAATGAATTAGGGCAGTTGGGTCAGGCAGCACTTGCCGGTTTTCAATATGTGTGGTCACCGGGTACGGGCTTAAGTGCAACTAATATTTCAAATCCTACAGTTGCTTTACCGAATATCAATACGGGTTGGTCAATTGTTCAAACGTATACCTTAACAGTTACAGATACGCTTGGCCTAGGATCTTGTTCGGCCTCAGATCAGGTTGACGTAACGGTTTTGCCGGCTTATCAAATTTCAGTTCAAGATACGCTTTGTAACGGAGGTCCTTTTGTATATAATGGTTTAACCTTCACGCAGACAGGAATTTATATTGATTCATCGCAAACGGTAAATGGCTGTGATTCCATTACAACTATCGATATTTCAATCTCACAGACGCCAATTTTCAGTGTTTCAGATACCCTCATTTGTATTGGGGAGAGCACCACACAAATTCCGAATAGCACCTTTAACAATATTCAATACTATTGGTTGCCTTTGGGTGCAGTACTACCCGTGAGCGGAACTAGTTTCACTATTACACCTCCCCAAACCAATACTTATTATGTGACAGCTATTGACCCTTATTTGTGTAATTATACCGACACATTCAATATTCAAGTGGTGCCGCTTCCCAACATGCAATTGCTTGCCAATGATTTGGTGTTGTGTGCTTATGATACTTTAGAACTTACTGCTTCAGGGGCCAATAGCTATGCCTGGAATGGTCCAGTGAGTTTTAATTCCGGAGTAGCAAATCAACAAATCATCAAT
Source organism: Bacteroidota bacterium (assembly GCA_041158525.1). GTDB lineage: Bacteria > Bacteroidota > Bacteroidia > Flavobacteriales_D > Crocinitomicaceae > UBA952. The sequence goes on along the minus strand of JBEBBE010000093.1, from coordinate 22,897 downwards.
CCATTGAGCGGCAGCTATGAAGTCATCGGAACAACGCAATATGGCTGTCAGGATAGTACTTCTTTACTGATTACAGTCAATCCGGTTCCTGTTTTGAACCTGACTCCTGATCAAGGAATCTGCCCTGGTTTTTCAGCGACAATTAACGTATCGGGCGCAACGAACTACACGTGGTCAGATCCGACCATGACCGGAACCAACAATGTACTGACTCCGTTGCAAACCAGTACTTACACCGTTGTGGGTGTCAATAATTTCAATTGTTATGATACAGCGACTACAATCGTTACTGTCTACGATCAACCTATTGCGTCTTTTACAGCAGACCCGCTTGTGCTCACCAACGACGACCCAACGGTTAACTTTACGAATACATCGCAGTTTGCAGCTATTAATCACTGGGACTTCGGTGATGGAACCTTACAAGAATCAGTCGAAAACGAATTTTCTTATACGTATCCTTTTGTTGAAGACCAGAATTATACGGTTATTTTAAGTGTCGAAAGTGCTGAAGGTTGTCTTGATCAAACGCAGGTGCTTGTTCAAATTAAAGGAGGGATTATCTATTACGTACCGAATACTTTTACCCCTGACGGCGACGAATGCAATAATGTATTCAAACCAATTTTCACTTCAGGCTTTGACCCAGCAAGTTATCATCTTTACATTTTCAATAGATGGGGTGGCCTTGTTTTTGAGTCAAAAGACTTAACATATGGATGGGACGGCACCATGAATTACATGAAAGCACCTGAAGGTATTTACACTTTCAAAATAGATTTTAAATCGATGAATAACGACGATATTCATACAATAAACGGAAGCGTACTATTAATGAGATAAGCCTATGAACGAAAGATTTACGCGACTCATTTTTAATTTTTTTTTATTTGCGCTCTGTGTTGTTTCGTTCAATACGTACAGGGCACAATCTATTGCAGGTGTTGTTAATATATACACGGCTGTTACAAACATGACGCCAAATAGCGTCACGGTTACAAGTTCAAATGGATTTGCAGTGGGTGATCGCGTGCTACTTATCCAAATGAAAGGAGCCCTGATCAATACTACGAATACCGCGAGTTTTGGGCAAATTACTAATCTTGGTTCGGCAGGTAATTTTGAATTTACAAATATTGCTTCAATAACAGGAAACCAAATCACTTTTGTGGCTAACCTTTGTAAATCGTTTAGCCCGGCAGGAAAGGTTCAGCTCATCAGAGTTCCGGTCTATAATCAGGCTACAATCAATGGGGTAGTAAGTGCTACACCCTGGAATGGAACCATTGGCGGTGTTGTTGCCATAGAAGCAACAACCAGTTTAGCTTTCAACAATCAGATCAATGTCAGTGGGCAGGGCTTTGTTGGTGGAGCCTTCACTACGGGTTGGTTCATGTGTAATGACCCCAACTTCGCAAACTCAGGTGCCTCGGCAGGTAAAAAAGGCGAGGGTATAGCAACCGCTCCTTTAAACATGGAAGGAAACCGAGCGCCACTTGCTAATGGAGGCGGTGGAGCCAATTCAGGTAACCCGGGTGCGGGCGGTGGTTCAAATGGTGGTGTTGGTGGCCGAGGAGGCAATCAGTTCTCGGGTTCATGCCCAGTGAACACTGCTTTTGGAATGGGTGGCCTGGCACTCAATTATACCACTTATCGCGCTTTTCTTGGTGGCGGAGGTGGTGGTGGCTACAAAGATAACGGGCTCAACTGCACACCCGGTGCAAACGGTGGAGGCATTGTTTTTATCATTACCCCGACAATCATAGGAAACAATCAACAAATCAATGCAAGCGGTGCTAGTGTGGTTGGAAACACTGACTCAGAAGGGGCTGGAGCGGGTGGCGCAGGTGGCTGTGTTTATTTGCTCTCTCAAAACTTTACCTCTAACTTAAATGTCAATGTTTCTGGTGGTAACGGCGGAAACATATTCAGCACCATGTGGGCTTCTGCCTGTCATGGTCCTGGTGGCGGTGGCGGTGGCGGTGCAATTGTTATGCAGCAGGCGGCCACTCCGATAAATATTACACCAACTGTTATTGGGGGAAATCCGGGTAGCATTTTGCATACTGGCCCTGCTTGTGCAGGTACTAATTTTGGCGCTCAGGCGGGTGCTAGCGGAATTCTTGTCTACAACTATACACCGCCAGCCCCCGGAACTGCCCCTAATTTGGGTCCAGATACTTTAATTTGCGCTGGAACTTCAATTACGCTGCAACCAGATTCTACCTTTGCTAGTTATTCTTGGAATACGGGTGCAACAACGGCTAGTATTACTGTGTCAACTCCGGGTACTTATTGGCTAGATGTACCAAGTGGTTGTGGCGTTGCCCGAGACTCGATTGTGGTTTCAGTGCAACAACCTACTGTTGATTTAGGCCCAAATTCCTACCATTGCCTTGGAGATTCTAGCTTGCTTCAACCCTCCAACACATACAACACCTATTTGTGGTCCACCGGCGCAACTTCTTCCAGTATATATGTTCAAACTGCAGGTACCTATTCATTGACGATTACCGACAACCTTGGTTGTACTGCTCAAGATCAAATTGATATAGCTGTCTTAGCTCCTGATACCAGTTCTAGTAACTTAAGTTTGTGTATCGGAACCACCTATTTATTTCATGGTCAAACAATTAGTAGTGCAGGTACCTATCAAAGCTTGCTCACAAACATTTTTGGTTGCGATTCATTGGTGTATCTAAACGTAGTGATGGAAGCTGACACTACGCTGCTTGCAACAAATATTTGTGCCGACTCTGTGCTTGCTTTTAATGGCTTAAATATTACAGCACCAGGTGTTTATACCGTGCATCTCAACAATCAGAATGGTTGTGATTCTATGGTTGTTCTGACTGTTGCTGAATGGGCTTTGCCAGTGGTGAGTGTTTCAGACACTCTTATTTGTGCCAATACTTGCGCCACCTTGATTCCGAGCGGTGCCTTGAGCTATTTGTGGTCAGCGCCACAAAATTTAGATGGCAGCCTTACGGTGTGCCCAAGTCAGACCACTGCTTATTCAGTAGTTGGAACTGATGCCAATAACTGCCAAAGTAGTTCTGTCAGTGCCACGGTTTTTATCGATCCGATTCCGGTACCTGATTTTTATATCAATCCGAGTAGCGTTGAAATTGATGCACCAATCATTACCATCTACAACGTCACGTCCGGAAATTCTACACATCTCTGGACCATTAATGGACAAACTTTTGAAAATGCCAGCGGTACTTTTGATTTTCAATTGCCTTTTACAGAAGGGACTTATTCGGTGCAGCTCATTAGTTCTACAGATATTGGCTGTGCAGATTCCTTGACGCTAACAGCCACTGTCATGAACAACATTGCGGTTTATGTGCCAAATGCATTTACGCCTGACCAAAATGAGTTCAATACGTTGTTCTTCCCGGTTTTTTCAACGGGCTTTGAGCCAAAAGGCTATAGTTTTACCATCTTTAACCGCTGGGGAGAAGAAATCTTTTACAGCAAGGATCCTAAAGCTGCCTGGGATGGCGCGATGTCAGATGGCACCAACTGCCCTGACGGTATTTATAACTACCTGATTAAGTACAGAGAAACGGCAAAAGGCGAGGAGCGAACCGTACTTGGATTTGTACATTTGCTGCGCTGATTTTACTTGGAATTGTTCTTTGTATTTAAATACGAAGCGTAGTGCTTTGCGTTTTTATAAATTCAGGTCAAAAAAAAAATCCCGCCGGAGCGAGATTTATTTTTTAAATGGCTTGATGCCTTATTCCAGATTAATATTCATCTTCATTAAAGAGGAAGTCTTCGCGAGAAGGGTAATCTGGCCAAATTTCTTCGATGCTTTCATACATGTCGCCTTCGTCTTCGAGGTCTTGTAGGTTTTCTACAACCTCTAGCGGTGCGCCTGTACGGATCGCAAAATCAATTAATTCTTCTTTGGTGGCAGGCCACGGTGCGTCTTCGAGATAGGAGGCAAGTTCCAGTGTCCAGTACATGTTTACTTATTTTAGGTTATTTTTTGGCAAAAGTAATTTTTATTTCCAAAAATCCAAGCCCATCTGTAAAAAACTCGAAAATTAATTACGAGGAGTCCAGGTGTGTTCCGCAGCGCCCTTATCTAGAGCGAGTTTTCTAGAAAGCACAAAAAGGTAGTCACTGAGGCGATTCAAGTACATCAAAACGCGTGCTTCAACACCTTCTAATTCATCAAGTGTCACTACCATGCGCTCTGCTCGGCGGCAAATACAGCGTGCCACATGCGTGTGTGCGGCATTGATGTGTCCTCCGGGTAAGATAAAAGCGGTCAAGGCGGGTAGCTGCTCATCCATGACATCCATCCAGTGCTCTAATTTTTCGATGTCGGAGTCGAGTAAGTCAGGGAGCTGCATCTTGTTCTTCTCTGGATCAGCGGCTAAATGTGAGCCAATGGTAAACAGGCGATCTTGGATTTCGTGAAGTTGCGCTTGCATGCGCACATCGATATCTAAACAAGCAATGAGGCCAATATAGGAATTGAGTTCGTCAATGGTGCCATAGGCTTCTATGCGCACATCTCCTTTGGAAACACGTGTGCCGCCAATGAGGCCAGTGCTGCCTTGGTCACCTTTTTTGGTATAAATTTTCATGGTTGAAATTTAAGCAAATTGTTCGCAAAGAGCTGTGACTTCATCTTCTGAATATCGCAAGGATAAAAGGCGCTTCATGACACCCTCAACGATGCTATCGGGGCAAGAAGCTCCAGAAGTCAGGACTATTTTGAGTTCTTTTTGAGTGGGTAAAAAATGATTTTGTTTGCTGAGTACATTTTGATGGATGTCAAAGCTATTGATACTTAGGTCAGCTTGGATTTCATCGGCATCTTTGATGAAATAGGTCTTGAATTTTTGTTCAAGCAATTCCACTAAATGACTCGTGTTGGAAGAGTTGTATCCACCAACAACGATGGCAAGGTCTGCGTCTTCTTCGAGTAGGCCATAGGTTGCGGTTTGGTTGTCGTTGGTTGCGTAACAAAGTGTGTCACGTGTGTCTGCAATGTGATTTTTTATGTCAGCTTCGCCGTGAAGATCAATCATGACCTCGCGTATATAATTGGTAATTGCTTCGGTTTCAGAAGCCAACATGGTAGTTTGGTTGACAACACCAATTTTATTTAAGTGTTGGCTTGGGTCAAAACCCGCACTCATTTTACCTTCAAAAAAGGCAAGAAATTCAGCTGGTGTTTTTTGACCTTTTAAGTGAGCGCCCAAAAATTCAGCCTCGGGCATGTCTTTGATAATCAAAGCAGGGGCGCTGGAGGCCGCATGAGAAAAGGTGGCTCTGGTTTCTTCGTGCTGATATTTTCCGTGAATGATAATGGTGTGGGCTGTTTCGCCAAGTTTGTCTGAACGATTCCAGACTTTTTCAACGAAAGGACATGTAGTGTTGTAGGTTTGGATATCAAGCCCTAAGGCTTTGAGTTGCTGCTCAATTTCAAGCGTAGTTCCGAAGGCCGGAATGAGCACGATATCTTGCGGCGTTAGGGTAGAGAAGTCGATGAGTTGCTTTCCGTTGGTGTCTTGAAGAAATTGAATGCCATTGGCTGTTAAATCTTCATTGACAGCAGGGTTGTGGATCATCTGACTCAAAAGAAAGATGCGCTTTCCTGGGTTTTCTGCTAAGGCCTTGTAACTGCGCTCGATGGCATTTTCAACGCCATAACAGAAACCAAAGTGTCTTGCTAAAAGAAACGTGAAGTCGCCAATTTGAATTTTGGAAGGCGTGAAGTCCTTTTTTCTGGGATCTTCAATTTTTCTACTGGCCTTGATTTTTGAAATGAGAGGCGATCTGTAGAAAGCAGGAACTTCGAATTGTTTCATAGCTAATTAACGCGTGAACTTTGAATTGGTTCTTAACGAGTGGTGCCAGGGTATTGCTCAAGTGCATGGCGCAAACATTCAACTGCAGCTTTCAGATGCGCTTGATCAAGAACGTAGGCGATTCTAGCTTCTTGCAAACCAGCACCTGGTGTGGCATAAAAACCGTTCGCCGGCGCCATCATGACTGTTTGCCCTTCGTAGGCAAAGTCTTCGAGTAGCCACTGACAAAATTTCTCTGCGTTGTCTACAGGGAATTTAGCGACACAATAAAAAGCACCACTTGGTTTTGGGCAAAAAACGCCTGGAATACTGTTTAAGCCATCGACCATGATGTTTCTGCGCGCCACATATTCGGCCACCACTTCGTCGAAATAGGTTTGTGGTGTTTCGAGAGCTGCTTCAGCTGCAATTTGGTCTACAGTTGGTGGTGAAAGTCTGGCTTGGCCAAATTTCAAGACCGCTGCCATGAGTTCATGGTTCTTGGAGATGATGGCACCAATGCGGGCGCCACACATAGAATAACGCTTAGAAACGGAATCAATCATGATGACATTTTGCTCAATGCCTTTTAAGTTCATGACTGAAAAAGGTTGAGCGCCGTCATAACAGAACTCGCGGTAAACTTCGTCGGCAAATAAAAAGAGATCGTGTTTTTGCACAATAGCTTTGAGTTGCTCGAGCTCAGATTGCGAATAAAGATAGCCTGTTGGGTTACCAGGATTGCAAATAATGATTGCCTTGGTTTTGCTCGTAATCTTTGCTTCAATTTCAGCAACTGGAGGCAAGGCAAAGCCAACTTCAATACTAGAGGTAACCGGAACAACTTTTAGACCTGCCATAACTGCAAATCCATTGTAGTTGGCATAAAAAGGCTCAGGAATAATGACTTCATCACCAGGGTTACACGCACTCATGAGTCCGAAAATGAGGGCTTCTGAGCCACCAGTAGTGACAATGATATCTGCTGCGTCAACCGGAATTCCTTGTTTTTGATAGCTTAATGCCAGTTTGTTGCGGTAGCTTTCAAAACCAGCCGAATGGCTATACTCGAGTACTTTGTGATCTAAATTTTTAATGGCTTGTAGCGCCACTTCTGGGGTGTGGATGTCGGGCTGGCCAATATTTAAATGGTAAACAATTTTACCTGCTTTTTTAGCAGTTTCGGCGTAAGGAACAAGTTTTCTAATCGGGGAGGCAGGCATTTCTTGCCCTTTGATGGCTATTTTTGGCATAACTTATTTTTCGTTGTGTGACAAAATTAAGCATTCTTTTTGAGCGACTTTTTTGATTTAAATCCTTTTTTACTATATTCGCCTAACTAATTCTAACAAAAGAACGCCTATAGATCAATTTTACTTTTAATCGTTGAATTCTTTTTCAGCACTAAAGTGTAAATTATGGTCTTGTCTCAATGTTCTGATTCTCAATTAGTAAAATCTTATATTTCCGGAAATGAAACCGCTTTTGAAGTCTTGTTAAGCAGACACCAAGAAGCCATTTTTAAGTTTATTTTTCATAAACTTAAAGACAGTGAATTGGCCAACGATGTGTTTCAAGAAACCTTTATAAAGGTCATTCAGAAACTAAAAGTGGGGGCGTATCAAGAGGAAGGTAAATTTTTACCTTGGGTTTTACGCATTGCACACAATTTGGTCATCGATCATTTTCGCAAGCAGCGCAAACACCGCCTCATTTCAGAGCGCCATTCGATTTCTGAAGACTACAATATCTTTCATCGCATTGCCAGCGAAGATCCCAACTTTGTTCAACAAGCAAGTTTTGAAGAGTTAAAAGCGCAATTGCACGAAATGCTCCAACATTTGCCAGATGCGCAAAAAGAAATGATTTACATGCGCCTTTTTCAGGACCGTGCATTTAAAGAAATTGCCGAATCTGAGGGAATTAGTATCAATACGGCATTAGGACGCATGCGTTATGCGGTGCTGAATTTAAGAAAGCTCATTGAATCCAACGAGTTAACGATCGCGTTTTGATGCTCCTTTCATAATGCCGCTAAATATCTCGCAATTCAAATTTGCTACGTATCTTTGTAGACACACGTAAGCAATATGTTTGAGAATCTAACCGATAAGTTTGAAAGAGCCTTTAAAGTCCTGAAAGGACAGGGGCAAATCACCGAAATTAACGTAGCTGAAACGCTCAAAGAAGTCCGTAGAGCTTTGCTCGATGCCGACGTCAGTTTCAATACAGCCAAACACTTCACCAACGTAGTCAAAGAGAAAGCGCTTGGTAGAGACGTTCTTAATAGCGTTTCGCCGGGTCAGCTCATGATTAAAATTTGTCATGAAGAGCTCATCGAGCTCATGGGTGGCAATGAAGTAGATATCAACCTCAAAGGTTCGCCAGCCATCATCTTGATGTCAGGTTTGCAAGGTTCGGGTAAAACAACTTTTACTGGAAAGCTTGGTGCCTATCTCAAAAATAAAAAAGGTAAAAAAGTCCTTTTGGTAGCCTGTGACGTCTACAGACCAGCTGCCATTGACCAATTGCACGTACTCGGAGAGCAACTTCAAATTGAAGTTTTCTCAAACAAAGAAGAAAAAAATCCAATTCAGATTGCACAGGCGGCTATTCAGCATGCCAGAAGCAATGCGTTTAATGTAGTCCTTGTCGATACCGCAGGTCGTTTGGCCGTTGACGAGCAAATGATGAACGAAATTGCCGCGCTCAAGCAAGCCATTCAGCCAGCTGAAACCTTGTTTGTTGTTGACTCCATGACGGGTCAAGATGCGGTCAATACTGCTAAAGCCTTTAACGAGCGCATCGATTTCGATGGGGTGGTCTTAACCAAACTCGATGGCGATACGCGCGGTGGTGCAGCTTTATCGATTAAGGCGGTGGTTAACAAACCCATCAAGTTTGTTGGTACTGGTGAAAAAATGGATGCCCTTGATGTATTTTATCCAAAAAGAATGGCTGATCGCATCCTTGGGATGGGTGATGTTGTTTCCTTGGTAGAACGCGCTCAAGAGCAATTCAACGAAGAGGAAGCGCGCAAATTGCAAAAGAAAATCATGAAAGATCAATTTGATCTCAATGATTTCTTGGCGCAATTGCAGCAAATCAAAAAAATGGGTAACGTCAAAGACCTCATGGGCATGATTCCAGGAATGGGCAAAGCCATGAAAGATGTCGATATTCCAGACGACGCATTCAAAGGGATTGAAGCCATCATTTTATCCATGACGCCAAAAGAAAGAGCCAACCCGGGCTTGCTCAATCCTTCCAGAAAATCCAGAATTGCCAAAGGAAGCGGCACCGACATTCAAGAAATCAATAAATTGCTCAAGCAGTTTGAAGAAATGCGCAAAATGATGAAGCTCATGAGTAACCCTAGAAACATGATGGGGATGATGAGCAAATTGAAAGGAATGGGCGGAATGCCTGGCATGTAAGCATGGAAGACCAAGGCCCTTCTTCTTGGTATGAAGCCAAACCTCAGCTTGAAAAAGTAAAAGTTGAAGGAAATTGGGGCTTGACAGCCTTTTCAGTTGTCGTTTTTGTACTGAGTTTTCTCTACGTTTTTTCTGATCAACTCGATTTCGTATTCTATTTAGTGTCGGTCTTGTTTATTCACGAGCTAGGTCATTACTTACTCATGAAGCGCTACAAGTACCAAGATTTGCGCATGCTTTTTATTCCATTAATGGGTGCTTTTGTACAAGGCTCGAAACTCAATTATTCCCAAAAAGAGAGTTTTTTAGTGATTGCTGCGGGGCCCTTTCCTGGGGTGATTTTAGGTCTTGTTTGTTTACATTTTTCAGTTGCCTATCAATTGTCTTGGCTTTTAGAACTTTCATTTCTGTTCTTATTTTTAAATGTCATCAATCTGTTTCCTATAGACCCGCTGGACGGCGGGCAGCTTTTTAAATTATTTGTCAAGCGCAAACGCGATTTCTTTCTTTTGATTTTTTCTTTGTTGTCGTCTTTGCTCATGATGACGGTCGGTTACTTCATAGAAAGTTGGATACTTTTTGCCTTTGGTTTGCTGATGTCATTCAAAGTCAGGGGTTTTCAGCGCAACTATGAATTGCGCAAGTACCTAGACCAATTGCAACTCAATTACGAACTCAATTACGAAGACCTCTCAGACTACGATTATCACCAACTCAAGAATGCCATACTTGACAGACAGCCGCGTTTGTCGCAGTTGGTTCAAATACAAGGCGCTGATGCCGCAGAACTTGTAGCTGCGCATGTCAATGCGGTCTTGTTAGCACCATTAAAACGAGACGCTTCAACTTGGTTCAAAACAATTATCATCGTTGTTTGGTTACTTTCTATCTTGTTGCCCGTCTATTTGTTACTAGGCCCTACCTATGACTTCACTTGGTATTTTGAAAAACTTTAGATCCATTTTTTTGCTTTTTATTGTGCTTTTGAGCTTTCAAACAGCGCTACATGCACAGTGCGACCAAGTTTTTATTTCGGGTAAAGTCCTAGATACACTCCGTGAGCAAAATTTCTTCAACCTGATGGTCGTCAATAAATCAACGGGTAGAGGCATATTTGGGCAACCCAATGGTCATTTCTCGGTATATGCAAGGCCTGGTGACCGCATTGCGCTTTCTACAAAGGGTTATCCGGTATATGAATTTGTTGCCAAGCCCGATGAAAATTGTCAGTGCAGGGTAGAGGCCTACATAGAGCGCTTACCCCAAGAGGTACAAGAAATTATAGTAAGGCCGCTCAAAACACTTGAAGAAATCAAAGAAGAACGCGAGGCTTTGGCACTGCGTGAAACCAGAACAGTTACAGGTGTTAATGTATTGCAAAGCCCAATAACAGCCTTGTATCAGGCCTTCTCCAAAAAAGAACAAAATAAGCGCTGGATCGCTGAGCAACAATACAAAGACGACCAAAGAAAAATCGTTAAAGAACTCTTGAGGCTTTATGTGGCCTTCGATATCATTGAACTTTCTGAAGCAGACTTTGACGAATTCATTACCTTCTTGAATCTCGACGAACAATTCATTAAAACAGCCTCCGAAATGGAGCTCATCTTGTTTATCAAGGATAAATACGAGCACTTCAAGCGCATGAATCGCTAGCAGTGCTGCATCAAGTATTTATGAAATCGACTTGATTTCCGACATGATTTTAAGCGCTAAGGCGTTAGCTGCATTTTCATCTTTAGACTCTGCGTAAATACGAATAATGGGCTCAGTATTACTCTTTCTGAGGTGTACCCATTCTTTGTCGATGTAAATTTTAACGCCGTCGGTGGTGTCTACTTCGTGTGCTGCATAATTTGCTGCCATTTTTGCTAAAACGGCATCTACATCTGTAGTATGGTCGAGGTCAATTTTATTTTTGGAAATGACGTAATTTGGGTAGCTTGCCCTGAGTGCAGTCATGCTCATTTTTTGGTGAGCTAAATGGCTTAAAAACAAGGCAATGCCTACTAATGAGTCACGGCCATAATGTAGTTCAGGGTAAATGATACCGCCATTGCCCTCGCCGCCAATGACAGCGCCAATAGCTTTCATTTTTTCAACCACATTGACCTCGCCCACAGCTGCTGCTTCATAGCGCAAAGAGCGGGCTTCAGTGATGTCGCGAAGCGCTCTGGTTGAAGACAAATTGGAAACCGTTGGGCCCGGAGTGTGCTTGAGCACGTAATCGGCAACGGCAACTAATGTGTATTCTTCACCAAACATGCTGCCATCTTCACAAACCAAGGCCAAGCGGTCAACATCTGGGTCTACGGTGATGCCCAAATGTGCTTGATTGGCTTTTACTTTGGCAGATAATTCTGTGAGGTGTTCTGGGAGCGGCTCCGGGTTGTGTGGGAAATGCCCAGTTGGTTCACAGTATAATTCTTCAATGTCCTGAACACCAAGTGCTCTTAAAAGGGCTGGAACAAAAATTCCACCACTTGAATTGACCGCATCTACCACCACCTTGAATTGTGCAGCAGCTATCGCTTTGGCATCAACGAGTGGTAAGTTAAGGATGGCTTCAATGTGTTTGTCGAGGTAGGACGCATCTTGTTTGATGTTTCCGAGCTCATCGACCTCCGCAAAATCAAAGGCTTCAGCTTCGGCAATAGCCATCAGGGCAGCGCCATCTGCACCCGAAATGAACTCTCCTTTTTGATTGAGTAATTTCAAGGCATTCCATTGTTTTGGATTATGGCTTGCGGTCAAAATAATACCGCCGTCTGCACCCTCCATAGGTACTGCAACTTCTACGGTAGGCGTTGTAGATAAGCCTAGATCAATGATGTCGATGCCAAGCCCAACTAATGTTTGCTTGACCAATTCAGCGATCATGGGGCCCGAAATGCGTGCGTCGCGCCCGATCACAACCTTGAGTATTTTATTAGGCGTTTGAGCCGCTAGCCAGGTGCCATAGGCCGCTGCAAATTTAACGGCGTCGATAGGAGTGAGGCCTTGGTCAACTTTTCCGCCAATAGTGCCTCTGATACCAGAAATTGATTTGATGAGTGTCATGAACGAAGTCCTTTTTGAATTTGTAGCATTTGAAGTACGGCAACCATGGCTTCCGTGCCTTTGTTGCCATGCTGACCACCAGCGCGGTCTAATGATTGTTGTTCGTTGTTGTCGGTGAGTAAGCAAAAGCCAACAGGCTTGTTGTATTTGAGCATGACATCCATGAGGCCGTTTGTAGCGCCATTGCAAACGAAATCGAAGTGCTTGGTTTCACCTTGAATCACAACGCCAATAGCTACTATGCCGTCGTACTGATCTTGGCCCGCTAAATATTGTGCACCAAGTGGTAGTTCAAAAGCACCAGGCACACGCGACACATGTACTTTGCTGGTGTCATGGCCAATTTCAGAAAGCACAGCAAGCGCTCCTGCTAATAAGCGTTCGGTGATGTGTCCGTTCCATTCAGAAACAACAATGCCGATTCGAAAATCGGCACAGTTTTGAAATTGAATAGGATCGAAGGCTGATAAATTTTTGCCTGCAGTCGCCATAGAATATTATTTAGTTGCGCAGCGCGCGATGTAGCGTTCGATAGTTTTGGTACTAGCGTAGTTTGGAAAGTCGTCTTTGATGCGTTGGTAATGTGCAAGCGCATCTTCTTTTTTGTTGAGTTTCTCAGCGTGTAAGCCTGCTTTGAAAAGATACATTGGTGTAGTAAACTCGTTTTCTTCTTTGTTAGCAGCCGATACGTAAAGCTCAAGTGCTTGATCGTAGTGCTTCATTTGTGAATGACAATCGGCCTGAAGACCAAGAGACATTGTTGAAACGTATGTATCGTTAAGGTTAACGTCTTCTAACATTTTTAAGGCAGCTACATAGTTCCCTTTTTTCATGTACTGTTTACCAAGAAGGTACTGACCAATTTCACCACCGGTTTTGCCATCGTTGTTTTTAACGAAAGGCTCAAGCACGCGAATGGCTTGGTCTGTTGAATCTTTTGAAATGTAGTTGAGTGCTACCCACCAACCGTCATTAGATTTCTCGTTGGCTGGGCCCCAAATGAATTGGCGGTAAGAGAAATATAAAATAATAGCTACAAGTAATCCACCTACAACATAAGTTCCAATTTTGAAATTTTTGTTTTGGTTAAACTTGTTTTTGAGGTCGTCGAAGCTCAATTGATCAATCATAGTTTCAATTTTGAAACGCAAATATAAGTGATTTTGGGAAACTTAATGCGTATTTTTGCCCTATGTTTAGATTGTCTCTCCTTAAAAAGCTGTCCTTTTTCTTTTTGATTCTGCTTTGTACACCTCAGTTTTTTGCGCAAGGCCTCAGCTCAATTACAGGAAAAATCATCTCTATCGAAGAATCTAAGCCCTTAGAATACGTTTCTGTCAAGGCTTTTAAACCTTCAGATTCTTCTTTTGTAGCTGCTACGATCTCAAAGGCTGATGGAAAATTTGAACTAACAATTGCTCCGGGTACTTACTACCTTAAACTCAGTTTAGCAACTTACGAAACGGAAGTACTTTCTGGAGTACAACTCAATATCAATCAAAGCAATTTACACCTCGGGACCCTCCGCTTACAAAAAGTAAAAACACAAGATGTCAAAGATATCGTTGTGAAAGGCTCCAAAGATGTCATGGAAGCAGGTATTGATAAAAAAGTATATAACGTCGCCGAAGACCTCAATGTCAATGGCGGAACCGCTAATGATATCTTAAACCGCTTACCTTCTGTAGAGGTTGATCAAGAAGGTGGTGTGCTTTTACGCGGCCAAGGAGGTGTAACTATCCTTATCGATGGCAGACCAAGCTCTTTGAGTGGCGGAAACGGTAAGACCTTGCTCGATGCCTTACCTGCCAATTCCATTGAGCGCATTGAAGTCGTGACCAATCCTTCGGCCAAATACGACCCAGACGGCACTTCAGGCATTATCAATATTGTTTTAAAGAAAAACAAACTTCTTGGGTTTAACGGCATGCTCTCTACCAATCTGGCTTCCGGTGACCTCCGTACAGGAAATTTTGGCGAAGGCAATTTGTCTTTGAGTTACCGAAACGGCAATATCAATGTCTTTGGCACTTACAACGCGCGTTACCTCGAAGGTTTTCGCAACAACTACAACGACATTATACAAGGTGAAGGCAGCAATGTTTTTATTTTGGATCAGAACCGGGTGGGTTCAGACCTCGATGCGGGCCAAACTTTCAGAGTGGGTACCGACATCAATCTCAATCAAAGAAACACCATGGGCTTTATCTTTACTGGCGCTACTGGCCAAAGAGACCGCACTGGCAAACTCTGGAATGGTCAACTTGACACCAACGGGCAAGTCATTGATCTCTGGAGTCGTTATGCTGTCGACCCTTCCAACCGTACCAACTATGATTTCAGTTTCAATTTCAAACACGACTTCAAAGATAACCGCGGTAACCTCATGCTCGATGCAAACCAGTCAATCGGTGAGGAGCACACCCAAGGATACTACACAAATACCTATTATTCCCCTGACAGCGTTGAGTTAAATCAGGCCAAAATTGAACAGCAGTTATTTAACATTGACAAAAACCTGATTACCACTGCACAAGCAGACCTCACTTATTTATTCCCTGATCTTGGTATTCGCACAGAGGCCGGTTTAAAGGCCATTCTGCGCGATCAACTTGTTGATACCTATTCAGAGTCCAGAGATACTATTTCTCAACTTTTTATCGAAGACACTCTCGCCAATTTTTTATACGGCTACAAAGAGCAGATTTTTAGTGCTTATGGCGTGGTTGGTAAGCAGTTCAATCGTTTCAAGATTCAAGGTGGTCTGAGGGTTGAGCAAGCTTACCAAATTCCGAATCTCATTTCCGACACCATCCGCATTGTCAATGACTACTTTAATTTCTTTCCTTCAGGGCACCTGCGTTATGAGCTCAAACCTAAATCAGAACTGAGCTTTAGTTATTCCAGACGCATCAAACGCGCTGCAGCTGATGAGCTTAATCCGTTTACCAATTATTCTGATCCTTACAACCTCAGACAGGGAAATCCCTTCTTGAAGCCTGAGTTCATTCATTCTTTTGACCTCGCTTATTCTTTGGAAAGAAAAAAAATTACGGTTACCTCTTCGCTTTATTACCGCAACTCAACGGGCGTTATTTCACGCGTGAAAGAATTTTATGAAAACGGCACCAGTGCAGTTACCTTTATGAATATCGCCGAAACCAAAGCACTCGGTTTTGAGGCTGTGTTCATGTTCAAACCAATTACGGCGCTAAGAAGTACGCTTTCTTACAATTCTAATTACACGTGGTACATCACCAATCAGGCCTCGTTGCCAAACCGCCAAGGATTTAACCACAACGTAAAGTGGAATACATATTATGAGTTCTGGAAAAAGACAGCAACGCTTCAATTAAGTGTCAATTATAATGGGCCAAGGGTCACAGTTCAAGGTATTGCTCAAAGACAGGGGCCAGTAGATATCGCTTTTGAAAAGAAATTGGCTAATGGTAAATGGACACTCGGAACGCGCGTTACAGATGTTTTTAATCGCCAAGGGTTTTACTTTTTAGTGGACCGCCCCGGAGTGCAACAAGTAGGCGAGTTCAAGTGGCTCACGCGCAGGGTTTATGTATCTGCGAGCTATAAATTCGGAAAACTAGAAATCTCTAATAAAGCCAAAAATGCTGGCTTTGAAGGCGGTGGCGATCTTTAATGGAAGTCTAAGCTTTGTAGTTTTTCTTGGGTAGCTTTTATCCGTAATATTTCATGTAAGAGCAATGGCTTAGATGCAATTAAAAGCTTGAATTGAGCTAGGTCAATTCCTTTTGCGTACGAAGCGCCATGCGCTAATTCTTGTAGTTCTGTATACAACGCTTGTGCATCAAGAATTTGAGAGAGCTTAACTGGTTGCTCGGTATCTAAGTCTAGTTTCGGCCATATTTCAAACCAATTCTGAAAAAGTAGTTTGGCATCTTCCAAGAGGAGCAATAGCGTTGCAGCATCTGGGCAATTGTAAAGCTGCGTCTGAAGTTGAGCCCGTTGTTTTTGAAACATCTTGAGTTGCTCGAGTAGCGCATTTAAATCAATTTCAGCAGCTGAAAAAGGGCTAAAAACTACGCTTGGCCTTGGTTCTTTTTTTGAAGGAAGCTCAAAAGCTTGATCGTGAAGCAGGAGGTGTTCTGCTTTTAAAAACCGAAGCAGTTCTTTTTCAAATTTCGAGTAGAGCAAGACCTGATCAAAAGAGCGGTAAAGGCGTTGTTTGATGTCAAAAAATACCGCTTCTAAAGCATCTTGAATTGCTTCGAGGTCGGGTAGGCTGTTTGCCTCATAACCAATAGTAATCAGCGCCTCTTGGCGATTCATTTCTTTTGATTTTTGCGCATGCGCAAATTGAGCATTTCAACAATGAGGGCATAAACAAGCGCAAAATAGATGTAGCCTTTTTGCAAGTGCTCTCCGAAGGCTTCGGCAATGAGCATGATACCGATTGCTACTAAAAAGGACAACGCGATCATTTTGATGGTTGGTCTTTCGTTGATAAAGCGACTAATAGGCCCCGAGAACCACATCATAACCAACATCGAAATCAGGACGGCTAAAACAATAATGATCAAAGGGTTGCCGTGTGCTTCGTGTTGAATATCATTGGTCATTCCGATGGCCGAAATCACGGAGTCAAAGCTGAAAATAAAATCAACGACCACAATTTGGGTAACCGCTGCTGAAAAGGTGCCGAAACTTTTCTTTTGTTCTTCTTCGTGTTCGCCTTTTACACTCGCGTGCATTTCACCAACAGACTTATAGATCAAGAATAAACCTCCGATGAGTAGCACCAAGCTGTGGGCGGTAAAATTGTGTCCAGCCACACTAAACAAAGGTTCACGGTCAAGGGTCATGATCCAAGAAACCAAAGACAACATAATGATACGGATGACCAAAGCCAAGCTCAGTCCGATGAGGCGGGCTTTCTTTTGCTGGTTCTTGGGTAAATTGTCCGTAATGATCGAGATAAATATGATGTTGTCGATACCAAGTACAATCTCAAGCAGGGTTAAAATCAGTAAATAGGTGAGCCCCACTGACGTGCTTAAAATCGAGATGTAATCTAAAAATTGGTTCATGCGGTGGTCTTTAAAAAATTAAAAAATTGGTCCAAAACTGCTGCGTTTTCATCTTGGGCAGTTTCAATTTGAATGATTTGAATTTGATTCTTCGGATTCAAAAATGCCGATAAATCTTCAAAAATGCTTGCTTTTGAATGCGCTTCTTGTACCTCAAAACCATAACCCCTGATGACTGCGGCTGGTGAGGTCTGATGCGTGGCTTCAAAATATTGCTCGCGCAAAGGGGAAGCTGCTGGCCCTGGAATGATTTGAAAAATGCCACCTCCCTTATTTTGAATAACGACTATTTTGAGATTCTTTGGAAAGGGCTTCGTCCAAAATGCATTGCTGTCATAGATCAGGGAGATGTCTCCACAAATGAGGTAGTGCTGTGTATCAGGTGAGGCTAATGCCGCGCCAACGGCTGTAGAAACAGAGCCGTCAATGCCACTGGTGCCTCTATTGCTTTCATAGCGCAAACCTATAATGGGGTCAAAAAGCTGGGCATAACGCACCACCGAACTATTGGCCATGTGCAAAACTGCAGGGCCTTCTACCAATTCAAAGAAGGTTGAAAACACGTCGTAATCGGTGAGTATTGCTGTAGGCGTTTCGAACAGGGCTTGTTTGTCTTTGGCCAAGTAGTCGATGGCTTTCCATTTGCCATTGTAATTAGTGGTATTCAAAATCAGGCTTTCCTTTTCAAGCGCCTGCATGAAGTCTGTTTCTGGGATGTTTAAAAAGGTGGTGTTCAGTCTGAAGGTATCCATTTCTGGAAAGTCAGGAGCAACGCGCCAATGAAATGCCGCTTTGTTTTTACGCAAGTAGGCCTTGATTCTTTTTGAAACAACAGCGCCACCAAAACTGATTAATACTTCCGGATGAAAATCAGGATTCTCGGTATCGAGTCCGTTGAGGCTGCGGTCAATGCAAGCATTGAAACGCTCATTTTGAATATTTGACGTATTCTCGACTAATACCACTACATTGCTCTGGGCAGCAAAACGCGCCAGTGCTTGTTCAAATTGCGCATTAGGCGTCATTTGCCCGACCAATACCATGATTTTTTTACCATTCAATAGGCTGAAATTGGGTAGCTGATACTGCGTTTTTTCGGTGCTCGGTTGGTAATTTTCAAAAGTCTGTATAGCTGCTTGCTGATAGAGCGGTTCGTTAAGCCCAACATTGATATGAATGGGGCCTTTCCAACGCGCATGCAAGTGCTCGAGTGTTTGCTGTAATTGGCTTTCTAGCTCATTATTGAGTTGAAAACCGCTTTCGTCGAGCTCTAAGTAAGCGTGCGCGTGGTTCTTAAAAACCTCGCGTTGCACGATGGTTTGACCATCGCCCTGATTGATCCATTCTGCAGGTCGGTCTGCGGTCAGGACAAGCAAAGGAATATTTCTGTAGTAAGCTTCTGCTAAAGCAGGATAATAATTGAGGCAAGCAGAGCCCGAAGTACAGCAAAGCGCTACTGGTTTTTGGGTTTCTTGTGCGAGGCCGAGCGCAACAAATGCTGCAGCTCGCTCATCGTGGATGACGAGTGTTTGGATGTCGGGGTGCGCATCAAAAGCGATAGCAAAAGGTGCGTTCCTGGAACCTGGCGACAACACAACGTATTGAATTCCGGCCTGAGCTGTTCGTGTGGCGAGCCATTGGACCAAAATTTTATCGCTGCTTTGCATGTGGCAAATTTACTGCATTTCAGAGCAGTTGTAACAAGGTTTTGCTTTTATTTTCGGTCTCTTGCCACTCTTGTTCAGCAACGGAATCTGGTGTAAAACCGCCGCCCACATAAATGTAGAGTTTCCCTTCAAGTACTTGCGCACAACGCAAATTGACAAAAAGCTTCTCGTGTCCTGCTCGCAAATTGCCAATGATTCCGGTATACAAAGCTCTGTCATGGGTTTCGAGCGCATTGATGTACTGTACTGCTACTTTCTGTGGAAGGCCCGCAACAGCTGGTGTAGGGTGTAGGTACTTGAGTAAAAGTGGCAAGGTGCTTTGTGGCATTTGCCAACTGAGTTCTTGTAATAAATGCGTCACAGGCCCTTGACTGTATTCAGAAAGTGCAGAAACTTGAAGCTGAGCACCCGGAATTTGCTTCAATTGCCCCTCAATAAATTCAGTGACTAATGCGTGCTCGTTGTATTCTTTATGGGTGAAGTCTCGGTTTTCGCCTGCTAATTTGGTGCCTGCTAAGGCCATTGTTCTAAAAGCGCTGGGCGTTTTCTCGAGTAAAATTTCAGGACTGGCACCCAACCAAGAACCTAGGCAGGTGTCGTGAAAATAATAAACCAAAGCCTGCGGATACGCTTTTAACATGCGTTCAAACAACTGTTCAGGGCTTGTTAACCCGAGCTCAACTTCTTTGATGCGTGAAAAAACAATTTTATCGGCAATGCCGCGGTTTAAATCTTTAATGAGCTGTGTGGCTTGCTTAATATAGGTCGCTTCATCAATGCAAAAGGGCAGGGCTGCTTGATTGGCTTTTTGAGGCGCCGCTTCCTTGAAAACATACTTCTTTTTTTGATTGAAGTCTGTTATTATAAAACCTTGAATATCAAAGTTATCTACTTCAATAAAATCACCGTTTACACGAACAATTTCTTCTCCTGGAAAACGGTAAGATAGCATGTTAGTTCTCTTTAGGTAAAACCATCACGGTGTGTTTACCGTGTGAAATGAGCCGATTGGTTTCAGCGTCGCGAACCTCGATGTTCCAAAGGTGGGTTTTGCGCCCGGCATGTACCAACTTGGCTGTCGCAATCACAAGCCCTTCTTTGGCTGCAGCTACATGGTTTGCACTGATATCAAGCCCCACCGAATAATGCGTATCTGGATCAATCAATAAAACCGACCCTAAAGAACCGACGGTTTCCATGAGTGCGGCACTGGCGCCACCATGTAAAAGGCCCATAGGTTGTTTGGTTTTGTGCGTTACTGGCATACTGGCGCGTACGAAATCGGGGCCAATTTCAATATATTCAATGTTCAAGGCCTCCATGAGTGTGCCTTCATTGAGTGCGTTGAGTTTGTCTAAAGGAACTTGTTTTAAATTCATGCTGCAAATATACTCAACAGGTAAGCACTGTAAATGTTTTGCTTTAATTTTACTACATGAAAATGACACAATCTATCGATGTTTATCTAGCTGACGGCTGCGGGCGCTGCTCTAAATTTGCCACTGACGCTTGTTCTGTACGGGTTTACTCTGAAGAAATTGCTGCGCTTAGAGCCATAGCACTCAGTGTATTTACCGAAGAAAATATGAAGTGGGGCGGGCCTTGCTATAGCCACAACAATAAAAATGTGGCCATGATATTTAGTTTCAAAGACAACTGTGGTTTCTCGTTTTTCAAAGGCCCTTTATTAGCCGATGAGCACAAAATGCTCGTGGCACCCTCAGAAACTGCGCAAACCTTCCGCTTGTTGCGTTTCACCAATCTTTCTCAAATTCTAGAAAAGCAAGACGAAATCCGTTCTTATTTATTCGAAGCCCTCGAAATAGAAAAGGCAGGTCTCAAACTCGCTGTCAAAGCACCATCCGAATTCCCTTTCCCAGAAGAACTCTTAGCTCAGTTCGAAGCATCCCCTGAATTCAAAGCCGCATTCCGCGCCTTAACCCCAGGACGCCAGAAAAATTACTTGCGTCACTTCAACGATGCCAAACAAAGTGCCACCAGAACTGCACGCATCGAGAAATATAAACCTTTCATATTCAACGGAATCGGCATGGATGAAGCCTGGAAGATGAAATAGATTTAAAAAAATATTTACTTAAAGTTCAAAAAACCCTTGCCAAAACCCGAAGTTTTACTACTTTTGCCCCGGAGAGTTGGCAGAGTGGTCGATTGCGGCAGTCTTGAAAACTGTTGAACCGAGAGGTTCCGGGGGTTCGAATCCCTCACTCTCCGCTCAAGAAAAAAAAAGCAACCATTTCGGTTGCTTTTTTTGTTTAGATCAATTACTTGTTATTCAAGCTTACCTTTATCCCTAAAGTCCATTATTGGTTTTTCGTAAAAATTGTAGATTACCAATGAAATACTAATTGTAACTAACCAATAGGCTATATATAGGAGCAGATGTTCAATTTTATTTTGTGGCGAAAAATTCTTGGCAATAACTTGCGAAACCAATGCTAAATTCACTAAATACATGGCATAGGAGATGACTGAAATCTGAGTAACGATTTTCCCAATAGAGTTAATCTTATAATCCTTTATAGAATCAGCTTTGGCTATTAATAAAGAGGCCCCTAACGATGTTAGACTAAAAGAAAATGTTTTGGTAAAAAAATCATTGGATACTTTGGGTATGTAAATGTTGATGTAAATAATCAACACGCCTAGTACAAACATTTTATTGCGGTGGGTATGAAAAAAAGTTCCGTGGTAAAACTTAATATAGGCAGCTAATACACCATAAATTATGGTATCTAATCTAGTTAATACGATCTTCCTGAAATTTACATCAAACCAAAAATCGTCTACAATCATATCTGAAATAGCTATGCGGTATACAAGTGGGGTTACAATTAGTATTATTATTGTCCATAAAATAGCAAGTTTTTTCGGTAAAAACCAACGCAATATTAGAATGATAAAAGGAAGTAAAATATAAAACCACTCTTCAATGGATAAAGACCAACTCTCCCAAAAGAACTCAACAAAACCAGTGGAGAAATTTTGTAGAAAAAATAAAAACTTCCAATTAAAATTCTTAATCTGACCATCAATTATTTGGTAATTGACAAGTGCGAAATTAATAAGCAAAAAAAGGTAATAATTGGGGAGGGTTCGATACCATCTTCTTTTTAAGAAACCGTAAATAATTTTAATATTTAGTTGCTCATTTTCTTCAATTGTTCTGATTAAAATAGAGCCAATTAAAAAACCACTAAGTACAAAAAATAAATCTACTCCGTCTATCATTGGAATGGTTGGGAAAGACTGAAATAAATCTCCAGAAATAGATAAGCCGTGCCCAAACACCACAAGTGTAATTGCAACGGCGCGAAAAAAATCTAGGCCATAAGTCCGCTTTTCGTAATTTAATTCTGTAAAACGCATATATTCAAAGCTAAACCAATAAAAGCCAATGTCCAAATAACATTAGAAAATTACTGAATCTTTGTCTTTTTTATTTTCGTTATTCAGCTTGGTTTTTGCTCTGTTAGAAATTTCAACTTTGTACAAAAAAATAATATCAAATATTAATAAGTATGTTGCAGGTTGAAAAAACAAGCGCTCATTATAGAGATTTAGAGGTTTTGAGGCTTTGAAGCTACACCCGAAAGGGTTCACGCGCAGCGTAATCCCTTAATTCCCCAAACCACATCTAACACCAACACTGAACCAGGTTGCGCGGTGCTTCATTGTTGAATTGGCAAAATAGTTGGCATTGGTAATTGTTGTTAGGCTTCTTTGATGAGCTAAGGCTGTAAAAATTTGAAAGGAGCTATTCACTTGAAAAGCACCGCCAATTTCTAGTAGACCAGCAAAATCAAATTTAGAAACACGGTCACTGACGTCGCTAA
>JBEBBE010000092.1:0-10872 GCA_041158525.1 Bacteroidota bacterium | reverse complement strand
GATGGCGATGTCTGCTTTGAAATCAAACATGTCGTCGAGCTGAAAAGAGCTCAATTCCAACACATAATAATCATAGTTTTCTTGAGCCACCTGCTTGGCAAAACTTTGCCCGACATTTCCTGCCAAACCAACATTGAGGCCCGCTTTTTTCAAAATGTGATAGCAAAGCATGGTGGTGGTTGTTTTGCCATTGCTACCTGTAATGCAAATGTGCTTGGCCTTTGAATAATAACCCGCAAATTCAATTTCAGAAATGACTTTAATCCCTGCCTCACGAATGGCTTTCATGAGCGCAGTTTTTTCCGGAATTCCTGGGGATTTAATAATGAGGTCTGCAGCTAAAATACGCGACATGGTATGCTGCTCCGATTCAAATTCAATTGTTGCTGCTTGCAATTCTTTTTGGAAAGATGCTTTGATAGCCGAAGCATCAGATACAAAAACATCATACCCCTTCGCTTTGCCGAGAATGGCTGCGCCCACGCCAGATTCGCCGGCACCAAGTATGATTAATTTTTGCATTTTTTGAGTCATGTTATCTCAATTTGAGGGTAACAATTGTTACAACCGCTAGTAATACAGCAATAATCCAGAAGCGCGCTACAATTTTTGCTTCGTGAATCCCTTTTTTCTGATAATGGTGATGCAAAGGTGCCATCAGAAAAATGCGCCTGCCTTCGCCAAAGCGCCGCTTGCTATATTTGAAATAGCCAACCTGTAGCATGACCGATACGTTTTCAATCAAGAAAATGCCACAAAGCACTGGAATGAGTAATTCTTTGCGGATGGCGATGGCAAAAACAGCAATGATACCACCCAAAGCCAAGCTTCCGGTATCGCCCATGAATACTTGAGCTGGAAACGCGTTGTACCACAAGAAACCAATACAAGCCCCAACAAACGCGGCAATAAAAATCACCAACTCTTCAGCTTCTGGAATGTACATGACATTCAGGTAATCGGCGAATTTGGCATGTGAACTTACATAGGCCAAAACCGCAAGTGCAATACCCACAATTGCAGAGGTTCCTGTTGCCAGACCATCAAGACCATCTGTCATGTTGGCGCCATTAGAAACCGCAATCACGATAAAGATCACAATTGGGATAAAGAGCAACCAACCATAAGATTTATTGACATCACCAATCAACCAATTGTAATTGAACTCATTTCCTTTGAAAAAAGGAATGGTAGTGGTCATGTCGTCGGTTTTGATCCATTTGTAGGTCTCGCCTTCAGACTGCACGTGCTCATGCGTAACATAAGTTTCATCGGCTTGTAATTTGTAGTCGGCATCGACGCGCTTGTGAACCACTACGTCGTCTGAAAAATAAAGAATAGACCCCACGATAAGTCCAACACCAATTTGACCAATGACTTTAAAGGTTCCTTTTAATCCTTCTTTGTTTTTCTTAAATACTTTGATGTAGTCATCAATGAAGCCAATAGCACCTAACCAGATGGTAGCTACCAACATAGTGATGACATAAATGTTATGCAGCTTGGCAAACAAGAGTGTCGGCACCAAAATAGCGGCTAAGATGATCAAGCCACCCATTGTTGGTGTTCCGGATTTTTCAATTTGACC
Source organism: Bacteroidota bacterium (assembly GCA_041158525.1). Taxonomy (GTDB): domain Bacteria; phylum Bacteroidota; class Bacteroidia; order Flavobacteriales_D; family Crocinitomicaceae; genus UBA952. The sequence continues at coordinate 9,284 of JBEBBE010000092.1, read as the reverse complement.
CGCCAAACCGAGGTCGCGGACCGTTTCACCGATTTGCTGCTTGCGCAACTTATTGATGATTCTTTTACCGATAATGACCGAAACAATCAAGGAAAAAATGAGTGCCAATGCCGCGCGAAAGGAAATGTAATGAAACAAACCAGCACCAGGTACATTGAGTTGATCGAGCCAAGAAAATAGGTAATAAAGCATGTTATTTATCGAGTTGGTTAAACAAGGTTTGTGTAATTGCTACGTCGTCGAAATCGGTTTTCACACCATTGATTTCTTGGTAGGTTTCGTGGCCTTTACCAGCCACCAATATGATATCGCCAGGCTGTGCCAGCATGATCGCCATTTTAATTGCCTGCTGACGATCAACAATGGAAAGTGTATTGAGCGCTTCCTCAGTCCCTAGACCCGCTTCCATGTCTATTAAAATTTGATTTGGATCTTCGGAGCGCGGATTATCAGAGGTAAGAATGACTTGATTGCTTTTAGCGGCAGCAATAGCAGCCATTTTTGGACGCTTTTCTTTATCGCGGTCACCACCGCAACCCACTACAGTAAACACTTTGGTGCTTCCTTTTCTGAAAGCAGCAATGGTAGCAAGTACATTTTCTAGTGCGTCTGGTGTATGCGCGTAATCGATAATAGCCGTGATTCCTTTTGGGCTCTTGACATATTCAAAACGACCCGCAACATGGCTCAATTGACTAATTACACGCAAAACTTCCATCGGTGCTTCGCCCAAACCAACTGCCAAACCATAGACTAGCAATAAATTAGAGGCATTGAAGGCGCCAACTAGACGCGTATGCACTTCTTGGCCATTGATTTGCAAAACCAAACCCCCCAAACTGTTTTCTATGATTTTTCCTTTTACATCAGCAGGAGTTCTGAGTGCATAGGTAAGTTTCTTGGCCTTGGTATTTTGCAACATGACCGAACCATTTTTATCATCGGCGTTCACGAGTGCAAAAGCCGAAGCGTCTAGGCCATCAAAAAATGCTTTTTTAACCTTTAGATATTCAGCAAAAGTGTGGTGATAATCGAGGTGGTCATGCGTAATATTGGTAAAACCAGCTGCTTCAAAATGAAGCCCGCCAATGCGATGTTGATCAATGGCATGCGAACTCACTTCCATGAAACAGTGTGTACAACCTGCCGTCACCATTTGTCTGAGCAAAGCATTGAGACTAACTGGATCTGGGGTAGTATGTGTAGACACGATGGCTTCTTGTTCAATCTTATTGACCACCGTTGACAACAAGCCTGCTTTATAACCCAATGTGGTGAATAGGTCGTGGAGTAAAGTTGCGGTAGTCGTTTTGCCATTGGTGCCCGTTACACCTACAAGTTTCAGCTCTTTTGAAGGGTGACCATAAAATGCACAAGCCAATTGCGCCAACGCAGCACTGGTGTTTTGAACTTGGTAAACACAAGCATCTGGTGCTAAGTCTACGGCTTCTTGGGTAATGAAAACACGACATCCTTGTGCATAAGCTTGCTGTACATATTTGTGTCCGTTGGCTTGTGAACCTACGATACAGACAAAAATGGTATTTGCGGCGGCCTTTCTTGAATCAAATTCAATGGAAGCGATGGTCTGAGTAAGCTCACCTTGGATGTGCTGACCGACTATTGCTACTAACAAATGATTCAAGGGTTGCATGCTAATTTAATTTGAGTTGTACTACTTGTCCTTTAACAATTTGATTCCCGGGTGCAATAGACTGACTCACGACACGGCCTAGACCCTTCAAAGTGACCACCAAGCCTTTGCTTTCAAGGATATACACGGCATCTTTTGCCGTCATTCCCAATACATTAGGAACCTTTTTCTGGGTAATCACTTTTCGAGAAACTTCTAGGCGCTGATCTGTGGTGTCTCCTTTGAGCCATTCAGCTTCGTTGTTTTGCTGATAGCGCACATTGAGCTCTTTCATGACATATTTTAAGTCATTGGCAGCACCGCTTTTCACCATCGGTATTTCATTGGATAATTTGGCTCTTGGGTCATTGACCGCCCTATGATATTGCAAGGCCGACGCATACACCTTATTGGCAATTTCTGCAAATACAGTTCCTGACACAGCCGCACCGTAATATGCCTTTTGTGGTTTTGAAATCACTACAATACAAGAGTAGATGGGTTTTTTTGCTGGGAAATAGCCCACAAATGATGCTTGATACGATTTTCCGTTTGCGGTTCCATAACCACCACCCGCAGCAGTAAGTACAGCTGTTCCGGTTTTACCTGCGATCGTGAACAAAGAACTTTTTAACGAACGACCTGTACCGCGAAGCATCACGCCTTCCAAACAACGCTGCAATATCTTGAGTGTATGTGTTGAACAAATTTGTGGATTGAGTACAACTGGCTTAAATGTTTTGATGACCTGGCCATTGCGCTTGATTTTCTCGACGAAAAGTGGTCTGACCAACTTGCCATTGTTGGCAACGGCGTTGTAAAAAGCAAGCGTTTGCAAAGGCGTTTGTCGTACTTCATAACCCACTGAAGTCCAAGGTAAAGACAACACTGACCAAGTTTTAGAACCCGGGGTTGCTACATCCGGACGCGGCTCTCCTTCAAGGGCGATGCCGAGTTTTTCTGTGAGGCCAAAGCGCTTGAGTTGTGCAATAAATTGCTCTGGCTGATTGCGATACACACGGTGCATCAATTGCAAGATAACATTGGAAGATTTTTCAAAAGCCTGCTGGATAGTGATGGTGCCGTAACCCATCCCGTGGTTGGAGTCAGACATACTCGAACCACCAACCGAATAACGCCCACCAGCATTGACTTTGTCTGTAATTTTAAATTTACCATCTTCGAGGCCAGCCATTAATGAAGCTAACTTAAAAGTTGAGCCTGGTACTTCGAGGTAGCCAATGGCGTAATTGTAACTTTCAGTGTACTTACCTTCTTCAACTTTGGTGAGGTTGGCAATTGCTCGGACATAACCTGTTTTGACATCCATCAAGATGACACAGCCATGCTCAGCATTCATGAAAATCATTTGTTTTTCAAGTTCTGAATGAGCAACCTCTTGAATTTCTTTATCAATTGTGGAAATCACATCAGCTCCTTCAATAGCTTCTTTGAGCACCTTGCCTGTTTTTTTCCAACCTGAAGAAATGCGCTGTTCTACTTCTTTACCGTCCTCTCCTTTTAAATACTCATAATAAGCACCTTCAATACCTACACGGAATGGCTTTCCATCAAGATCTTTGTAATAACCTAAAGTTCTATTAAGCAAGTTGCCATTAGGTTTTTTGCGCAGAATAGTTTCTACGTTATCAATGATTCCGCCCTTCATTTGGCCAAGCTCAAAAATGGGGAGCTTACGCAGGCGTTTACGCTCGTAGTTGGTCACTTTTCTGCGGATCAGTAAATAACGAACGCCATTGGCACGGGCTTTTCTGATTTTTTCTTCGTAAGACCGCGATGAGTCTTCTGGATATAAGCCATGTAAACCTTGCGCTAACTCACTGACCTTTGCGTCAAACAATTTTTCCTCGACAACCGTTGGGTCCATGTAGATGTCGTAAAAAGTGACGCTCGTAATTAATGGCACCTCATTTCTGTCCAGAATTTGGCCCATTCTTGGCACTCTATTTACAACGCGCGTTGGCAGTTGACCTTCATTGGTTTCAAAAGCAACACCTGGGCCATTGATCTGAAGATCTAGGGTAGAGTAAAGTACCATTCCCATGATGAAAACAAACCCAAAATAAATCAGGTAGGCACGGCGATAAAGATGGCTTTTATTCTTGCTCATGTTTGACCTGTTTGATGCGGATTACTTTGGTTGCATTTTTAGTTTCCTTGAGCTCTCTAGATTCGAGCCTTTTTGCCATGCGATAGCGTCGGGTCACTAATTCTAGGCGCGCTTTTGCTTCTATATACTCAGCAGCGTGCTGATCTAAATTGCGTTGGGCGTTGTCGATGTCTTTGTTGATTTGCTTTCCATAATAGCCTTTAGAGATCAGGATCAATAACAGCAACATGATAAAAAAGATATAATTGAGGTTGTTGAGCACGAACTCTCTGGTCAAGAAATCGCCATTCAAAATCTGCGCAAAAGCACTTGATTTATTCGTCTTGGTCGACTTTTGTTGGGTTGTTTGTTGCTTAGCCATTGCGTTTTGCGATTCTTAATTTTGCACTACGCGCTCTGGAATTAAGCGCACACTCTTGCTCATCAGCCACAATTGGGTGGCGATTCACTTCTGAAAAAGGTTTATTGACGTTGCCGAAGAAATCTTTATCGAGTTCACCAGAAAAACTGCCGCGTTTCATGAAATTTTTGACCAAGCGGTCTTCTAAAGAATGATAAGACATCACTACTAAATGTCCACCCGGCTTTAAAACTTGCGCAGCTTGCTCTAGGAAATCTTTAAGTACCTGCAACTCTTGATTGACTTCAATGCGGAACGCTTGAAAAACCTGAGCATAAAACTTGTGATCCTTGAATTTAGGCGCGAAACGCTCAAGCGCTTTCATTAGGCCGAACGTAGTGAGTATCGGCGCATTTTCGCGCTGACGCACCAATTGTGCCGCCAGTGCTCTTGAATTGCGCAACTCACCGTATTCATAAAGTATGCTTGCCAATTTAGCTTCATCGGCAGTAGCAATAAGCTCGGCTGCAGACTGCCCACCATTGCGATTCATCCGCATGTCGAGCGGCGCATCTTCTCTGATACTAAAGCCGCGTTGAGCGGTATCAAATTGATGGGAAGAAACGCCTAAATCGGCTAAGATGCCATCCACTTGCTTGATACCAAGTAAACGCAAATGGTTTTGAAGAAAAGCAAAGTTGGCTGCGACAAAATTAAAATTGCTGGCGTCCCATAAATTAGCGAGCGCATCGGGGTCTTGATCGAAGGCAATGAGACGGCCTGAAGCGTCGAGTTGTTTAAATATAGCGCGCGAATGACCGCCGCCACCAAAAGTAACATCGACATAAATACCATTTGGCTGGATTTGCAGACCCTCCAAACAAGCATTTAATAATACTGGTACGTGATACGATTCGTTAATTGTCATTGTCTAAGTCACCCATTACTTCATCCGCCAAGTCAGCGAAATCTGCCATGTTTCCTTCGATCATTTCGAAGTATCTAGACTTATCCCAAATTTCAATGCGGTCGTTGTAAGCAATTAACATTACTTCAGCAACCAAGCCAACGCGCTCCATTAAAGCTGTAGGCACCAAAATACGACCTGCATTGTCTAAAGAGACCTGCTTTGCGCCCTGGTGAAACAACCTATAAAACATTCGATTTTTTGGCTTGAATAAATTCATCTTGGAAAGCTTCTCACTAATGCGCTCCCAATCTGGTAGCGGAAAAAGCGTAAGACAATCTTCGAATCCTTTATTCAACATGAAATCTCGCTGGGATACCGCAGGCAATTGTTTGCGCAAGCCAGACGGGAAAAGGAAGCGCCCCTTCTCGTCCAATTTTACCTCAAATTCACCTACTAGTCCTGCCATAGCGTTATAATGGGTAAAATTAGTGGATTCCTACCACTTTTTACCACAGACAATTTCATTTGTTGATAACTTCTAACGTATAGAACAATTAAAGGTTACATATTAACAATTATTAACAACTCAAATCCCTTGTTTTACAATGCTTTTGACACTATTAGTGGGAGTTTGTGGGAGTTTTTTCAACATTTTGTTAATATCCGATTTTTACCGCATGCAGAAAAAGCGAAATAAACCACGTCAACCCATTGATTTTACTACCTTTGTCAGATGTCAAAAAGCCGCTTGAGCTATCTTTTTATTCCCCTACTTGCACTCATTTGGGGCAGCTCTTTTATCCTTATGAAACTCGGAATGTTTGACGCCAGTGGGAAAGCCATATTTAGTGCGGCACAAGTAGCAAGCCTCCGGATTGTATTGGCCGGTTTGGTTTTTCTCCCGATGTTCCCAGCTCTATTTAAAAAGCTACATCAAAAACGCGACCTTCTTTTCTTTTGCATCGTGGGGCTTGGTGGAAACCTCATCCCTGCATTCCTATTTACTTATGCTGAACAAAGTCTCGATTCTGGCATTGCAGGCATCATGAATAGCTTCACGCCGGTCTTTACCTTAATCATTGGCTTTCTGCTTTTTAGAAATCGAATTGTGCTGCAGCAATTAATTGGCACCATCATTGGCTTTTGCGGCATCAGCTGGCTTTTACTCGCTGGTCAAAAAACAACTGGCGAGGCGCAACTTTGGCCGGCACTCGCTATTGTATTTGCGACAGTTCTTTATGGCCTTAGCCTCAATACTATTAAACACAAGCTTCAGCATTATAAACCCCTTGAAGTAGCCACCGGAGGTTTTACAATGGCATTTTTACCCGCGTTCATCTGTTTTCTGCTCTTCGAAACACCAGAAGTAATCACCAACCACCCTAAAGCAATGCAAGGCCTTTTAGCGGTGAGCACACTCGGCTTAATCGGAACTGCTTTTGCAGTCGTATTGTTTAATAAAATTATCGCGCAAACCAGTGCACTAGCAGCAAGTGCCGTCACTTATTTCATACCGATTGTAGCGGTCCTGATCGGTCTTTCCACCGGAGAGAGCCTGGTTTGGCAGCAGTTTGTGGCCATGTTTGTGATCATCTTTGCCGTATTACTGATCAATTTTGCCAAAACCAAGGCAACAAATTGATAAAACGACCGTAAGAAAGTTTGTTATTTTTTTGGCGGTCGCACTGAAATCACTATCTTTGCAGACCAATTTTGGAATATTAAACAATAATTTAAGCTATATGTACGCAATTGTAGAGATAGCAGGGCAGCAATTTAAAGTGCAAAAAGACCAAAAGGTTTTTGTACACCGTCTTGACGCTGAAGCAGGTAAAAAACTAGAGTTTGACCGTGTTTTATTAGTTGAAGATGCTGGCAAAGTAACCCTTGGCGCCCCAGCTATAGAAGGTGCTAAAGTCACCGCAGAAGTTTTAGAACATGTTAAAGGTGACAAAGTCATCGTTTTCAAGAAAAAACGTCGCAAAGGTTACCGTGTTAAAAATGGTCACCGTCAACAATTCACTGCGATCACAATCAAAAGTATTAAAGCATAATTTCCTTCGGGAACTAAATATTAGAAACCATGGCACACAAAAAAGGAGTCGGTAGTTCGAAAAACGGTCGTGAATCACATAGCAAACGTCTAGGTGTTAAAATCTTTGGTGGTCAAGCTGCTATTTCTGGTAACATCATCGTTCGTCAACGTGGTACACAACACCACCCAGGCAACAACGTTGGTATCGGTAAAGATCACACCCTATTTGCTTTAACTGACGGTCTTGTTGAATTCCGCAAGAAAAAAGACAATCGTTCTTTTGTTTCTGTTGTTCCTTTCGAGGAAAACAAAGCATAAGACATCTTATCAAATTTAAAAAGCTCCACATGTGGGGCTTTTTTTTTGCCCAAATTTTTCAAACTATAATCCTTATTTTTGAAGCAATGAATTTGTTATCAAAATCGGCATTACTCAGCTTGCTAACAAGCGCCCTCCTTATTGTTGGCTTTCCGAATACAGGCAGTTTTACGCCTTTTGTTTTCATGGGCTTTTTACCGCTCTTGCAACTCAGAAAAATTCTCATCGAAAGCGGCAAGAAACCAATCATTTTATTGCTCTGGACCTACCTTAGTTTTTTACTTTGGAATATTGGCAGTACCTGGTGGGTAGCCAATGCGTCTTTTAGCGGTGCAGTCTTGGCTTTTACGGTCAATGCCTTGCTCATGAGTTTGGTTTTTGGCGCCTGGAGTTTCATCCATAGAAAAGTGGCCTCAAAAATATCTTATTGGTTGCTCATCCCGATTTGGGTGCTTTTTGAATTTGGACACCACCGCTGGGATCTTTCTTGGCCCTGGCTTACACTTGGTAATTATTTTTCAGTGCATACAGGTTGGATTCAATGGTATGAATGGACCGGAACACTTGGTGGCAGTGCATGGGTATTACTCATCAACTTGCTTTTCTTTCAATTAATGACCCATTACAGCACTGTTGCCAGAAGAAACCGATTTATTTTTTCAATTCTTGGAGCGCTGCTATTGCCAATATTGGTGAGTCAATTGCTATTGTCTTTTGTGGGTTTGCGTGCCATTGAAAAATTTCCTTCTTATCTCAATGCGGTAGTGGTTCAACCCAATGTGGACCCTTACAATGAGAAGTTTACAGCTGAAGCCTCCAATGAGAAATTCACTGACTCCATACTCATGCTTGCAAATCGGCATGTAACCTCACAAACCGACTTAGTGCTTGCGCCGGAAACAGCGCTACCTTTGTCTTTTCTCGAGGAGGAACTAGATCGTTTTCAATTTGGACAAACCTTAATTCAGCAGGTTCAAAAATGGCCAAATGCCAATTTATTAGTAGGTGCCTCAACAGCCCGTTTATTTGACAATAAAAACTCGGTTGCCAGCCAGGAAATACCCAACAGTGGTCGTTGGTTTGAAAATTACAACTCTTCTTTACTGATTGCAAAAGAGTCTCAACACAATAATCCGGACGCTGATAACCAAGCACCAGCTGTTACTTATGTACATAAGTCGAAATTGGTACCCGGTGTAGAACTCATTCCCTTCTCAGCCTATTTTCCATTTCTTTCTGCCATTGCCATAGAAAATGGAGGCTCTTCAGGGACTTTAGGAACAGAATCGGGGCCAAAGGTTATCAATATAAAGCGTGTGGCTCGGTTTGGTCCTGATGCTAACGATGCTTCAAAACAACAAATCATTTCAATTGCACCCATTATCTGCTATGAATCTATTTATGGTGATTTTGTCAGAAGACAGGTTCAACAAGGTGCGCAAGTGCTGTGTATCCTGACCAATGACGGTTGGTGGGGCGATACACCTGGCTACAAACAACATTTTTCCTTTGCGCGCTTGCGTGCCATTGAAACCAGACGCTGGGTCTTGCGCAGTGCCAATACAGGTACAAGCGGTAGTATTGATCCGAGTGGAAAAGTCATTAAAAAAACAGCCTACTGGAACCAAAGCGCTTTTTCTCAACAAGTAAAATTGCACTCAGGCCAGACCTTCTACACTAAATACGGAGACTGGTTGGCGGGTATTTCTGTCTCATGGATCTTGCTTAGCTTCAGTACATTTCTGATGAACTATGCCAAGAATTCACGTAAATTGCAGGCGTGAAAAAGGTTTGCATTTTATTTTTTGTTGCCGTATTGTGGTTAAAACCCTTTGCTCAGAATAGTTTAACAAGTTCAAACTTACCCATTGTTGTCATTAATACTGGAGGGGTAGCCATTCCTGATGAACCAAAAAT
>JBEBBE010000091.1:0-4691 GCA_041158525.1 Bacteroidota bacterium | reverse complement strand
AACAGGAGAAGGCCTAGTATGCGCCACTTCAGGTCTATCTTGTATTCAAATACTTTCATGTGAAAGTAAAGATACAGATGCTATGCTTAAAAAACGCTAAATACCTGCATTATTCAAATTGAATCCTCAACGGGAAAGTAAATTCAGAAACGACACTTTGACCATGCTCATCTTTTGCTGGCATCCAGTTTGGCATGGCAATTAAAGTGTTCTTTAGTCGGTTCTTTAAAATTTCCAATTTTGGATCGGAGAACTTTAAAAAAGTAACCTCTCTGACTTTGCCATTTGTATCGATGAGCAAACGTATATAAATTTTCCCATCAACACCTAGCTCCTTGAGGTAAGACCATTCCGTACTATTGGCAATTTTGTGGTCAATAAATTTGAATAATTCATCCGGATGATTACCATAAAAGGCTGCTGCGGATGGAAAACTGACAATGCTGTCTCGGATGGTTTTTAGAGCTACAACTAGTATTTCTGGGTCAGGTGGTTCGGGAATGTAACCCGTTGGATCTATTGGTTCTGGATCAGGAAAAGGTGGTTCTGGATCAATAGGGCATGGTGCCGGTAGAAATTCGCTGTAAATTACTTTGTGTTGATTGTTGCTCTTCAAAGTCATATCCATTTCCTTGTTTTTAACCAGAGACTGCTTTTTATCTGGTTTGACATGGCGTTTCACGACAGGTTTTTGATCTTCCTCACATGAAGAAAAACTGCAAAAACAAATCAAGATAATGTAGCTTATTTGCCTCATGAGAATACCTTTGAAACAAAGAACGCACAAACAATTGAATCCTTACCTTTGTTAGACTAAAAAAAACAAATGCAACGTTATTGTCTTGACCCCTGGAACCGCACGCGCATACTCACCAAAGAAGTTCAAATTGGCAGCTTGAAATTGGGAGGGGAAAATTCCATTCGGGTCCAATCCATGACTACCACTGATACCATGGATACCGAAGGCTCCGTTGCACAATCCATTCGAATGATTGATGCAGGTTGCGAGCTAGTTAGACTTACAGCCCCAAGTAAAAACGAAGCAGAGAACTTACAAAACATTAAAGCAGCATTAGTTAAAAGAGGGTATAACACGCCTTTGGTTGCCGATATCCACTTTACGCCCAATGCGGCTGAAATTGCTGCCAAAATTGTAGAAAAAGTACGCGTCAATCCAGGGAACTACGCAGACAAAAAGAAATTTGAAGAAATCGAATTCACAGACGCTAGTTACCAAGCTGAACTCAAACGCATTGAGGAGAAATTTACCCCACTCGTTTTACTTTGCAAAGAACACGGCACAGCCATGAGAATTGGAACCAATCACGGTTCGTTATCTGACCGCATTTTGAGTCGTTATGGTGACACGCCTGAAGGCATGGTTGAGTCTGCGCTTGAATTCATTCGAATTTGTGAAAAGCACGACTTTGACCAGTTGGTCATCTCTATGAAAGCCAGTAATACGTTGGTGATGGTACAGGCCTATCGCCTGCTCATGGCTAAGATGATCGAACGCGGCACTGTTTATCCTTTACATTTAGGCGTGACTGAAGCTGGCGACGGCGAAGATGGTCGCATCAAATCTGCAGTTGGCATCGGTGCCCTTTTAGAAGACGGCCTCGGAGACACCATTCGTGTTTCCTTAACTGAAGCCCCTGAAGCTGAAATACCGGTTGCTCAAAAATTAATCGCAAAATATAACAACTACAATGCTTTCGCTTTTGAAGCGCCAAAAACAGCGCTTCAATACGATCCGTTCAGCTACAGCAGAAGAAATAGCGCCTCCATTCACAATATCGGAGGAAAAAATGTACCGGTAGTATTAGCTGACTTATCAGCTGTTGCCGAAATCAAGCCTGCTCATTTCTTTGGGTTTGGCTATCAATATAGCGTGCCACTCGACAAATGGAATCTTCAAGATCAGGCTGCAGATTATGTCTATATCGGCAGCAACAAACTCGATTTTGAAGTGCCTGGCACGCTAGGTATTATTGTAGATTACGATTTTTGGAAAGCACATTATAGCCAAAAACAAGGTTTTTACCCGCTTGTTCTTCAAGAGCAACTCCAAGAAATCGAACCCAATCAGACTTGCTTTTTGCCGCTTGAGGCAGAGGACCAAATTCCCGAAGTATTAGCCAAGTTGCCCAACGTTTGCATCATTTTGAATACGTCATTTGACAACAAAACACAATTGTATCGCCGCTTCTTTTTAGAAATGCAAGAGAAGAACTTGCAGCAGCCTGTAATTCTATCGTATCAATACGAAACCAATGAACTCGAGCGTTTTCAACTGTTTTCAGGAGCAGATGCTGGCGCCATATTAATTGATGGATTTGGCGACGGGATATGGCTAAACGCCGACTTAGGTGCTCAGTATATTAACTCTACATCTTTTGGCATTTTACAGGCTACTCGTACCCGTATTTCAAAAACTGAATATATTTCTTGCCCATCTTGTGGCCGTACCCTTTTTGATTTACAAGAAACCACTGCTAAAATTAGACAGCGTACCTCGCACTTAAAGGGGATTAAAATTGGCATTATGGGTTGTATTGTGAACGGACCCGGCGAAATGGCCGATGCCGATTACGGCTACGTCGGAACAGGACCAGGCAAAATCAATCTTTACAAAGAAAAGGAGATTGTCCGCCGCAATATCAATGAAACAGAAGCCGTTGAAGCGCTTGTGGATCTCATTAGAGAATATGGTGACTGGCTAGAGCCAAAAATGTAACGCGAATTTTTTAAAAGGTAGGCGCACAATTAAGTTCCATCCATTCGTTGGTATGCGGGTGATAAAATCCTAAAGACGCTGCATGTAAATGCAAGCGCTCCGCTTTTTTCCCGTATAAATCATCGCCTTTAATCGGGCAGTTCAAACCTAAATGATGTGCCGCATGCACCCTTAATTGATGTGTTCGGCCTGTATGCGGGTAAAACAAAATCCGAGTTTGGCCATTTTCAGAAGAAAGTACTTCGTAGCTCGTGTGGGCAAAACTACCGTGCTCATAACAGACCAACTGTCTGGGCCTATCATCGAGGTCTACCCGAAGTGGTAATTTGATCTCACCTAAAGCATCCTTTGGGGTGCCATCTAAAATGGCCATGTAGGTCTTCTTTACTTTTCTGAGTACAAATTGACGCTGCAAGCGCTGATGCATCAACTTTGTTTTTGCCGCCAACATGATACCAGAGGTAGACATATCTAAACGGTGCACCAATAGTGGGCCATCAGCTTGGGGTAAATATTTTTTTAAATCTTCAAGACTATTCGGTTGTGGATTTTTACCAGGGACTGACAAATACTCTGGGCTTTTATTAATGGCTACAATCCAGTCATCTTCGTAAATAATCTCCAACGGTTTTGGTGGATGAATCGCTGTAATTGGATTGTGATCTACGTCAAGCCCATTTAACATGTGCCCAAGAATGGGTTCACATTTGCTTTTACAAGCAGGATAAAAATGCCCATGAATGCGTACCTCTGAATCGGGTGACATTCCCCACCAAAATTCTGCCATACAAATAGGCTTCAAATTATTCAAATAAGCATATTGCAAAAGCTTAGGAGCCGCACATTCACCTGCCCCTGCTGGCGGAGAATCAGTAAATAAATCTAGGACATTGACACTTTGGCCCAATGCATTTAAAAAAGTATAGCGCTCAAAAATCCGGCGCTGTAAATCGGCAGAATGTGCTGCGCGCTGCGTTTTAATTAAATCAAGATGATCCTTGTAAATTTTTACTTTTTCCTGGGCTGCTTCTAGTTCAGCTTGGGCTTGTTTTTTAAGTGCCTTGAGCGCTCTGCTTTCATGCATGCTCTCAAATCGCAATTGAGCTAAGATAGACTCAGCATTTTCGTCCGTTTCTATAATTTCAGCTCTTCTTTGGTCGCGAAGTGCCTTTGACAATTTTAATTGTTGCTGAAAGTCATCAAGCTTTTGTAGCCATTCTTGTTTTAGCTGCGATACCACCGCACCTATATTTTGAAAATCTGGCGCATTTTCTAAAGACTCTATTTGTAATGTTAACTGGTGGATTTCTTGTTCTTCACGTCGAAAAAATCCTTGAGCCTCAAGTAAATCAAATACGGGTGGAACAAAGCCTTGGTGTTCATTTGAATTGCCTAGTTTTCCGGAAAATGCGGCCAAATAACCAAGCTTTCCCTCTTTATTTTGAACCACTAACACGCCAAACATTTTGCCAATAGCGCCCAATCTTTCAGTTCGATCCAAACCAAAGTCATGGCTGAAATCTGTTTTTTCTATATAGGCCTGTAAGTCTTTCGCGGCTGCGGCTGCTAAGGGATGAAGATCATAATAGAATGGAAAGGTGAAGCGCGTTGGTAGCGGGTGTGTTTGAAGTTCGGCAGGTAACGGAATAAACATAAACAAAGGTCAAAAAAAAACGCCCTCGTTGGAGGGCGTTTCTCTTTCTTTTAAAAGAAATTATTTGATCACAACATTTTTAGTTGTTGTAAGACCTTCTACTGTAACAGTTACGATGTAGCTTCCTTTTGCAACATTTTCAGTTGAGAAAGAAACAACTTGTGTACCGTTAAGGTTAGTCAAGTTTTTAGTTGCGATAACGCGACCTTGAAGATCCATCAATGCAACTGCGTAATCGTTGTTAGTAGCTTCGAAAGAAACGTTTACTTCAGAAGACGCTGGGTTAGGGTAAACATTCAT
>JBEBBE010000090.1:0-2912 GCA_041158525.1 Bacteroidota bacterium | reverse complement strand
CCCAAATCCCATCCTATGTCCCATCAAATGGCCTCGTCGGTTGGTGGCCTTTCAATGGCAATGCCAATGATGAAAGTGGGAATGGCAATAACGGTACTGTGAATGGAGCGACTTTGACTGTGGATCGTTTTGGGGTAGCTGATAAAGCGTATAGTTTTGATGGGAATACAGTGACAATTCCTCTTACACAACAGATGGTCAATATGTCAAATCGAACAATAAGTTTTTGGTTTAAAACTACAGGACCTCAATCAGGAGGGAGATTTTTTGAGGCAACAAATTATTCTTGGGGAGCAGCTTCTTATAATTCCAATCTTTTTGATTGTTGGTTTAATAAATCAAATATAGCATACAATGCCGTAGGTCTTTCTTATCCAAATCATAACTCATGGTATAATATAGTTTATGTTTGTGATTCAATAAATTCATCTGTAAGAGTTTATTTAAATGGAGTTAATGTCCACACATCAATTTCTGTCTCAAATCCTGGAAATCCAATTGATTGGCAGAATCATTTTTTAAGATTAGGTCAAGGTAATGCAAATGAATCTTTCGGAGGTGATTTAGATGATTTTGGAATATGGGATAGGGCGTTGAATTTATGTGAAATTCAACAGCTATACACATTGCAGATCAATAGCACAACTATTTATGCCGGGCCTGATCAGACTATCTGTAGAGGTGATTTGGTGACGCTTCAAGGTGCGGGAGTTGGTTCTTTAGCTTGGGATAATGGTGTTATTGATGGAGTTCCTTTTGAGCCAGCTCAGAGTGGGGCTTATGTTTTGACTGGTGCGGACTCTTTGGGTTGTATCGGGACAGACACTGTTCAGGTTACCGTTTTAGAAAATGCTTCAAGCACGATTAATCAGACCGCGATTGATTCTTATACTTTAAATGGCCAGACCTATACCCAGAGTGGAACTTATACGCAAGTAGTTCCTGCTGCAAATGGCTGCGACAGCGTCATCACCCTAAATCTTGAGCTAGATTTTACAGGCATCCAATCCCACACCAACACATCCCTTCAACTTTACCCAAATCCGGTTAAGGATGTCATGACCCTGGTTGGTTTGAAAGGGGAGGCGGTTTCTTTTGCAGTTTACAGTGTAGATGGAAAGTTGATCAAGAGTGGTCAGACCTCAGGGGAAATTCAGTTGGAAGACCTCAAGAAAGGCAACTATATTCTAAAAATTGAAAATCAAGCGCTTCCGTTTGTGAAGCTTTAAAATTTGTATTCCAAATCATTGAACCCTTCTTTGCGAGGATTTTTTATTGAAGGTTATCCATAAACTCGAATTCGTACTGAATCATATTCAGAATAGTTTTTTTCAATCTTTTAGGATTTGTATTTGCTTTATTTAAAAGTAAATAAGCACTTAAATTGTTGAATTCAAAATGATCAAAGTATTTATTTCCAATAACCTCTTGAATTAAAGTTGAATAAATTCTATATCGTTTATTTTGATAGAATGATTCTGAAAAAGATTTATTTTTCTTGGACTTAATTCTAGAACCAACAAATCCGAATGAGGCTAATTTGTTTTTCTCTAGTATGATGGGTATGGAAGATGCACAAGAAAGTAGAATTCTAATGACGTCACCGTTATTTGTGATAAGATTATACCTGTCAACACTTTTTTTTAAGTGTTTTGGATAGAACTTAATTGCATAGAAATTATGTTCGAATTCATCAATCTCTATTACAAATCGCAGTTTTTTACGAGAGGATACAAAAGTGAAGATGTAACGAGAAATGTATGGTGCTTTAAACCATTTTTGCTTTCTCTGAATAAATTTTATTGGATAGGGATGTGATGTGATGATCACCTCACCAACAAAATGGATCGTTGGCCATTAGCGTGAAGCTTGTTCAGTTTGCGGGCCGGTACTTTGATGCTTTTCATTAATTCTTTTGTTAATAGCGTTTTACCTTCTGCTTGAGGCGAAGGAGTTTGCTTTATACTAGAACGATGATTGGCTGCGGTGTCCATAGGGCAAAATTAATCAAAAAAATATTCAGAGCAACAAACTTACTAGTTGTCAGATAAATACAATTCAGTAATACTACTTAGTGGCGTTGATTATTTAACAGCTTTTGTATGTTACAAAACCAATAATTCCTCCAAAATGCGTTTACAAGAACAGATTTCTTCTTCAGAAAGAGAGGCCATTTTTTTAATGATTCTGGATTTATCTATGCAACGGAGTTGTTCTAGCGCGAGCCAGCCTTGTGGTTTAATAGAGGTGGTGCGTACGCGACTTGGGTAAGGTTTGGAGGTGCTAGTGATGGGAGCAATGATAATTGTTTGCAAGTTGCGATTCAATTCGTTTGGTGAAAGAATGGCACAAGGCCTGGTCTTTTTTATTTCACGCCCAATGGTAGGATCTAAATTGACCATTACGATGTCGTATTGTTGCGGTTTCATTCTTCAAAAGTTTCATCTGAGAAAATGTCGTCAATGAGTAGGCGGTCATCGCCATTGGCATGCATGAGCGCAAATGCTTCATCCCAGCCTTCTCTTATTTTTCTGACAGGCTTGAGAATAATGTGTTGATCTTGAAGTATAAGTTCCATTTCTTCCTGAATTTTGTATTTTTCTAAAATAACTTTTGGGAGTCTCAATCCTTTTGAGTTTCCTATTTGAATAATTGGAATTCGCATATAATAGTAATTACAAAGTAATTACAAAAGTATGGAAAATTCCTGATTCAAAAGTATTAGGTAGAAATGAAATACAATTCAGTAGAAATACTGATTTTAACTTACCTCGCCACAATCAACAACAACACTCCGGCAAAAGCAAGACCCAATGTGCGGCGGATGATGAACACGCGGCGGTTGATTAATGAGGTGTCGAAGTTCTCGTATTCTTCGAAGTCATCCATTTCGTAATCGTTTGTGGCAAGAT
>JBEBBE010000089.1:0-18910 GCA_041158525.1 Bacteroidota bacterium | reverse complement strand
GTGAAATGAAAAGCCGATTGCTGACAAAGTAGCGCCCATTCTTTTTTATTTTTTCTAATTAAAGTAGGCGAGATGACTAAAATTGATTCCGGATGTAAATTCAGGTGGATTAAGGCTTTGATATCTTGAGTTTCTTTTCCTACATAGATGAGTTGCGCTTGACTCATTAAAATTTGCTCCGATTCAGCTCGATAAAATAAAAGTTCAAATCTTGGAAATGCTGCTTTAAATTGGGCTAGAAAAATCTGTGCTTTTCTTTCGGATTTAGGGAATAAATCGGTGCCTCTAAAATCTACTTTGATGCGACGAACGACATCTACCAAGTAATAGGCAAAAGGAGAGTGTGTGCCGTGTCGGCCTTTGGCCTTCCAAATAAAAGCAGTAAATTCGAGCCAGTTAAACACAGTGCAAAGAAACAAAAAAGAAGTCATCTACGTGGAGCAACAAGCGGCTATTTCCGAACAACTCGCCTTCATTCAAAATGCTACTACGCCTTTTGAAGTCCTTTCGGCTTGTAGGGTAGGAGATGGTATTTTGGCTTTTTCAGAGGAGCAAAAAGAAGCATTTCGACAACTTGTCAAGCAAAAGACGCCAGCAATTGCTTATTTCGTTCCGGCCTCTGGTTCGGGTTCCCGAATGTTTGAATTTCTCTATGAGTTTGTCCAGTATCCGAATGCTGAAAATTCACAACAGGCCGCTAGGTTCTTCAGTAGACTCTCTGAATTTGCTTTGTTTCGAAAATTACCCAAAACGCTAAGAAAAGCATATCACGAGGGCACCTTAAATCTCGAGTCTTTGATAGAGCACTTGCTTGGCGAAGACAAACTCAATTACGGCAAAACACCCAAAGGACTCATTCCTTTTCATGTGCATGAACCTTTTGTCCTGAATCCTTTTCAAGAACATGTGGTTCAGGCCAGTCAATTGGCTTTTGAGAACTGCCAATTTCATTTTACGATTCAACAAGCCTTTGAAACAGCTTTTGAACAAGCCATCACTGACCTTGAAGCACTCACCGCTCAACACTACTCGGTAAGTTATTCTACTCAAGATGCGGCAACCGATGCTTTTGTTTTTAAACAAGACGGAACCTTACTTTGCAACGAAAAAGGGGAAGCCCTTCGCCGTCCAGCCGGACACGGTACCCTACTTCAGAACTTGCAGGCCCTTTCAGCTGAATACATTTTAGTAAAAAACATCGATAACGTTCAGCATTTTACGCAACTAGAGGCGAGTAATCAAAATTGGGAATTTTTAGTTGGTTTACAACTTGAACTGAGGGCTCAATTAAAATCTTTTGTTGCTAACAATGATTTTGCAGCGCTCTGTGAATGGAATCTACAATTTGGTCTCTTTGAACAAGAATGGCTGTTGCAGCAAGCACAGCAAAATTGGCACGCGCTCTTAAACAGACCTTTCAGAATTTGCGGCATGGTGCGCAATGACGGGCAACCGGGTGGAGGCCCATTTTTTGTAGAGAAGGATGGCGTTAAATCCAAACAAATTGTTGAAAAATCGCAACTGACGCATTTGCCGAATGCCAGCAAATTGCTTTTACAAAGTACGCATTTCAATCCAGTTTTAATGGTATTGAGTCCTTGTGATCTGGAGGGAAAACCACATGAACTACAGCAATTTAAGGATCGCGAAGCTTGTTTTGTTGTTGAAAAGCAACAAGGTGGTGAAAAAGTAAAATTTGTAGAACAGCCTGGTCTTTGGAATGGTGCAATGGCCCATTGGAACACCTTGTTTGTCGAATTGCCTTCCGCTATTTTCTCTCCGGTAAAATCTGTGGTTGACTTGTTAGAAAATGCACATCTGGCAAACAAAGCCGAGTAGAATTGGTTACTTTTGTAACTAAATAATTTTGGCATGATCCCAGTTACTGTTTACAGCGAAATGACCCCCAACCCGAACACCATGAAATTTGTGGCCAATAAGTACTTATTGCCTACAGGTGCTTCGGTAGAATTTGATTCAAAAATGAGCGCAAAAGGTTATTCTCCTTTGGCTGAAGCCCTTTTTGATTTTCCTTTTGTAGCAAAGGTATTCGTGGCCTCAAATTTTGTTACCGTAGCCAAAACCGACAACGTTCCTTGGGATTTCATTACCATGGAGCTTCGCGAGTTTATCCGTGAATGGATTGCCTTCGGTAAAGAAGTATTGATTGCCATGCCAAACCAAATCCAACTAGATCCAGAAGATACCAATGAAATCGCTTCAAGCGAGAGCAGCGCTGTTTTACCCAAGTTTGCAGCCTCTGAGCTCGACGACGCCATTGCTGATTTACTCGATCAGTATGTGCGCCCAGCGGTAGCAAACGATGGTGGCGCCATTGATTTTCTTGGTTTTGAAGACGGAAAAGTAACGGTTTTACTCAAAGGATCTTGTGCCGGTTGTCCATCTTCAACCGCAACGCTTAAAGGAGGCATTGAAAACTTGCTGAAGCAGCACCTCCCGGAAGTCAAAGAAGTTGTTGCTTTTAACGGGTAATTTTAAATTCATGTAGGCTAGTTGTGAAATTAGCCTTATCTTTAAATGAACAAGTGTAACGCCCCGTTGTTACAGCATCATACATATGTCCGTCACCGAACAAAAATACGACCTCAAAGGCGCTTTGCGTCAGCATTTTGGCTTTGATCATTTCAAAGGAGCTCAGCAAAACATCATTGAAAACATTCTAGCTGGCCGCAACACTTTTGTGATCATGCCAACTGGTGGAGGAAAGTCCATGTGTTATCAGTTGCCTTCGCTCATCCTACCTGGCACCTCTATCATCGTTTCGCCACTCATCGCCCTTATGAAAAATCAGGTCGATGCGATTCGTGGGGTCAGTGAGACCGGTCATATTGCCCATTTTCTAAATTCTTCGCTTACAAAAGCTGAAATTCAGAAAGTTAAAGAAGATGTGCTTTCGGGCCGAACCAAAATGCTCTATGTTGCGCCTGAATCTCTCACCAAGCAAGAAAACATTGATTTCTTGGCAGCGGTTCCTATTTCATTTTTCGCCATTGACGAAGCGCATTGTATTTCTGAATGGGGTCATGACTTCAGACCAGAATACCGTCGTTTAAGAGAGATTTTTGAAAAAATATCGCATGTTCCGATCATCGCCCTAACGGCAACAGCAACGCCTAAGGTTCAGTACGATATCCAAAAGAACTTAAACATGCTCGATGCGGACGTCTTTAAGTCTTCTTTTAATCGCGATAACCTGTATTATGAAATCAGACCCAAGCGCGAGGTTGAAAAGCAAATTATTCGCTACATCAAACAACGCGAGGGGCAAAGCGGGATCATCTATTGCCTGAGTCGTAAGAAAGTAGAAGAAATTGCCGAACTTTTACAAGTCAATGGCATTTCAGCCATTCCATATCATGCCGGCCTTGATGCCACAACTAGAGCCAAGCACCAAGACGCCTTCCTAATGGAAGAAGTTGACGTAGTCGTAGCTACTATTGCTTTTGGAATGGGCATTGATAAACCAGATGTGCGTTATGTCATTCACCACGATATTCCCAAATCTATAGAAAGTTATTACCAAGAAACAGGTAGGGCAGGTCGCGATGGTGGTGTTGGCGAATGCGTGGCATTTTACAGCTACAAAGACATCGAAAAGCTCGACAAATTTTTGCAGGGCAAGGCCATCACAGAGCAAGAAATTGGCCGACAGTTACTACATGAAATTGTCTCTTACGCCGAAACCTCTGTTTGTCGTCGCAAATTTATTTTACACTATTTTGGTGAAGAGTTCAACGAGCAAAAATGCAACGAGCAATGTGACAACTGTCGACATCCTCAAGAAAAAATGCAAGGCGAGACTTTCCTCAAATTGTTATTAGATGCAGTTGCAGCACTAGACGAAACACAAAAAGCCAAACATTATTGCGCCTTTTTATCGGGGCATGTCAATGCCGATATCAAAGCCTATAAGCACGATCAACTCAAATTGTTTGGTGCTGGTAAAGATCACGACGAACATTTTTGGAATGCCGTTATCCGCCAAGCGGTTGTAGGCGGTTTCCTTTACAAAGATGTCGAAACCTTCGGGACGCTCAAGCTCTCTGAAAAGGGTCAGGCCTATAGGTTACAGCCCGTACCCTTCCAAATCTTCAAACAGCACGATTTCTCGAACACCGATGACGACGACAGCATCATTGCCGTCAATCAAAAAGGGGCAGCCCTCGATGAGTTGCTTTACGGTCAGCTCCTCGACCTCAGAAAATCTGTCGCAAAGCATGCCGGAGTACCGCCTTTTGTGGTTTTCCAAGAGCCTTCTCTCCGAGACATGTGCGTGCAGTACCCCATTACCATTCAAGAACTCACCAATATTCAAGGTGTTGGTGTCGGAAAGGCCCAGCGCTATGGCCAAGAATTCATCGAACTGATTGCAGCTCATGTCGAGGCACAGCAAATAGAAAGGCCCCTTGATTTTGTTGTGAAATCCTTGATCAATAAATCAGGTGCTAAGGTGCAGCTCATTCAAAACATTGACCGCAAATTACCTTTAGAAGACATCGCCAAAGCACAAGGAAAGTCCTTCAACGATCTACTTGAAGAATTGGAAACCGTTGTCAATTCTGGCACCAAGCTCAATATCGATTATTACCTCAATGAAGTCCTAGATTCCGATAATCAGGAAGAACTCATTGATTACTTTTTAGAAGCTGAATCGGATGATTTAGTGACGGCCTATCATGAATTTGATGGAGCTTATACCGAAGAAGAAATTCGCCTGTTGCGCATTAAATTCTTGTCCGAGTACGGTAATTAGATTGAATAAATCTGTTCAGCGCTGAGATTTTTTCTTGATCTCGTCTATTTTAAGATAGCAGCCACAGAGCTTCTAGAAACACTATGATAGTTTTCTTTGGCTTTCTCAAAAATCTGCTGAGCTAATTCCTTTGTTTTAGGATTTTGCTGCAGTGCCTCATAAATAGGCATCAGGTATTTTCTACGACCCACCTTGACCAAGAAATCGGTGAGTGGTTTTTGAATCTCTAATGCATAAGAGGTTTGCGCCGCCAATACAAACCATTCTTTCAATACTTCGCTGTTTTGTGAAGCACTAAAATGCAAAGCTTGATCGAGTTGTCTCATGCGAGCAACGGAGGTGTTTGTATTCAGATTTCGAATGAAAATCTGCCATTCTTGAATAATACGATCTTGGTAACGAATAGTGAGGTCAATTTTTTGTTTTTTGCGCTTGCCATTTTTGCGGATCCATTTGTAGCGGTAAGTTGGTTTAAATGGATTGCCACCAGCGTTGAACTGCTTGGCAAAGCCTTTCATTTGCTCAAGTCTGGGTGCTTTTAATGCAAGGCAATTTTGTGGCAAACCTTTTTCATAAATCCATTGCTTGTAATTGAAACTGATGTTTTGTGGTTTCAGTAAGTTTGCATCTAGGTAAGTAATAAATGTTTCAGCATCAATGGTTTGAAAGGCAAAATGGGCAAAATAACCCTTCAGGAACTGATCAAGCGCTGCTCGGCCAACTTTTTGCTCGAGCGTTTTGAAAAAGAAAGCGCCTTTGACGTAGGCTACATCTGAGAGCGCAAGGTCTGGGTCTCGGCCTGCAAGTTCTAGGTGTAGTTTGCTATCTTCAGGATTCTTGCTTGCTGCAATTTCTTTAAGTGCGTCTTGCAGTTCGTCAAATTCTATGAGCGCCATGATATCTGCCACTTCTTTACCAGAAAGCGCTTCCATGATGCGCTGCTCAAAATATACAGTGGTGCCTTCGTTGAGCCAAAGATCAGACCACGAGTGGTTCGTTACCAAATTTCCAGACCAAGAATGTGCCAATTCATGTGCCAAGACTGATACTAAACTTTTGTCTCCGGTAAGTAATGTAGGATTGGCAAATGTGAGCATTGGGTTTTCCATGCCGCCGAAGGGAAACGAGTAGGGCAAGACCAACACATCATAGCGTTCCCATCTGTACTTGCCGTAAAGTTCATTGGCTACAGACATCATTTGTGGGAGATCTTCAAATTCTTTAGCGCAGCTTTTAAGAAGTTCTTTTTCTGCGTAAACACCACAGCCTGTTCCGAGGTCCTTGAAACCGATGTCTCCGACTGCCAGAGCGATGAGGTAGCTCGGGATGGCATAAGGCATTTCAAAATGATAATTGCCAGAGGCAGACAATTGAGTGGGGTTGCGTGCACTCATGAGGGCCAATAGATCGGTCGGGACTTTTACGTCAGCGCTGTAGGTCAGGCGGTTAGAAGGAGAATCTTGTAGCGGAATCCAGGTGCGCGTCAGGATGGCTTGACCTTGTGTGTACAGGAAGGGCTTGGTTTTCGAACTGGTTAAAGTGGTGTCTAGCCAATCGAGTGCAGCAGATGCAGTAGTGGTTTGGTAATAAATATTGACATCGGTCGTTTTGGAATCGACATTGACCAAGAGTGCCTGACCAATAATGCTGTCCTTGTCCATGGGGCCAATAGTAAAGTCGGTTTCTTTTTCATGACCTTTCTGGCCTAGCGTGACTTTCTGAATGAGGAGTCCTTTCAGGTCAAAAATGGCGGTGTCTGCTCCGTTGTTTTGCATTTGATGTCGGGCAATTCCATAAATAGTTTGCGCTTTGAAATCTACTTCGAGTTCAAGGTGGAGGTGCTTGGTGTGGATTTGCTTGAGGTTCGCATAACTGTGGTCGTCGTGCGGCAGGAGGCTGAGTTTTTCAGTATTGGCTACAGGCGTTTCGGGTGCATTGTTGCAAGCCCAAACGATTAACAGAAGTAAGAAAAAAGGCCAGTGTTTCATCATTTGAATTGTAAATAACCGAATTTTTCTTGAGGACCAAAAATTCCGTAGGTATAAAGTCCTTTATTTTTCCGGTCATAAGCAAACGCTTTTGGTACAAGAAGCGTGTTTTCATCTTTGCGTTGGTGTCCTACCTGACGCGTCATTAAGCCTGTTTGAAGATTGATTTGTACAAAGGCGCCCACATTGCGGTTTTTGCTCAGGCTAAAGGTTTGTACCTCTTGGTCTGTAGGCAAGAATTGCCCGTAGGCGTCGTAGTTGCTTTCGGTATCATTGAAAATAAAACAAATGCTGCTGTCGCCTAAAAAACTGGCATAAGAGCTGTAGGGCCCGTAATCATTGATGCTAAATTGTCTTTTAGGAATGCGTTGTTCCCAAAGAAGATGCCCGCTAGAATCAATACAAAAAGCAACGATGTCGTTGTAATAATAATAGGTATAGGTGGTGCGTTGACCAGTTTGATTGTTGTAGCTGACACTCGTGTAGACATCGTATTTTTCTACTGAACCCACATAACTTCCGTTCGCAAGCGTGAAAATATCTCGAACTTCATACCGGGAGAGTTGAGGAGATTCTGAGCGTCGTTCCATCCTTCTTTCAATGCGCAGCTGTTCAGCAGCAGTATGCTCTGACAACATGATTTCTTTACTAAACGGAATAAAACCCACGGCAAGTGCAGTGTCTTTTTGAAGATCAATTTGTACATTGAAATAGCCATCTTGGAGATCCATCCATTCTGAATTACTGTAAATCCCGAAAAGGGTGAGGCTGTTTTGCCCCTCAGAATTCATGATAAAATTCGTGATGCGTTTACCTTCGAGCTCAAAGGTGTAATCTTTGATTTGTGCTGCTGAAAGTTGATAAACATGCAGATTTTTAAAGGTCTTACGCGTTTTAATGGCCTGATTCTCATTGATGCCTAATTCAATTACGCCCACAAAGAGTTCGCCTTCATTGGTCAAGAAGTAATCTTCAATAGAACTGAGGTTGGCATCAAAAGGTAAGTTGTATTCTCCGGAGCTCAGTAATTTAAATTGGGCGTCATAGACTTGAAAACCATAGGAATCTGAGCCACTGCGTCGGCCAGGAATGTTATAAAAAATGGCAAAACAAGAACGATCTGGCGCCTGAATAACCGAAAAATTAGGCAACGGATTTGGGCTAGGGTCAATGTAACTGAGTAATTCGGTGATTTCTAGTTCATTGAATTCGGCATCTAGCTTTTTAACAAAAAGTTTCAGCTCTTTGCCGGCGCGGTCTCCGATGAAAACGAAAGTCTCGTTGCCAATGAGCATGCTTTGTTGGTAATAGCCAAAGCCAGCTGGCGTGACAGGTTTTACCTTTAGTTCGGCAATAGGTTCGAGGGCGTCGTACTTGGTGAGTAAGTATTGGCCGCCGCTAAACGAATTTGTGGCATGAATGGTTTTGAAGTCTTGACCTTCACCTGCCATTAACTGAATGAGCTGACCTTTTGAGCGGCTAAATTCTCCCCATTTCCAATCTGGAACTTGCGCAAAAAGCAAGCTGCATGTGCTTAAGAAAAAAAATAGCCTCAGGTAGCGCATCGTTTAGTTGACCATTTGAATGCCCAGGTAGTTCTCAGGACTAATGCGTTTGAGTTCTGCTTTTAATTCAGTTGAAATGGGCAATTCTTCGATGAAAGCGTGTACGCTCTCTTTGGTTACGCGCTCGTTTTTGCGGGTGAGACCCTTGAGTGCTTCGTATGGCTTTTCAAATCCTTCGCGGCGCAAAATCGTTTGAATGGCCTCGGCAACAACCGCCCAGTTGGCCTCGAGATCTTGAGCCAATTGATTTTCGTTGAGTAAGAGCTTATCTAGGCCTTTAAGTGTAGCGCCAAACGCAATAATACTGTGTGCAATAGGCACCCCAACTACACGAAGTACGGTAGAGTCTGTGAGGTCGCGTTGGAGTCTTGAAACGGGTAGCTTCGCTGCCAGATGCTCGTAAAGCGCATTGGCCAAACCAACATTTCCTTCAGAGTTTTCAAAATCAATCGGATTGACTTTGTGCGGCATGGCTGAAGAGCCAATTTCACCTGCCTTGATTTTTTGCTTGAAGTAGTCCATTGAGATGTAGGTCCACATGTCGCGATCGAGGTCAAGGATGATATTGTTGATGCGCTTCATACAGTCAAATAGAGCTGCTAGTTGGTCGTAGTGCTCGATTTGCGTAGTGGTTTGCGAACGCTCTAGGCCTAAGACCTCATTGACAAAATGATTGCCAAATACTACCCAATTAGTGTTAGGGTAAGCAACATGGTGTGCATTGAAGTTTCCGGTTGCACCGCCAAATTTAGCCGGTAGCTTGATGGCTTTAAGGGTGCTGAGTTGTTTGTCGAGGCGCTCTGCGAATACTTGAATTTCTTTACCTAAGCGGGTAGGCGATGCAGGCTGACCATGTGTGCGTGCCAGCATCGGAATGTCTTTCCATTCAGAGGCGAAGCTGCGGAGTCTGGAAATGATTTCTTCTAGTTGCGGGAAATAAACGTTTTGTAGCCCTTCTTTCATAGAAAGCGGAATAGCCGTATTGTTGATGTCTTGGGAGGTCAGGCCAAAATGAATAAACTCGAGGTAAGCATCGAGGCCTAGCGCCTGCATTTTTTCCTTAAGGAAGTATTCTACAGCCTTGACATCGTGGTTAGTTGTTTGCTCTGTCTGCTTGATCCAGTTGGCATCTTGCTGCGAAAAGTCGGTGTAGAGAGCACGTAAAGCTGCGTATTTTTCCTTCGGAAAATCTTTGAGATTAGCGATGCCGCTTTCAGCCAAAGCGATCAGGTATTCTACCTCAACTAAGACGCGGTAGCGAATGAGGCCGAACTCTGAAAAATAAGCTTGAAGGGCAGTGGTTTTGGATTGGTAGCGACCATCTATCGGGGAGATCGCGGTTAAGGCGTTAAATTCCATATTGTATCTAAAGCACAAAGATACAATAAGCGTAAAAAATAGAAAAATGAGTTTGGCTTTTATCGTAAATTTGAAGCATGAAAGTTTCTAATGTATTCATTCGTTTTCAGTGGGTAGTTCTTGTACTCATTTTTTTAGTTGTTTTTGCCGGTAGTTTTGTTCGGATGTCTGGTAGTGGAATGGGCTGCCCAGATTGGCCTAAATGCTTCGGACAATGGGTGCCACCAACAGCACTCACAGAACTTCCTGCCAATTACCAAAAGGCTTATTTGCTCAAGCGACAAAAAAAAGTCCAGAAGTTTTGCAAATTCCTTGACCGCATTGGAATGGACGCAACCGCTAAAAAAATCTTAAACGACCCTGAAGTCTATAAAGAAGAAGCATTTAACCCCAAAAAAACCTGGATAGAATACATCAATCGCTTAGCTGGCTTCTTGGCCGGAAACACCATGCTCTTGAGTTTCTTCTGGTTATTAGTGTTCTATCGCAAGCGCTCTTGGTTGCTGCTTACCGGGATCAATCTGGTTTTAATGGCCATAGAGGCTTGGTTTGGTTCAATTGTGGTGGCTACTAACCTCGTACCTTGGACGATCACTGTGCACCTCTTTTTAGCACTTGTCATCATTGGTTTGCAACTGTATTTCGTTCATATTTTACAAAAGAAAACCAGTGTTCAGCTTCCACAAGAAAAATCTTTTATGTGGCTTACTTGGCTCATTTTAGCCATCACCTTCTATCAAATGTTTCTCGGAACTCAGGTGCGTGAGGCTATAGACGCTTTGGTCAAACAAGGCTACACCCGAGCCCAATGGATAGACCAACTGGGCCTTCCATTTTTTATACACAGAAGTTTTAGTTGGCTGGTCCTTATTTTACTGACTTATTTGTTCTGGCAAAATCGCAAGAAGTGGCATTATGCACGCATCAACACTGCTTTTTACCTACTCGCTGCCGAACTCATTACGGGCGTCGCCTTGGCCTACGCAGACATGCCGGGTCTTGTCCAAACTGCACATTTGGTATTTGCCAGCATGCTGTTTGCAGTCTTGCTCATGGTTCGTTTTGATGCTAGCGCAGTTAAAAACGATTGATTTTCCACCCAATTTTATTGTTGGTAAGCGTTAGTGCATAGAAGACTGTTCATGTACAACGACGAAACTTATATTTTTCAACTCCAGCGACAAGATCCGAAGGCTATTAAAAGCTGGTATCTTGCTTATTTTGAGTTGCTCATGCGTCAGGCAAGTCGGTTTTTTAATGAGCAAAGTGAGCAACTAACAGCCGTTCATAATGCCCAACTCAAAGCCCTAGAACACTTAGATCAATTTACACCAGGCACTTCAATGGAGGCTTGGTTATCAGTGATACTGAGAAATGAGCTCATCGATTTATATCGCAAAAATCAGCGTTGGAAGTTATTTTCATTTCAGCAATCCGGGCAAACTTCAGAAGATGCTGACTTCGAATTTGATCTAGATAAAGAAATTGAGCAAAAATATGTCGAACAAGTATTAAAGGACCTTCCGCCTGCGACCCGATTTGTATTTGGATTTTATGTTTTTGAACAAATGAAACCACGTGAAATCGCGCTTCATTTAAAAATGAATATTGCTACAGTTCGTTGGCATTTAAAAACAGCTAAACAAGTCCTTAAAAAACAGTTAAGCCATGATTGATTCAAAGCAATATCAGACTTTAGCCTCGGCAACATGGCCACTTTTTGAGCGCAAATATAAACGTGCGCGCAAGTTGCAGCAACTTAAGAAATATGGTTTTTGGCTTGCCGCACTCATGCTAGCAGCCGCGCTCTACATGTCAATAAAAGGTGTTTTCCAAAAACAACTTAAATCCAAAAGCCCAGTAATCGAAAACTTAATTCCTAAAAAAGAGATCGAAACAAAACCAATGAAAGTTGCCGTATTTAAAAGTCTAGATCGGCCTATTGAAAATTACGTAACTGAACAGGACATTTCGAATGAGTTTTTAGCTGAGAATTCCTTTTTAGCGCTTTTACCTAAGAAACAGCTTGGGTTACTTCAAAATCAACGCCATGTTCAATTAGCAGGAAAACAGGCAGACTTAACATCGGCTTTTGCTGCACTTCATTTAACACCAGTCAGTTGGTCGCTTCAAGATAATGGACATTCCTTAAGTGCTCTTATAGATTCAAAGACGTTAATGATCATGAACTTAATGTATGGCTCAGAAGAAATGGCCGCGTATCCTACAGACTTCACCACCGAGTGTTGGTATCGCCCTGCTTTTTTTCCTGAAGATCAATTTATTCATGTTACATTTTATGAGGTGACGGACTGGATTCAAGATCCGCTTTCTGTGCAAATCAAGGTAAATGGACCTGAAGTGCCGTGGAGAATAGATCACCGATATACCTCAAGTAGCACCTTTAATGTGGCGAGGTCTTCTAATCAAGCATTTACACCGAATTTTGGAGGTAATGCGGTAACCATTTATCATTCTAATAGATTAACACCAATTTTATTTAACCAAAACAACAAATACCGAAAAAGCATATTTTATGCTGACCGGCTTCCTCAAGCATTTAATCCGCTGCTTTTTCATAGAGCAGATACTTTAATGGTTTTAAGCGCTCAAGGACAGCGTCTCACCAAACTTTCTATGTATGGGAGTGTGTTTGGTTCTTCAGAAATTACGTATCGGAACAATGGATTGAAAAGTTTAAAAAGACTTGAGCCTTTGCTCGACCCCGAAAGAAACGAACTCTACATGGTGGCTCCAACCAACTTTCATTTTGTATTCTTTAAAGTAAATATAGATACCGGTGAAGCTAAACAGGTCTACCAGACCAAAAGCGTATGGTATGGTGCAGAATTCAGCATAGTGAACGGAGAATTATCTTACCTCTATAAAGGAGCTTCCATAACGGTAAAAATTCCTTGATCAACGCAGGCATTTTTTCGTGAAGCCGTGAACACCAACTAAATAGGTGCCGGAGGGCAGGTTCGCGATAGAAAGTTGCTGTTTGACTGCCGTTAAGGTGAATGCATGGATTATGCGACCTTGTAAATCCATGAGTTGCAGTTCTTCGCCAATCCAGGCTGCCGGTATCTGAATCAGGAGTGAGGCATCTTGCATGCTTGTTTGAACTTCAAAATACGCTTCATCTTTGATTTCAGCTTCTGGGCTGTAGGCAATTTTCCAGGTTTCGTTGAGTCTGTCATTGCCAGAAATACCCGTGCTTAAAAAGAAATAATCATTGCCGCAAAAAGCAACGCAGCCCTTTCTTGATGTAGATGAGAATGGCAAGAGCGTTTCTATTTGGAAGTTATTCAGGTTGATTTTCTCTAGGCTGTTCAAGACCTCGTCATTGGCGTTGACACCTCCAAATACAAATAAGAGCGAGTCATTTTGGGCAGTACCCACATACATTCTGGTTCCTAGGTTTATCTGGGAGGTGATAGCAGTCCATTGATCATTTGCTGCATTGTATTGCCAAGTTTCCGAATTCCAACCAGTCTGATTCTGATCATTCGTACGCCCGCAAGCTATAAATCCACTTGCATTATTTGCAAAACCGATGCCCCGCCAAATGCCCTCAAAAGGAAGGTTATTGAGCTGCTCCCATTGTTGATTTCCAAAATGAAAGCGCCAAACTTCATTAAGGATACCCGTTTGATTTCTGCCGCCTATCCAATACAAAGTTGAATCAAGGAGAAAATGTTGAGCGCCTGCACGGCCACTGCCCGGAAAGTCGGGTAGGGCATGCCAAGTATAGGTTTGGAGGTCAAACTGCCAAAAAGTTTTCAGATAAGTGCCATAGCAATTTTCGCCACCAAGTAGATAGCCTTGGCCTTGAAAGCTGAAACTCGTGGCATACTGGCGATCTTGCCATTCAGGAAGCGCGGGGGCGCTTGTCCAGGTGTTGTTTTGTGAATTATAGCAATAAAAGTCTTTGGTACAGCCAAAATCTAGACCGCGTCCGGTTCCGCAAAAATGTAAATTCCCAAAACTAAATACGGCGGCATCGTCACGGGCGATTCCCGGGAAATTCGGGCAAGCTTGCCATGCTTGACCGAAAGTGTGTAAAAAATGACAGCTAATTAAGATGAAAATCAGTAGTAGGTTAGGCCAAAATCTCATGGCATCTTAACGCAATTCTTTGAATTTTAGTATTTAAAAGGAAGGTGTGCCCGTGAATTGCTTGATGGTCGGGCGCTGGGTAAGTGCAAAATGATAGCCCAGTTGTAGGTTGAGCTGCTCACCGTTGCTGAGTAAGTTTCTATTCCATTTGGAACTCAACATGAGGGCATGCCCATTTTTAAATTGATAACCCGCTCCGAGCACATAACTGCGCCAAGCGCCGCCAAGTAAAATGGAAAAGTCCTTGTACTGATAAATAACATTGGCACCAAGGTTTTGAAAACCAAAATTGCGTTCGAAATAGACGGTCGAGATGAATTTTTGCGTGCTGTCTAGATCATATCTTTGGGTGGCGCCAACACTTAGGCCATTTTGCCCAACTGCAGTATAGAAACTCCAGTCTTTATAGTTGGCTTGAATACCGAGTTGAGCGGCATAAGTTTTTGTTATTTGCCCAATGCCTTGCGTGTAGCCGCCACTTTGAAAACCTGCTGCGGCCACTCTTATATTGAAATCACGGTTAATGGCAATATCTCGCCCCACACTTAGGCCTAAATCTAGGTTGTATTGCCCGAAATAACTGATGTTATAGGCATTAAGGCCCAACTTCCATTTTCCTAAACCCAATTGGTAGCGCAGGAAATTTTGACTCAATACATTTTTAAAACCCGGGGTGAAATAAACACCTGTGTTGACTTTTAAATCAGAACTCAGGTATCCTTTGCCGTGAATTTGATGATCGGGATGATAAGCAGGGTTGTTCAAATATAAGGTGGAGCTGAGTTCGTTAAAGGCTTGTGCAAAAAGAAGTTGTGGAAGAAATAAACAAAGCGAAAGCGTGAGTTTAAAGATTGGTTTCATTCGTTTCAAGTTAATATTGGATTTAATAAATTTCTTTTTAGTAAGCTGCTTTGCCTATTAAACAATGCAACTGGATCTAAAGTTACACTACACCTTCAAATAGCTTTTTACGTTACCTTTAGGTGTTGCGCAATGCGGCTTTATGCAAGAACCAAACCAAATATTACTCCAACAGGCAATCCAGGGCGAACGCAAAGCGCAGCTCGAGTTGTATAAGTTGTGTTATCCGGTTCTCATTAGTGTAGCGCGCCGTTATTACCGCAACACAGATGAGCAAATGACGGTTGTCAATAACGCTTTTGTTAAAGTCATTCAGTTTTTAGCCACCTATGAAACTGGGCGCTTTTTAAGTTGGGTCAAACGGATTATTTCTAATGAAATCATTGATGAATACCGCCGCAACAAACGCTATCACGAGCTCTATCGCTTTGATGCTGCTGTTGAAGATCGCGGTTTTGATGATTACCAAACAGATGCAGTTTTCACCAATGAACAACTCCAAGACATGCTCATGCAGCTCTCTGAGCCAGCGCGTTTGGTATTCAATCTTTTTGCAATTGAAGGCTACGCGCACAAAGAAATTGCGGCCATGCTCGGTGTCACGGAGGAAACCTCAAAGTGGCACACCAAAATGGCCCGAAAAAAATTAAAAGAACTTATTCTTAATTATCATGAAAAAGCAGGAAGAAAAATCGTTGGATAAACTTTTTGAAGGCCTCAATGAACTTCAGCATGAACAGCCCTCTGCAGCCTTTCTCGAGGACCTCGAGCTGCGTCTTGATGCACTGCAGCAAAAGCGCCGCAAGCCTCTTTTCGCTTGGTGGGTTTGGTCGGTATTAGGGGCAGTCGTTATTGTTTCGGGTTTAATTGCTTCTTCAAAAAAATCAAGTTTTAGCGCTTCAAATGCCTCAAATCGAAAAAGTTCTCAATATCAAACCTCTATTAAAAGTTCTGCTCTCAAGCAAACTTCAGCTCAAACTTCAATTAAATCAAGCACTTCATCATTTAAATTAACATCTTCAACAGTAACTCCTCTTCAAGATCAATCCTTCATTTCAAGTTCAGCTATTTCTTCTTCCTCATCTTCATCTTCATCTTCATCTTCATCTTCATCTTCATCTTCATCTTCATCCTTTTCCTCTTTATCTTCTTCAACTCTTATTAAAAATCGAGATGAATCTTCAACCCAGGTTCTAAGCAAAGTTCAAAGCAATAACGATCTTACAGCTTCAAACTCCAGTTTGACCTCAAATGCTGAAAAATCGAGCGAAAATCAGCAACCTACTGAAAATACCAAACCAGCAGAAACAACAATTTTAGATGCAACCCCGAGCGAAGTTTCCTCTGACCCAAAAAATTTAAAGGTGAACAAAGATATCCTGCTTGATAATTTGCAACCAAAACAAGGACAACCTAAGCATAGTCTAGGCTTGCAATTTGGGGTGAGCGGTATTTTTTCGAGCTTTGAAGTTCCCGGAGCAATCGGCACCTTGGCTGGCTATGACCCTCATTTGTATCGCAATGTGCGCAGCGTTTCTGAGCGTCAGACATCGAGTTGGGATTTCAATTTGCGTTACCAGTTCTTTTTTGGAAGATTCGGAATTCAAACCGGCCTCAATTATTTAGAATGGGGAGAACAATATAAATACGATGTGATTTCCGTGGATGGAACAAACCGTTATCAGTATGTGCAGGTTCCGCTTTGTTTGGCTTATCAGTTTCCATTGAAAAAAGTTATTTTCCAACCTTCAATAGGTTTTGCCATAGGCTACGGGCTCAAAACGGCTGGTTCATACATTCAGCCTGCGCTCAATCAGGTGGAGTTGGTCAATTCCTCCACTTGGTCTAAGAATAGTCAGCTGCAATTAGAATTTATCTATTCACTTTCAAACAATTTGACTGTGAGTATCGCACCTGTGTATCGCCGAACTTTCGGGAATCTGATTGACAACGGTGTCATCATGAACCGTTATCAGTCGGTTGGGTTGCTGACTGGGTTCAGCTTTAGGTTTTGATAAAATTATTTTATAAAGTATATTTGATTCTAAATCAGATACTTTAGATGAAGAATTTACTTTTCGCACTCTTCTTTTCAATCATAACCTCCTTTACTGCTTTTTCTCAGGCGCTATCTGGAGTCTACACCATAGGCTCTGGAGGAGATTATCCCACCATTTCTGCAGCCGCCAGCGCGCTCACTACAAATGGCGTGAGTGGTCCGGTGACCATGAATATTTTATCTGGGACCTACAATGAGGCGGTCACTATTGGGGCCATTGCTGGAACAAGCGCCGTCAACAACATACTCTTTAAGTCGCAAGCCAATGACAGCACTGCGGTAACGATCAATTTTACAACATCGGCAACTCAGTCAAGGATATTCTACTTGTTAGGTGCAAAGCATGTTCAATTTAAATATTTAACCATTGAAAATCTTGGCGCCTATACGTCTCCATGTTTAATTACCATTGCTTATCTCACCACCGACATCAAAATTTCTAATTGTATATTACTTGGCGGTAGAGTTGAAATTGCATCAAATCTTGGCTCATCTTCTAATAACGTAGGTGCAAATAATATTTATATAGAAAAAAACCGCTTTGAGAATACGCCGAATTGGTTTATTATGAGTTCTGGGTATACTCATAACACAAATATCTACATTCACTACAATAAATTTTTGGGTACAGCTACTAGCAGTATGAGTTTGGCCAAATTGAGTAATTTTAGCATAATAGGTAATGAACTTTCGGTTGTTGGTAGCACCAAAGATATTGTCATGGTAACTAGTTTGGCTCCGGTTTTGATTGAAAAAAATAAAATCAATTCAGCAGCATCTAATTATTCAATTGATGTTTCAGACGTGTACACCACCTCGGCAAATCGGGTAACGATTAAAAACAACATGATCAGAAATACTGACGGTGGATGTTTGAGAATAAATAGCCTTCGCACCGATATTTTGTATAATACCTTTAAAACGTTAGGTTTAAATTTAACCTGTGTTACCATCAGTCAATCGAGCAATCAAGTCATTCGAAATAATATTTTCGATGCGGTAAACGGGCTTTGCGTCAATTATTTAGGCACCTCTTATCTCAATAACAACAATAGCAATAATGCCTATTATAACACTTCTGGCTTAGTGATAAAGTTGGGCTCTAATATTTATGCCAACACCATTGCACAATTTCAAGCGTTATACCCAACCATTGAAGCAAATAGTGTATATGGTCAGCCAGTTTACCTTAATCCTAATGATTTGCATATGGGTTGGTCTTTTCCGCACGATGGTACCGCTTTGCCTTTAACGAGTGTGACCACAGATATCGATGGGCAAACAAGAAGCACCACGATCCCAGATATTGGTGCCGATGAGTTTTCGATACCAACGGGGAACAACAACGACATCAAAATATTAAAAATCATTAGCCCAGATTCCACTTTGTGTATCGATCAAGACAATTTATTGGTGCGGGTAAAAAATAATTCTTTAGACACGTTTACTTATTTTACGGGTAAGTGGTACCTGAATAACACGCTCAAAAACAGCAGTATATACCCGGTTTATATTCTGCCTGGTGATTCTGCTGTAGTCAATTTTGGCACTTTTGATTTCAACGAACAAACATTTTACAAGCTCAAATTTGAAGCCATTTTCCCGAATGGCTTACTCGATATTTTACCAGCCAATGGGGTAAAGGATATCAATTACTATTATGTTACTGACCTCGAAATCAAAGAGAAAAAATACTTAGAATGTTCTACTCAAAAAGAATTAGCGGTGCCGCAGTTGGCCTACGGCAATTATATTTGGTCGGGGGGTCAAACCACCAATAAAATAATGGTAACTACGCCCGGAACCTATTCGGTAACCCTGCAATATATGGGTACATGTACTGCTTCAGATTCTATTACAATTAATTAAGTATGCGCCACATTTTAGCTTTCATATTTCTTGGTTTTGCGGGCATACTTGCTGCACAAACCCCTACATTTACACATGAGTTCCACGATACCACTGTACAGGATCTCACTCGTATTGAAGGAAAGATAATCCTCGATGACGACAACATGATTTTGTATGGTTTTATTAAAAAAGGAAACTATCAAACGCCTGTAATTATGCGGACAAACAATACAGGTGATATTCTTTGGTCCACGTATCCGAGCATCATTCTTGGAAGTAATTTAACAAACCCTGTATTTGAAGTTTGCGCCTCAAAAGATGGTTATGTTTATGC
>JBEBBE010000088.1:0-4227 GCA_041158525.1 Bacteroidota bacterium | reverse complement strand
GCACAAAGCCAAAGATTACAACTCATTACCGATTTCTTAAAGAGTCAGGCTTTCCAACGTGCTGCTTTTATTCAAATTCAAGACTACCTAAACAGCAAGTTGCCGGGTCTTGGTTTGAAAGCCATTTCGAGACGTTCCTTAGAAGCAGATTTACAGGTCTTGCGCCTTGATCAAAAAAGTGGCATCAAACACATTCAGGTTGCCAGAAAGCATTACTACCAATTGCAAGTTGAACCGAGCCTAACGGTCAATATCCCGGATGAACTTTTGAATAATATGTTGGTTCAAATCGCTCAGAATTTAGGTGCAACAACAACCGCAATACAACAAGCCAATCAAACCAATTTAGAAGACAAATTGGTGTTTAGTTTTTCTGGGTTAAATGATGAGGGCCAATCTATTAAGTTGGCTGCCATTTGCCTACAAGCCATTACGCAACAATACTTGGTGCAATTCTTATACAAACCTGCTTTTAGTACTTACCGGTCGCGTTTTCAAATCGTTGCTCCGTTGCAAGTTCGGTTTTATGAAGGGCGTTATTATTTGGTCGCTTGTGAGTGGTCAGAAATCAAACAAGCAACTAAAAATCAAATTAAAGTTTTCGCTTTTGATTTGATCGAAGATTTTGTCATTGTGCCCGCGTTAGCTGAAAGAGAAGATGGTAAAGAAGGCGATTTACAGCACTTTCATTGGGCTGCATTGGCTCATGAACTCGGTTTGCGCGCTTACTTTAAACATTGCCTGGGCATTGCGCGCTTTAAAGACAGTGTCCCGGAAATCATTCGCCTGAAATTTACCGACTGGGCCATTAATTATGTCAAAGCACGTCGTTTGCATGCGTCTCAGCGAATTGTAGTTGATAACCCGAATTATATTGTGGTGGAACTTTATGTTTACCGAACCTATGAGCTCAATATGTTGCTATCGAGGTTCCGGGATTATGGTTCAGAGGTGTTGTAAGGAAAAAATATGTTTTGACGAGCAGCATCTAGCAGCTCGTAAAGAGCAATATCATGGAAATAAAGTAAATCAAAAAGATAAAACCATAAAGTCTGGTAGCCGGACTCTGGGGCTTTTCTTGCTCTTCTTGCCCTTGATTTTCAGGTGTATGTTCTAATTCTGACATGCTGTGTTTTACTGTTACAAAATTGCTTTGAATTATTTACATCTTTGGTCCATAAGTGGTACATTTAACACATGATTGATGAATTAAAAGCGCAAATTGAAAAGACTTTCGGGCAAAAAATCACGTCCCGAGGCCTTGCTGAGGCGCTGTCTCAAGATATTTATTTGAAAACCAATACGTTGGTTTCTTACAATACGATCAGAAGGCTTTTTGGGCTCGTGGAATATACCAAACCTAGACAAAGCACCTTAGATTATCTGGCCAAATATTGTAGCTTCGAAAGCTATGTTGATTTTTGTCGTCAGTTTCCGAGTATTGATAGCTGGCCGAAGTGGGAGGGTTTGTTTTTATCTCTGAGTACTTTAAGTATTTCCGAGATCATCATTCATTTGAAAAAACGCAAACGAGAGCACCTCGATTTTGCAATAGGCTTTGCTTTAGCCGCTAAAGAACTCGTTGTACAAAATCGTCAGGATGATGTCGTGTTTTTATTTCAAGAACCCGATTTTCAGTTTGCTAAAATGCGCTTTGACGACGTGAGTCAAATTGGCGTTATCATCGGCTTGCACTTTCGAAATCATTCCAATATTGAATTGGAACAAGCGCTACTCAGAGAAGAGAATTTTAGAAATTTAGTGCTCAAGTCTAATGTCGACTATACGCAGTTCAATACGAAATATGGCGAATGGATCGATTATTTATTGAGTCTAACCAATTTAGATCGAGAAACGTCAGAATTCATTCATGCCTTGAATTGTTTTCGTTGGATACTCAATGAAAAACCATTGACCAATGCCATCATGAAGAAGATTCCTGAATTATCTGAGCAGCAACACCCAATTTTATATGGTCGGATTTTCAGTTTAAAAATGATCCTATCCAAAAATAAAAAACAAGCCCAGCAATACACGCAGTTAATGGAGCAACGTCTGCAAAATGAACCTCAATTTCAAATTGAATTGCTGTATGTTCCGGCTATTCAAAGTCTCTTAACCCAGAACCATTACCTGACTGAATTTACCTACAAAACGCTCATCAAGCAAGCAGTAGCAGAACAATGGTATCAAATCTCGTTGATCTCCATAGAACAGTTATTTTTGGCATCGCGCGCCATTCGAGCCTACGATTACAACGCTGCTATTACACTGATTACCAATAACCCCATTGAACAAATTAGGTTTGGTTACAAGACAATCATGGACTTAATGATTACCTTTTTCCGAATTGAAATTGCCAAATATCAAAACGAAGACACACAAATTCTAGAACAACTGTTCGAAACCAAGCGTAATAAAGTAAATTTACCCCTACTTTCAGCATCCTATTTTCAAAATTATTTCAAGGTTTAGTTTCATCATTAAATTTTCATTTATGCGCATAGAAGTTTGGTCCGATATTGCTTGCCCGTTTTGTTATTTGGGCCTCGCCAAATTAAATCAGGCCATCCAAAACCTTGGTTTAGAATCGGCTATTCAAATTGAGTTGCATACTTTTTTGTTGAACCCAGGTTTAAAGACGGATCTTTCTGAGTCCATCACCAACTATTTACAAAAGCACAAGCAAATACCTCTTGAGCGCATTACTGAAATGAATCAGCAAATCGCCCTTCAAGGAAAGCAATTTGGCCTTGATTTTCAGATGGATAAAATTGTTGTGGCGAACACCATTAAAGCGCATTTGCTTTTGCACGAAGCCCACGAGCAAGGTTTGCAAGTGCAAATGAAACTGCGCTTGCTCAAGGCCTACTTTACAGAAGGTCAAAATATAGACGACATCGAAGTTTTGAAAACTTTAGCGCAAGAAGTTGGGCTTAAATCAGACCATCTCGACCTCGCTATTTTGGGCGGGAAACACAGCCGATCCTTTACCCAAGACCTTCAAGAAGCCCAAGACCTCGGCCTCCGCGGCGTCCCTTATTTCATCTTTGATCGCAAAGTAGCGATTCATGGCGCTAGGGAAGTGGCGGTTTTTGAGCAGGCGATGTTTTCAGGTACTGTAAAAAAGGGTTAAGGAATTAACCCAATTTATTTCTGGATGAAAAAATTACATTTGATTATTCAGTAACTAACCATTTGTATGCATTGGGATCTCTGAAATTAAAAATTTGCCTGGATGATCCTGATCCGTCAACCATGATACTGCTTGGGGAATAAGTGGACTGACCTGTTGCTTTACTGTGAAAGGTAATGTTTATTACACTGCTATTAGAGCAAACCCATGATGATATTGGTGTTGTGGCAATTGTACTATTTCCAAAAGAAGAAGTCTGAATACGATAGGTGTTTCCCGGAAAAAGTCTATATTCAGTAAAGGTTGAATATGAACTTGCAACATTTGTGTTAGTCTGGTCAATCAAAAAACCAATTCCATTGTTTATGTCGTTGTCGTCAATATAAATTTTGGGAGAAATCCAACCTGGTAGAGAGTTGTACCAGTTGTAGCTTATTATCAATGTATCAAGAACATTGAAAGAAATAATAAAATCCGACATTGTTGTTCCGTTAAAAGTACCCGTATTAT
The DNA here is from genome assembly GCA_041158525.1 of Bacteroidota bacterium. Taxonomy (GTDB): domain Bacteria; phylum Bacteroidota; class Bacteroidia; order Flavobacteriales_D; family Crocinitomicaceae; genus UBA952. The sequence goes on along the minus strand of JBEBBE010000088.1, from coordinate 581 downwards.
TCGTGAGATTTGACCCCAGTTGTGTTGAGTTCGCACTGCCTTCTCTAATAGGGACCAAAGTATAAAATTTATTGTTATTCGAACAAAGAAAAGTAGTATAAGGCGGAACGTTCGAAGTTTGTATTTCATACATGTTCTTACTTAAATTCATATTTCCCCCAGGTCCCGCAGGTCCGGTTACACCCGTTAATCCAATGGGTCCTTGAATTCCTTGAGGACCCTGTGGTCCTACAAGCGATGTTCCTGCGGGCCAAGCACCATTTACTTTTGGTCCGTAAAGTGTATTTGTTGCTGTATTGATGAAGAAATCTCCGTTGTTACCTGTGCTTGTAGAAGGGGCAGTTGTTCCATTCAAAACAGCAGTTCCATTTGTGCCTGCAGGCCCAGTTAACCCAATCGGCCCCTGAGGTCCTGTAGCTCCTGTTGGCCCCGTTAATCCGATTGGTCCCTGTGGTCCTGATGCTCCTGTCGCCCCTGCTGGCCCAGATAATCCAATCGGTCCTTGTGGTCCAGTTACTCCTGTTGGCCCCGTTAAACCGATTGGGCCTTGTGGGCCAGTAGGGCCTTGTAATCCTTGAGGC
>JBEBBE010000087.1:0-11447 GCA_041158525.1 Bacteroidota bacterium | reverse complement strand
GTCATCTAGGGTGCCATTGTGATTGAACCCTGCTAAACCATTAGAGTACGTTCCCATCCAGACATGGTCCTGAAAGTCGATTTCTAATTTGGTAGTCATTTTATTTGATGCCCCTGAACCGGCGAAATAACTGAGCCAAGTGCCATCTTTTTGTAAAACTTTTAATGGCCTATCGGTGTAACCATTTAAGCACCACAAATTGCCGCGTTCGTCATATTTAACCGAAGACACCAAAGACCAACCATTGCCAATAGAAACTGGTTCTAGTGGTGAATTAGTTTGGTCATAAACGAGGGTATCTGATTCAGTAAGAACAGTTAGCGGTTTAAAAGAATAGGTGCTGCTGGCAACTTCTTTCGGGTTTTTCGGGTTGACTGCAATGCTGATGAAATCCCACATTTTGCTTTCATCCCAAGAAGTCACTTGAGGCGCGTTATGAGAGCGCCACTGTCCGTCTTCTAAAATATGAAGGCCATTTCTAGTAAATGCCGGCGCAATTTCAGCCTCTAACCTGCCAGAGCTAACAGCCAAAACTCCTTTTTGCCAATCCATGGCATAGACAAATCGATTGGCCAGGCCTTCAATCGGATACCTTTTGCAAGCATATTCGTTAATGTGCTCTTGTAAGCCCCAAGCTTTATCAGCGCCCCAGAAAGCATCTTTTAAATAACAGACGCGTGTAGTGTTTAACCAACGATCAAGTAAATTGGAAGAATAAGCTGTTTGCCACTGAGCATCGGCATTATAGAGCATAAAGCCACCATCTGTACTCACGGCCATTTGATTACCAATTGCTTGAATTGAATTGATTTCAAGGGAAAACGGTTGATTGGTCACGAGTTGCAATTGGTCATTGACCAGCCTGAATACAGAATCTTGACCATAAGTTTCATCTTTGCGAAGTACCCAAAATTGCTGGCCAATTTGCTGTAATTCAACATATTTATTGGTGAGTTGATAAGGGAAACGGATGTCGCGGTCCCATTGAGAGTAGTCGGGTAAAGCGGGGTTAGAGCGCAAGCCTTTGAACATTTGACTTGGCGTTAGCGCAAAAATGGAATCTTCGCTGATGGCTACGTCCATGATGGGCTCTAGACCATTGGTCGGGTAATAGGTGTCTTTGATTTCGTCTTTGGCGGCGTCAATCAAGACAATTGAAAAATCATTGGCGGCATAGACGTAAGCACCATTTCTTTCGAAATGATTGATGCGTTTGGAGTTGGCAATATTGGCCAATTTAATAGCTGGAATATTTGTAATGCTTCCTGACTGCCATTTGTCTATGTTTCCGTTGGCATAACCGATGTAGACCGCATCTTGGACCGCATCGTGATATAAACAACTTATAAAAACATCAGAAAGACCATTGAGTGAAGTTCTGAGCTCGCCTTCTTCAGTATAAGGATTGTAAATATAAAGCCCGTTTTCTAGTGCTGTAAAAATGCGTTCTCCGTCCGAAACGATGTCGATTGCCTTTGCGCTAGACACATGGTATTTCCATGATTCCATCGGGATTTGAGCGCTGGCCATAAAAGAAAAGCACGAGAGCAAACCCGAAAAAATGAACCGAAGAAGCGAGTTTTTAGTCATGGATGCTGTTTTCTTTAATGATGTATGTTGGACGCTGCTTGCTTTGTACAAAGAGCTTGCCAAGATAGATACCCACGATACCAATTAATATCATTTGAATGCCGCCGATAAATAATACGGAAGCAATGAGGGAAGTCCAGCCAGTGATGGCTTCAGAAGTGAACAAAGCCAAATAAACGGCATAACACCCGTAAAGAAAAGCCAAACAGGCAAAAAATAAACCCAAATAGATGGACAAATAAAGTGGTTTTGCACTCGAAGAAGTGATTCCATTTATGGCAAACTGAAACATTTTAGAAAATGAATATTTCGTTTGCCCACTATGGCGTTTCGCCGGAATGTAGTCGAGGCCAACTTGCTTGAAACCAAGTGTTGGAATAAGACCGCGCAAAAATAAGTCGGATTCTTTGAAGGCCTTAATGGCATTAACAACCTTGCGATCCATGAGGCGAAAATCTGCAGTGCCTTCTTCAATGGGCACTTCAGCAAGACGATTAGCCAACCAATAAAAAAGTTTGGCGCTTTTGCGTTTGAAAAAACCTACACTAGATTTGTCTTGGCGACGCGTATAAACAAGCTCGGCACCGTCTTTCCAAAGTGCATACATTTGAGCGATGAGTTCTGGCGGATGCTGAAGATCGGCATCAAGACTTACAACCGCAGCTCCTCGGGCGTGATCGAGGCCAGCTTTGAGGGCATATTGGTGTCCGAAATTCTTGCTAAACTGAAGGTATTGGACCTGCTTGTTGTCAAGACGAGCTTGCTTGATATTTTCTAGAGATTGGTCTGTGCTGCCGTCATCGATAAAAATATACTCATAAGCGGTGCACCCAATGCCTGACATCGTTGCTTCGAGCCTTTGTATCAATAGGGCAATATTTCCTTCTTCATTATAGGTTGGAATGATTACAGAAAGTTCGATATGTCCTGACTCGGGTTGCATGTAAAGCGAAATTAAGCAATTATCTGTTCTTTACCTCAGGTTCTGAGCCCAAGTTCAGGCTAATTCCGCCTCCTTTCCTTATATTTGCCTAAATTCTGCATTATGTCAGCAAATGAACGTATATCCACAGACAAAGCACCCAAACCAGTAGGTCTTTACCCGCATGCTCGTCGTGTAGGCAACCTCTTGTTTTTGTCGGGTGTGGGCCCAAGAGTAGCAGGCTCAGATGCCAATGACTCTTCTGTGCCTGGTCTTAAACTTGATCACAACGGCAACTTCATCACCTTTGACTTCGAAGCACAGTGTCGCAGCGTCTTCGACAATGTCAGAGCAATCCTTGAAGCTTCTGGCTCTTCTTGGGATCAACTCATTGACGTAACCGTATTTTTGGTCAACATGAAACGCGATTTTCATACTTACAACCGTCTTTACGCAGAGTATTTCAAAGATAACCTGCCGTGTCGTACTACAGTAGAAATTTCTTCTTTACCTACGCCTATTGCCATCGAACTCAAATGTATTGCCACTATTGAATCTTAAAACATGAGCGCATTTATCATCCGTATTATTCTTGCTGTTGTAGCTACCTTCTTTAATGTTTATCTGTTTGTTTCAGGCCATTGGGGTTGGGGAATCACCTTTATTTTCATCACAGCCTTAATCATTCTTTCATTCTTCAGAAATGAAAATATGATTTTAGCACTCAACCAAATGCGTGTGGGCAATCAAGATAAAGCAAAGGCCTACATCAACAAAATTACTCATCCTCAGTTTTTGCCGCGCAAGCAGCACGCTTATGTGCTATACCTCAGAGCAGTGCTTGGTGCCCAAGAATTGGGTTTTGCCAACGCCGAACAATTGTTGCGTAAGGCTTTGGGGCTTGGTCTCAGAACCAACGAAGACAACGCCGTAGCACGCATGCACCTTGCTGGTATTTGTGCACAAACAGGGCGTCGTCAGGAAGCCTTAACACTTTTAGCTGAAGCCAAAAAACACGATAAAAACGGTATGCTCCGCGATCAAATCAAAATGTTGCAACAACAATTGCAAGCTGCACCGTCAAAAAATCAAATGCGCATGGCCCAAATGATGGGTGGACGTAAGAAAACGCCAAAAATGCGCTAATATGTCAGATAAAAAGCGCACCGTTGCGCCTTCTTGGCCCGACTACCAATTACTCGATGCAGGTGGCGGCAAAAAACTAGAACGTTGGGGTAAAATCATTACCATTCGACCAGACATCCAGGCTTATTTTCATTCAGGCAAACCCTTCACAGAATGGCGAGCTATGGCCCACTGGGAATTCGTAGAAGTTCCAGGAAAAAATGGCCGTTGGAAAGCGCTCAAAACCGATGCGCCCACAGAATGGGTGATTAGTTTTGGCAGGCTCAAATTCGTACTCGGGACTTCCACCTTTAAACATGTTGGACTCTTCCCAGAACAAGCAATTAACTGGAACCACATTGACAAGTATGTCAAATCAGAAGATAAATTCCTAAACCTCTTTGCTTACACCGGTGCAGCAAGCTGTATGGCAAGGCTTAAGGGTGCAGATACTTTTCATATAGATTCGTCAAAGTCCATTTTAAATTGGGCAAAACTCAATATGGATGAAAGTCGTTTACTGAATATCCATTGGGTACTCGAGGACGCACTCAAATTTGCCGAAAGAGAAGCCAGACGCGGCAAAAAATACGACTACATCCTGATGGACCCACCCGCTTGGGGCAATGGTGTCAAAGGAGAAAAATGGAAACTCGAGGATAAAATCGATCAGTTGTTTGCAGCTTGTGCCGAAATTCTCGAACCTGGTGGCCGCCTCACCCTAAACACCTACTCTCCATCCATTGAGGCAAAACTGCTCACTGAACTCGCAGAAATGTACTTTCCAGGCCGAGCCGTAGACCAATCTGAACTTTACTTAGAAAGCCAGACAGAGAAGTCCTTGTATTGTGGCGAATTAGTGCGTATTCACCCGCAAGACCTAGAGTAAGTCATTGGCTAAATTTGCCAGTTCCGAACGCTCCCCTTTTTCGAGCCTCACGTTTGCAAATAAAGGTTGCCCTTGAAGTCTGTCAATTAAATAGGCCAAACCATTACTGTTTTCATCCAAATAAGGCGTATCAATCTGATGCACATCTCCGGTAAATACAATTTTGGTGTTCTCTCCTGCCCTTGTAATGATGGTTTTGACCTCATGCGGGGTTAAGTTCTGCGCCTCATCAATGATGAACATAATGTTGCTCAGGCTTCGGCCTCTGATAAATGCCAGTGGTGTAATGACAATGCGTTTGGTTTGCTCCATCTCTAAAATGGCCTTGTATTTCTTCTCATTTTCGCCAAACTGGGACTTGATAAACTTGAGGTTATCCCAAAGTGGCTCCATGTATGGGCCAATTTTATCATCAGCATCGCCAGGCAAAAAACCAATTTCTTTGTTAGAAAGTGGCACTAAGGGCCTGGCCAAAATAACCTGATTGAACTTTTTGTTTTGTTCCAACGCAGAGGCAAGTGCTAAGAGCGTTTTTCCAGTACCCGCTACTCCTTGCATCGCGACAAGTTTTACATCTGGATTAAGCAAAGCATGAAAAGCAAAGGCCTGCTCTGCATTTTTAGGCTTGATGCCGTAAACAAATTCTTTTTCGATGCGCTCGATGCAATCGGTATGATGGTTGTAAAAAGCCAAAGATGAGGTTTTGCCATTCTTTAAAATGTAATACCCATTGATTGCTTTTTTTGCGCCTAGTAAGCCGTTTTCTTCAATGCTGCCTCGGGTAAATATTTCTCGAATCACTTCTGAATCAATGCCATCGATGCCATATTTACCGGCCGTTTCAATCTCTTGCGCATTAACTTTGCCTGTTTCATAATCTTCGGCAACCACACCAAGTGCCTTGGCCTTGATGCGCAAATTGATGTCCTTGGTGACTAAAACAACTATTCGTTTAGGTTCGGCCTCCATCAAATTTAAAGCTGCATTGATGATTTTGTGGTCATTTTTGCCCATGGCATAAACCTTCTCAGCATTCATTCCAGAAGGCTGCTCATCCATCACTACTTTGAATTTACCAAGTGTTTTACCTAGCGTAATCCATTCTTGTAAAGACCCGCTACCTGAAAGTTTGTCGATAAAGCGAATGACTTCTCTGGCTGAAAAATTCTTGGTGTCGTTTCCAATTTTAAATTTATCGAGCTCTTCAAGAACGGTAATAGGAATGGCTACATAATGCTCTTTAAAATTGACAATTGCATCGAAGTCGTGTAGCAAGACAGAAGTGTCGAGCACAAAGATTTTTTCCTTTTTTCGCATCCGCTTTTTTGTTTGAATATACTTTTTTTTCTGTTTGAAAAACAAGTTGCGGTGAAATTAAGGCTGCTGTGTGTTGTGAATGTTAGTTTTTGGTTAACAAGGGTTTAAGTGCTTGTTTAAGATCTGGGTATTTAAAGGAAAAACCTGTTTGAAGCAATTTTTGGTTGCTGGCTTTGAGATCAGTCAATACAAGAAAAGCGCGCTCGCCAAGCAATAATTTTAATGCAAAAGCAGGTACTTTTGGTGCCCAAAGTGGTTTGCGCAGAAGCTGAGCAATGTGCTGAGTTAATTCTAGATTACTATTGTTGGCAGCAAGTGCGTTGTAGGTTCCTTCTAATTGCTGCTCCAATGCAAATACCATGAATTCGCAAAGATCATCGATGTGAATCCAGGGGCTCATTTGCTGCCCTGAACCAAGCGCTGAACCAAAGCCTAATTCTATAGGGCGCTTCATCGCTGCCAATGCACCGCCTTGTGCCGAAAGCACCATGGCTATGCGTAAAACAGAACCCCTGACATGCTTCAATATTTCCTGATGGGCTTTCTCCCATTGCTGAACTACCGTAGATAAGAAGTCTTGTCCGTAAGGCGCACTTTCATGATAGACTACTCCTTGTTCAGCGGCATAACAATTGACACCCGAAGCACCAATGTAATAGTTCAATGCTGGTAATTTATCTAGAATTGAGGCTAAGAACTGAGCTGGTTCTACCCTTGATTTGATGAGTGTGGCTTTGCGCGAAGTGGTCCAGCGTGTAGCTCCTATATTCTCGCCACATAAATTGATGATGCACTGAACAGTAGTAAGTTTCTCAAGATCAATTTGCTTTTGACTTGGATCCCAAAAAACTTCGTGGCTTGCTTTCGGACGGCGCGTGAGCACCAATACGGTATGGCCCTTTTTTTCTAAAAGTTGCTTTAATCTTTGGCCGATTAGACCACTACCACCCGCTATGAGAACAGTGGCTGCAGGTTTTACTTGCAAGTTCCCTTCAATTCCTGAATGGCGTTGTCCTTGCTCTGTTGAATGCTCTGACACAGTTTATCTTTTGTTGCCAAGGCCTTTTTAAGTGCGAGTGTGTCTTGTTGGGTTGCCCCTCCTGACCAAATGACTGCACTCAATTCATTGACCTTATTGGCTTGTTCTAAACATGAACAATAAGCTTTGTTGTCTTGTTCGCAGGCACTAAACATTACCATTAAAAATCCTAAGAGCAGGAATGTGTATTTTTGACGCATCATCAAACAAAATTACAAATATTACGTATAGAGCTGCTATGCTTAAATTATTCTTGGTCTTTCTTTTGATTTCAATCAGCCTAGGTGCAAAAGGCCAGGAGTGTGTTTCTGTTTTTAAGCCCAAGAAACAACTGGTAGCTTCAACTTATCTGTGCGTTGATGCCATGCAAGCAGATTTACTACAACTACACAAGCACATCTTACAAACGCATCCCAACCCCACCTACTACACCTCAAATACAGCACTAATTGAGGCCTATCAGGTAGCTAAATTAGCTTGCGAAAAACCACTGACTATGTTTGACTTCATGTTGGTGGTCAATACGTATCTTAATTCTTTAAAAGATTCACATACTGGGCTCAATCCTAAAGACTTTCTGTTCCAAGTGAATGCCAATAGAAAAGTACTCCCCTTCTTCGTAACACAAATTGACGGTAAGTTTTATCTCTATGGCGGACATTCTGATAGTTTAAAGGCGGCCGATGAATTACTAGCAGTTGATCAGTACCCCATTCAAACACTTTATGAGTTAGCATATGCATTAAGCATGTGTGAAGGCGCTGCAAATGCCGCGCAACAAGAGGTGGCACTAGATTACATTGGCGTGGTCTATAACCTGCTTCAAATGAGCTTAAAATCTGATAAAGAAGCACAATTTAAAGTGGTGAAGCCATCAGGGGACACCACAACCCTAAACATCGCATATGTAGCCACATGGAAGTACTTTTTATCGAGTATGACTGGGCAAACGGATGACGAAGTGAGCTACTATTTTGATGACAAAAATCGAGGGGTATTGACACTTGCATCGTTTCAGCCACTTTCCTTGCCTTTTTTTCAAAAGAAGGTCGATGAATTTTTTGCTGAAGTGGAAAAGCGCAACTGCGAAAATATTTACATCGATTTACGAGACAACCTAGGCGGCCTGCTTCGGGCAGAGGAGTACTTATTTAGTTACATCAATGTCAATAGCACCCCGGTGCAGACCAACTACCTCTATAAAAGAAGTAATTATGACAGGTTTGCCTTGCTAAGCCCTTTGCAGCAGATGCAATTTGTAAACAGGGCTAAAAATGTATATCCCAATGGGCTCATCTCCAAAGAATACGACTTTTACCGCCTGCCCAAAGGTTCATTGCACACGATTTTATACGATTACGTTCCCACTAACCAACGCAATTACACTTACAAAGGCAAATGTTCGCTGATCATGAATGGCAACTCGATGTCGGCCTCTGTATTATTTGCCGCGTGGTTCAAACATATTAAGCGAGGAGATATTATCGGGACAACCTGCATGGGCGGAATGGGCGGCACATTCGGAAACCCGGCAGCACTTACCCTGACACATTCTCAAATTAGTGTGATTGTCTCCACACTCAAATTCACCCCGCTGCATATCAAAGAAAAGGTAGTTGAGCCTATCATTCCTGATATTATTTTGAAACCTACCCTTCAAGATTTAAAAGAAAGCGTAGATCCATTTGATCGATTCTTGAAGGAGCAAGATTTTCTTAATAAAAGTAAATAGCTGTAATTACAGCGTATCGCAAAAATTTTCCGATCGTAATAAAGAGAAGTGTTTGAATCAATGGGGTTCTAAAAAGCCCGAGTGCAATGCCAATGACGTCTCCGACAAAAGGGAGCCAACATAACAAGGCCATCCAACTGCCATAGCGTTGAATTTGAACTTGCCACTTAGCAATTTTCTCGGGTTTGGCACCAAATTTTCTTAACCAATTCGGGTTTCCTAAATAACCTATTCCGTAATTGAGCCAAGCGCCCATTGAATTTCCAGCAGTTGCTACAAGCAGACAAGCCATGGGTTCATAACCATAATGAAACATGGTGGTCAAGAAGATTTCTGAGGCAATTGGTAAAATGGTTGCCGCCAAAAAACTCGCTAAAAACAGGCCGATATATCCGTATTCAAAAGTCATGTGTCATAAAAAAAGCCGGTTGCCCGGCTTTTCAAAGATTGGAATAAAAGCTTAACGCTTTACAAATTTCTTTGTAAGTGTTGTTCCGTTTGATTCAATAGAAACAGTGTAAATTCCGGCAGCCCAGCTTTCAGCATTAATGCTGAGTTCATGAGAACCAGCAGCCAAAGAATTCAAGCTAGTCGTTTGCATGATTTTACCAGCAACATCAGTTACTGTATAAGAAAGGTCTGAAGCGTTTTGAAGATCAAAACGAAGTGTTGCATTGCCTTGAGTTGGATTAGGCATAATGACTGCATGGCTCAATTCATTTTGCTCAGCGACACTTAAGATTGGATCAAAGTTCATGCGAACCATTGGCGTGTTGGTTGTGTAATACCAAGTGTTGTCAGCCATATCTAGGAAGAATGAAGTTTGTGGCTCTGATTTACCTGCATTAGAAACGCGTAAACCTGCAGAATAAGAACCAGCAACAACAAGGTAAGTAGCACCAGCTGTTACATCGATATACGGTTCTAATTCCATAACTAGATTGGTGTTGAGGTTGTTGCTTTGAATGGCAAGCGGCATTGATTCTGATTCGAATACGAAATCACCAGTAGTTGGGTCAAGAGAGTAAAGTTTTACGAAAACTTCAGTTCCTACTGTTGCGCCATTGGCACCTCCTGGTAGACGAATGTTCACTGCTTTCAAAGTAGCATCTTGGAAAATATCAAAAAGGTTCCCTACTTCAAAACCATCTGTGCCATTGGTTGTGCTGCCTGCAGGTGTACCGTTGTCACGGGCATAAATAAAGTCTGTAATAGCGAAATCAACATTAGAAAGCGCATTGTTTGCTGGAATATCATCGGTAGAATCTGCTGTGATTGTACGTGTAATAGAAATATTTCCAATAGTTGCTGGTGGCGTGTAGAACGTAGCGAGTTCTAATGTAGCCGTATCTAAAGACGCAATGCTCACTGGAGCCGAAGATCCTGTCCAGGCACCATTATTAGCATTGATGTTGAGTTTAACGTTGTTTTGCGTGTTTACACCACCGTTAAATACATCAGCTGAAAAACCAATTTCAGAAACTTGCTCATCTGGAATTTGGTAGTAAGGTAAGCCTACAGCACCCCAGTAATTTCCGGTAACAGATAAATCGTTGGTTGGATTTGTAACAATTTTTACATCGTCAATGTACCATCCGTAAGTAATCCATACGTTCGGGTTGGTTGCTGAACCAGGAAAGTTTGTTGTCCATGAAAAACGGATCCAGATTGGACTTGGCGTACTTGGTAAGAAAGTAGCTAAGTTGATGATTTTTGTATCCGGATTCGCATATGCAGACCCTCCTGCAGCAGAAAGAACTGTTTTATCGAGGTTGTTTCCTACAGTTGTAAAAGTAACCCCATCTGTAGAGATTTGGATTTCTTGAAGGTCGTTGAAACGCGCTCCGTATTGTTGAAATTGAATAGACACTTGATTGTTTCCACCCAAAGCAGCGATGTCAATTGCCTGTGCAGTTGTCATGGTATAAGTTACATTCAATGCTTGTGTAGCCGCTTGTGCATCACCATTTACCAATTCAGCATTATTTCCACCTGAAGTAGAAGAAATACCATTAGCAGACCACCAACCTTCGCTGGTATTATTGATGTTCCAGCCAAATTCAGCGCCGGATTGTCCGGAGTTATCAATTGTCCAGTTCGCAGGAGTTGAAAAGTCATCTGACCAAAGGGTTACCCCTAGAATTTTTTCATCAATTGGGGCTTTAGTAAGCTCTTTTGGGGCGTTCACTAAATCTTGAAAAGTTTGCATGCGCGGTGCTTTTTGTGCAAAAGCAACGGAAGAAAGCGCACTTACAAAGAGTAAAAGTTTTTTCATTTTTAACGTATTTAGGTAATAAATATAAGGAATTCTAAGCGTCCTTCAAAAAAGGCAAATTATTACGGCCTTCAATTAAAGCATCAGCACTGATATGAACAACGTAAAGCCCTTCTTGTTCTTGGGGTGCAAGCACTTCATTTCCAAGCATATCAATGGCCTGACTGTGGCCATTATAATTCAACTGATTGGCGTCATTACCCACACGATTACATGCCAATACATAGCACTGGTTTTCGATGGCCCTAGCTTTTAAAAGGCTGTCCCAGTGCAAAATCCTTTTTGAGGGCCAATTGGCAACATATAAGAGCACATCGTAAGCGGCTTGCTCATCATTGTGTTTATTGCGACAGAGTTCCGGAAATCGCAAATCATAGCATATCTGCAAATTGATTTTCCAATCTTTGAAAGCTACAATAGTCTGATTTTTTCCTGCGGTAAAATACTGATCTTCGCCGCCCAATCCGAACGATTTTCTTTTGTCGTAGGTATTGACTTGGCCATCTGGGGAAATAAATACACCCCGATTAAATACAAATTGACCTTCTTTAATGATCA
>JBEBBE010000086.1:0-3336 GCA_041158525.1 Bacteroidota bacterium | reverse complement strand
CATGAATACCGCCACATAATTCAACAGACGCACCAAATTCAATGACGCGCACTTTGTCGCCATACTTTTCACCAAAAAGGGCCATGGCACCTTTTGCTTTTGCGGCTTCGATGTCTAGGGCGCGGTTTTCTTCAAGGGCAATGTTGGCTTGAATGGCTGCATTGATCTGTGCTTCAATTTGTGCGAGTTCTTCATCGGTGACTTTTGAAAAGTGCGAGAAGTCAAAGCGCAGGCCTTTTTCCGTGACTAAAGAGCCTTTTTGCTCAACGTGTGTCCCGAGGATGCTACGCAAAGCATGGTGCAGTAAGTGCGTTGCACTGTGGTTTTTAGCAGTAGCTGCTTGCTTCGCTGCATCGACTTGTGCGGTGAAAGTGGCGCTCAGGTCTTTAGGCAATTCTGAACATAAGTGAACGATGAGGTTGTTCTCTTTTTTTGTATCAAAAATGCGCACTTGCTCATGGGTAGTGCTAAGCGTACCGCTATCGCCAATTTGGCCTCCTCCTTCTGCGTAGAATGGAGTTTGATCGAGAACTAATTGGTAAAACACTTTGCCTTTTTGGCTCACTCTACGATGCTTGATGATCTGTACGGGCGCGCTCAGTTGGTCATAGCCAATAAAGGTGGTATTGCAATCCGGGTGCACTTGCATCCAGTCGTCGGTTTCTAAAGAAGTAGCTGCACGCGATCTTTCTTTTTGGATATCGAGTTCTTGGGCAAAGCCCGCTTCGTCAATAGACAGCTCGTTTTCACGGGCAATTAAAGAAGTGAGGTCTAATGGGAATCCATAGGTGTCATAAAGTTCAAAAGCTGCTGCGCCAGAAATTTGCTGCTGACCACTGGCTTTTACTTGTGTAATGAGGTCTTCGATGCGTTTGATACCGAGCTCAAGTGTCCTGAAGAAACTCAATTCTTCTTCCTTAATGACTTTATAAATCAGTTCTTTTTGCGAAAGTAATTCGGAATAAGGCGCGCCCATTTGAGCACCAAGAACTAAAGATAGTTCGCATAAGAACGGTTCTTTGAGGCCCAAAGTTTGGTAGCCATAACGAACAGCTCTGCGCAAAATTCTGCGAATGACATAGCCTGCACCATTGTTAGCAGGAAGTTGACCATCGGCAATTGAAAAAGCAATGGCTCTGATGTGATCCGCGATAACACGTAAGGCGATATCCGTGGTTTCGTGCTGGCCGTATGAAACACCTGATACTTTAACGACAGACTGAATAAGCGCCTGAAAAAGATCGGTGTCGTAGTTACTTTGCTTGCCTTGAAGGGCCATGGCAAGGCGTTCTAGACCCATGCCGGTGTCAACGTGCTTCGCAGGAAGTGGTTCTAACGAGCCATCAGCCTTGCGATTAAATTCCATGAATACGTTGTTCCAGATTTCAATGACCTGCGGATGGTCTTGGTTGACCAGCGTTTTACCAGCGGTTTGCTGACGTTCTGCTTCAGAGCGGAGGTCAACATGAATTTCAGTACACGGACCACAAGGCCCGGTGTCACCCATCTCCCAGAAGTTGTCTTTTTTGGAGGCCATAATAATGCGCTCCTCAGCAATCCATTTTTTCCAGATGTTGATGCTTTCAGTATCTTGCGGAACGCCGTCTTTTTGGTCGCCTTCAAAAACAGTGACATACAGGCGGTCCACCGGAATTTGATACACTTTTGTAAGTAATTCCCAGGCCCAGCTAATGGCTTCTTCTTTAAAGTAGTCACCGAAAGACCAGTTACCAAGCATTTCAAACATGGTGTGGTGGTAGGTATCAACGCCTACTTCTTCTAAGTCGTTGTGCTTTCCAGAAACGCGCAAGCATTTTTGAGAGTTTGCTACGCGTCTTTGCTGCGGTGTTTGATAGCCCAAAAAGAAATCTTTGAACTGGTTCATACCGGCATTGGTAAACATCAGGGTAGGGTCATTCTTGACCACCATTGGGGCGGATGAAACAATTTGGTGTCCTTTACTTTCGAAAAAGTCGAAAAATTGTTGTCTTATTTCTGAAACGGTCATGTGTTTTTTCTGAAGCCACAAAGTTAGGAATTTGCTGCGAGCTTCTTGTATCTTTGTGCAAATCAGTATCGCTCATGGACTTCATTTCTTCTGAATTACAAAATTATATCGGTAACCACAGTTCTGACACCTCAGCATTGCTTGCAAAAATAGACCGCGAAACACACCTAGAAGTGTTGCAGCCACGTATGCTCAGTGGTCATTTTCAGGGACGTGTATTAAGTATGCTCAGTCATTTGTTGAAGCCCAATGCCATCTTAGAAATTGGCACCTACACTGGTTATTCAGCGCTCTGTTTGGCTGAAGGATTAACACCAAAGGGCAAACTCATTACCATAGATATCAATGAAGAACTTGAAAAAAGAGTTCGCGCTTACTTTGACAGCTCAACTTATGCTGAGCAAATAGACTACCGCATTGGTAATGCCGCTGAACTCATGTTGCAGCTAGGCTCCACATTTGACTTGATTTTTATAGATGCAGACAAGCAGCAATACCCCACTTATTACGAACAAGCTTTGCAAATCTTGAATCCGGGTGGTTTCATTTTAATAGACAACGTGCTATGGTCGGGTAAAGTGTTAGAAGAAAAGCATCAAGATAAAGATACTGTTTTGCTGCGTGAGCTCAATTTGAAGATCAGTCAAGATGAACGTGTAGAGAAGGTTTTGTTGCCAATTAGAGATGGTTTGTATTTAATCAGGAAATTGTAATTTTTATGAAAATAGAAATTCTTCAAACCGCTGACGGCTCCAACACACTTTATTTGCCTGAGTTAGATGAAACGTATCATTCCAGGCATGGAAGTAGGCAAGAGGCACTGCATGTTTTTATCCAAAATGGTTTGCAATATCTTTTAGAAAAGCATCCTGAGGCAACTGAAATTAAATTGTTAGAAGTAGGTTTTGGAACGGGTTTAAATGCTTTTCTGACGTTTCAGGAAATGGGAAAAATACCCAGTGCATCTCTGCATTATTTAGGTTTTGAAACGCATCCTGTCCCGCAAGAAATATGGCAGCAACTTAATTACGCAACTTCAGCATCAGAAAAGGAGACATATTGCAACTTAATGGAGGTGCCCTATGGTGAAAAAACAAGTATAACTTCCTTTTTTCAGCTTGAAAAAATTCAAGAACAAATACAACAACTCGCGCTAGAAAATCAAATTGACCTTGTATATTTTGACGCTTTTGGTCCGAGGGCACAAGCGGAAATGTGGGATAAAACCATTTTCGAAAAACTCTTTAAGGCACTAAAAGTAGGAGGGGTGCTAGTGACTTACTGTGCAATGGGCCAATTCAAACGAGATTTAAAAAGCATTGGCTTTA
>JBEBBE010000085.1:0-7106 GCA_041158525.1 Bacteroidota bacterium | reverse complement strand
AAGGCCAGTAACTGTTTGGGTTGTGGCACCTGTGCTCCATTGATAGGTAATAACTCCTGTTGCGGGCGTCACGTTAGCGGTGGCTGTTCCGTCTGACCCTCCAGGACAGGAGACGGGTGTTGACGTATAGGAGAAGTTGGCTGGTGTGTCGGTAATGATGGCAGTAGCAGTGGAATTACAACCATTGCCATCGTGTTGAACCACAGTGTAAGTTCCTGCTGTAAGGCCCGTTGCCGGATTTCCCGTAATGGCACCAGGATTCCAAGTATAGGTACAAGGTGCTGGTGAGCCAAGACCTGGTGTAGCCGTTGCACTTCCGATACCTTGAGAACAGACGTCGGGGATGACCGTTGTGGTTACCGAAGGAGTAGCACGAGTAATCCAGGTGGTATCCGTAGTTATTGAACCAATACTGGTTCCGCAGGCAGCTCCTGAGAGGAAGTAACCTGTAGTGCCAGGTGGGATTATATTGACATTTAGTGTTCCGTTGTTGTAAGGGAAAGTTTGCCCATTAGTGTTCGCCCAAACAAAATTACTTCCTGGGCTATTGACCATTAAATAGGGGATTTGCGTAATTGTATAGGCAGCTGTATTTGTCGGTGAGGTTGGCGTAAAGCGTCGGCCATCTTGATTGGCTCCCCAAACAGTGTTGTTGCGTCCTGGTGTGATGTGCGCTGTTGGCATCGGCATGTTGTTTTCCGAACCTTGAATGGCTAGGCCGCTGTTCCAAGTATTACAAATTGGTTTGTTACCGATATGTAATTCAAAAACGTTGGTCGTTTCGTACATGATGATGGCCATGTAGTTACACTGTGATGTACAGCTAAACATCATGATGTTTTTATAAAGTACCACAAATTTGCGGTTAGGAGCAGTGCCTATCGTCTGGTATTGAATTTGGCCACCTAAAGAAGGGTTGATATCTTGATAGGTGAGCATAATGGTATTTTTTGCAGCAGCAAAACCGGCATTTGGAAGCGTTCCGACACCTGTGAGCGCCCACGGACAGTAACCTCCTGCGTTTGCTAAATTAAAAGAAACAAGGCCATTTGAACCAATAACACATTGTGTGTAGTTATTTCCGTAGAAATTAAAAGTAAAACCAATACTTACAGCGGCAGACCAAGAGTCGTCGGTTAATGAGACGTTTGTTGGCGTGTTGAGATACAAACCAGCTGCTGCTCCGGGGGTGGTACCCGTATTACAGTTGTTAATTGTAACAGTTTGCCCTGGACATACAGTGGTATCTTGACCTAAACAGAGTGTGACAGGCCCCTGAGCAAGCAAAGAATGCATGAATGATAATTGCACAAAAAGAAAAAGTGCAATGTATTTTGAGGTAACGGTATTTTTAAAAAACGTCATTTGTTGTAGTAGTTGATTCGAAACGGTTCTTAAACGCAAATATACGTCCTTGCGTTGCTTTTTGTCAACTAAAAATGTGCACTTTTTATCATTTGTTAAAAAATGATGAATTCGATCACTTAATAAGTGTCATTTAGACACTAATAAAATGTTGAAAAAAGATGAATGCAGGAGGCGTTTTTCAGTTACTTTTGCCAAAGTTTACAAACAAAAAACAACTCTTATGTCAAATCAGTATCACGCAGAAATCGAAGCTTTCATGGATCGTGTTCGCGCCAAAAATGGACACGAACCAGAGTTTTTACAAGCTGTTCAGGAAGTAGCAGAAGCTGTTATTCCGTTTATTGAGGCTAATCCAAAATACAAGACCTCTAAAATTCTAGATCGTATCGTTGAGCCAGAGCGCACCATTATTTTCCGTGTTCCTTGGTTAGATGACAACGGAAATATCCAAGTAAACCGTGGATACCGAGTAGAATTCAACAGTGCAATTGGTCCATACAAAGGTGGCTTGCGTTTTCACCCTTCAGTGAATTTGTCAATTTTGAAATTCCTAGGATTCGAACAAATCTTTAAAAACTCCCTCACTACTTTGCCTATGGGTGGAGGAAAAGGTGGTTCTGATTTTGATCCGAAAGGAAAGTCAGACAACGAAGTCATGAAGTTTTGTCAGTCTTTCATGACTGAACTTTTCCGCCATATTGGTGCTGATACAGACGTTCCTGCCGGAGATATCGGTGTGGGTGGACGCGAAATTGGCTACATGTTTGGTCAATACAAGCGTTTGCGTAATGAATTTACTGGTGTTTTAACTGGTAAAGGTCGCAACTGGGGTGGATCACTCATTCGTCCTGAAGCAACTGGTTACGGAACAGTATATTTCGCGAAAGAAATGTTGGCTACTAAAGGTGATTCTTTCAACGGTAAAATTATAGCAGTTTCTGGTTCAGGAAACGTAGCACAATTTGCTTGTGAGAAAGCGACTCAACTTGGTGGCAAAGTAGTTACACTTTCAGATTCTGAAGGATACATCTACGATGAGGCTGGAATCAATGCTGAAAAATTAGCTTGGGTGATGGACCTCAAAAATAACCGTCGTGGTCGTATCTCTGAATACGCTAAACAATTCCCTGGTTCAACTTTTGTTGCCGGAAAAAGACCTTGGGAAGTTAAAGCTGATATCGCGTTACCATGTGCTACTCAAAACGAACTCAACGGCGATGAAGCAAAAGCGCTCATTGCAAATGGTGTTAAATGTGTAGCCGAAGGTGCAAATATGCCATCTACTCCGGAAGCTATTGCTGCATTCCAAGCTGCAAATGTTCTTTTCTCACCAGGTAAAGCATCCAATGCGGGTGGTGTTGCTACATCTGGTCTTGAAATGTCGCAAAACTCATTGCGTTTATCTTGGTCAGCTGAAGAAGTTGATCAGCGTTTACACGGTATCATGGTTTCAATCCACGAAGCTTGTGTGAAATACGGAAAAGACGCAAACGGCAATGTTGATTACGTAAAAGGTGCAAATGTCGCTGGATTCGTTAAAGTGGCTGATGCCATGATTGACCAAGGATTGGTTTAATCTTAAACTAAATATTTAAAAAGGGCTCTCTGATTGGAGGGCCTTTTTTATTTTTGCACATGCGTATGCCGCTTTTGTTTTGCTTCTCTTGTCTTTTTAGCCAATTGCTTTTTGGTCAAAATTCATACTTAGGATTGGCTGCTTCGATTCATCGCTATGATCAAGTCATCGGTCTGAAATACGTTCAGTCTCGACAAAATTTTGATTTAGGAGCTGAACTCGGTATGGGTGTTGAAAGAACACTTCAAGGAGCTATTGCACCTCAAGTGGCTCTGTTTTTTAGTACGCCGTTACCCTTTGAAAATAGACTTGATCCAATAAAGTTGCCGTATTGTATTTTGAGGTATCAATTTGATTTTCAAAATGCAGGATTTCTAGACACTTATCACGGTTTATATCTTGGTTTGGGATACGCATTTGGTCCTAAAGCAAAATTGAATTTGCAATTTTCATTAGGTCTTGTTACGGAACAAATGTATGGCGTGGTTAATCCTATCAAGACAACGCATTTATTTTGGAACCCGCAGGCCCAAATCAGTTATTTTTTAGTGAAGCAAAAATAGAGTAACTGGAACCGTATTTATTGACAAAAGAAAAAAAATATTAGTCTCGTTAACGGAAAGCATGTTTAAGATCTTTCAAAATAGCGTCAACAAATTCCGACTCATTTGGATAGGGTTGTTATGTGTGCTTTTTGCATGCAACAAGTCGGAATCATATCCTGAGGTGCAAATTTTTGGACACGCCGGAATGGGCATGAATATAGGATATAGTATTTATCACGACAATTCAGAGGAGTCAATTGACTTGGCCCTGAGCCTTCCAAATATCGATGGTGTCGAGATGGACGTCAGGATGAGTAAGGATAGCACGCTCTGGCTCTTTCATGAAAATCGATTGGAGGCCACCACTAATGGCATCGGTTGTATAGCAGATTTACACGACTATGAAATTGCTCAGTTGCATTATAAAAGTATACATAAAGAACAACTGGTAAAGCTAGACTCAATTCTTCCAAAATTAAAAGATGGGCATACCTTCATTCTAGACCTAAAGCATTGGAATATTTGCGATTCTTCTGTGCAATTAGACGCTTTTAGATCTGCCATTTTGAAAATCCCGTTTGAATTGAGATCACAACTTATTTTAGACAGTTCAAACGAAAGTTGGTTAGGCGCATTAGCGCAAGATTTTAGGGTAGTTTTTTCTACGAGTTCGTATGCAGAAGGCAAAGCTAAATTAGAGGAAATACCAGAACTTTATGGCTTGATGACGCGCAGTAAAAACATTACTTCTGCTGAAATTGCCGAAGTAAAAAGTCTAGGGAAAACTGTTTTTCTGTTCGAGATGCGTTCTAGTAAAACACAAAGGGCTGTTATGAAAAAAGCACCTACGGCTATCTTGGCAGATGACCCGAGAGGTGCTTTAATAATTAGAGATTAACCAAAAATGGTTAACAGATTGACGGATGTAAGGTTAAGCCTTGTAAAAAGGAAGTTTAACCACTTTTGCCTTGACGCCTTTTTCGCGAATTTCTATAAAGATTTCTTGATCTAAAGCAGCATTTTCTATACTCACGTATCCTAAGCCAATTCCTATTTTCATGCTTGGTGACATCGTACCTGAGGTCACTTTGCCAATGATATTTCCGTTGGCATCTTGGATAGGGTAGTCGTGGCGTGGAATACCGCGGTCTATCATTTCAAAAGCAACTAATTTTCTGCTAAGGCCTGCTTCTTTCTGATTTTTCAAAAACTCGGCATCAGTGAAATCTTTGGTGAATTTTGTAATCCAGCCAAGTCCTGCTTCTAACGGTGAAGTGGTATCATCGATGTCGTTACCGTAAAGGCAGAAGCCCATTTCTAGACGCAAGGTGTCGCGAGCGGCAAGACCAATTGGCTTAATGCCAAAAGCTTCGCCAGCTTCAAAAACAGCGTCCCAAAGTTTTTCTGCATCTTGATTTTTAACATATACTTCAAAGCCTCCTGAGCCAGTATAGCCAGTTGCAGAGATCATGACGTTTTCAATACCGGCAAAAGTACCATATTGAAAAGTGTAGTAAGTCATGTTTGTTAAATCTACAGATGTAAGACTTTGCATGGCCTCAGCAGCCTTAGGCCCCTGAATTGCTAATAAAGAGTAGTCATCTGAAAGGTTTTGCATTTCAACTCCGAGGTCGTTGTGTTGTGAAATCCAGTTCCAGTCTTTTTCAATGTTTGAAGCATTCACTACAATAAAGTAAGCTTCTTCAGAAATGCGGTAGATAATGAGGTCATCTACGATGCCACCTTTGCCATTTGGCAAACAGCTGTATTGGGCTTTGCCATCAAATAATACACTCGCATCGTTGCTGCATACCTTTTGTATAAGAGCCAGCGCATTAGGGCCTTTCAAAAGAAACTCACCCATATGAGATACATCAAAAACACCGACGCCATTGCGTACTGTTTCGTGCTCGGCATTTACGCCTTCATATTGCACGGGCATGTTGTATCCGGCAAAAGGCACCATTTTGGCGCCAAGCGCAATGTGTTTGTGGGTTAGGGCGGTTTCTTTCATGTTTTATCCTTTAACGCGTTCAACGTAAACGCCTGTGCGCGTATCAATTTTAATAATTTCTCCGTTGTCAATGAACAATGGAACTTTAACTTCAGCACCAGTTGCGATAGTCGCTGGTTTCATAGAGTTGGTTGCGGTATCACCTTTTACTCCTGGCTCTGTGTAAGTAACTTCAGAGATGATGTACATTGGTAATTCAATGACTAGTGGCGCTTCTTCTTCAGCATGGAAAAGAATGTTTACAGTCATTCCTTCTTGTAAAAAACCAGGTTTTTCGACCATTTTGAGCGGAATGTTTACTTGCTCAAAAGTTTCATTGTTCATGAAAATGTAGGAATCAGCCTCTTGATAAAGGTACTGATACTCTCTGTTTTCAATGCGAACAACTTCAATTTTGTGACCAGCTGAAAAGGTGTGGTCTAGTACTTTTCCTGACTCAATTTGTCTCATTTTGGTTCTGACGAAAGCCGGGCCTTTACCAGGTTTAACGTGTTGAAATTCAATGATCTGAAAAAGTTTATCGTTGTGCTTGATGCACAATCCGTTGCGGATATCTGCAGTAGTTGCCATAATTCTGTTTCAATTTGAGGGCAAAGATAGCTAAATCCTATTGTTATCAACATATTTGGTTTATAATTTCCCTTTTGAGGATGTCGCTCAAGCAGTTTAGAATGTTATTTTTGTTTGTTCTAAATTTTGAATCGCTACATGGCTGAAAATCAGTACACCGAAGACAACATACGCTCCCTTGATTGGAAAGAGCACATTCGCTTGCGTCCCGGTATGTATATCGGAAAGCTTGGTGATGGCGCCGCCGCCGATGATGGTATTTATATACTTGTAAAAGAAGTTGTCGATAACTGCATCGATGAATTCGTGATGGGTAATGGCAAGCGCGTTGACATCAAAGTCAAAGATGGCAAGGTGTCTATCCGAGATTACGGCCGCGGAATTCCGTTGGGCAAAGTAGTTGAGGTGGTTTCTCGCATGAATACCGGCGGTAAATACGACTCAAAAGCATTTAAGAAATCTGTCGGTTTGAATGGTGTTGGTACCAAAGCGGTCAATGCACTTTCTTCTTATTTCATGGTTTATTCAGTTCGCGAAGGCGAAAAGAAAGGTGCTACATTTGAACGCGGCGAACTGATTTCAGAAACGCCAGTTGAAAAAACCGACGAAACCAACGGTACTTACGTTGAATTCATTCCAGACGACAGTATTTTCAAGAAGTATGCCTTTAAAACAGCGTACCTCGACAAAATGATGTGGAATTACTGCTATCTCAATCGCGGGCTTTCCATTTATTATAACGGAGAAAAATACAATTCCAAAGATGGTCTTAAAGACCTTCTTGAAAACAACATGGATGGCGATCCGTTGTACCCAATTATTCACCTAGAAGATGAAGACATCGAGGTAGCTTTTACACACGGACGCACCTACGGTGAAGATTACTATTCTTTTGTCAATGGTCAGCACACTACTCAGGGTGGTACGCACCAAAGCGCTTTTCGCGAGTCTGTGGCAAAGGTCATCCGAGATTTCTACAATAAAAACTACGAAGCATCAGATATTAGGCAATCAATTGTTGCGGCTATCGCCG
>JBEBBE010000084.1:0-7090 GCA_041158525.1 Bacteroidota bacterium | reverse complement strand
TTTGTAATGCTTTGGAAGCACTTTCAGCTTTTTGACCCTCCGCATTGACCATTAAATGATAGGCCTTCGCTACGCGCTCCCAACGTTTGTCGCGGTCCATAGCATAATAGCGTCCGATGAGGGTCGCAATTTTGCCGTTTTGAGGAGCAAGGTGTTGTTCTAATTTTTCAAGACAGTTAAAGCCGCTTTTTGGGTCGCAATCACGGCCATCAGTAATGGCGTGGACAAAATAGTTGTCTAGCCCGAATTCTTGCGCCATGTCTAAGAGCGCATGCAGGTGTGCTTGGCTGCTATGTACACCACCTTCAGAAACAAGCCCTATGAAATGGACTTTTTTATGGTTGGTTTTAGCATATTTGAAAGCTTCAAGAATAGTAGGGTTTTGTTGAAACTCGCCATCCCGAATGCTTTTATTTATGCGTGTTAACTCTTGATAAACAATACGGCCAGCACCAATATTGAGGTGCCCCACTTCTGAATTTCCCATTTGCCCATCTGGCAAACCAACGTCTTCTCCAAAAGTCCGCAAAGTAGCATTTGGGTAGTTAGTCAAGAGGCTATCCATGAAAGGCGTCTTGGCCTGAAAAATGGCATCTGAGGGGCCGTGGTCTCCTAAACCCCAGCCATCGAGAATGATGAGTCCGAACTTTTTATTCATAAGGCAAAATTACCTCAAAAACACATCCCTTCGGATGATTTTCTTGGCAACGCACCTGCCCATGGTGTAAATGCACCAATTCTGCGACTAAATAAAGCCCAAGGCCGCTTCCTGAGGCCTTGCGGGTGTCTTCATTTCCTATTCTGTAGAACTTCTCAAAAATATGTGTCCTTTCGTTTGCTGCAATACCTGGGCCTTCATCGCTAATAGTTAGGGTAATGAAACGATCTAGTGGAACGGCTTTGATTGTAATTTCTTGTGCAGCACCACCGTATTTGATGGCATTTTCAAGAAGGTTGACCAAAATGGTTTCCAACATATTCGGATCTGCCTTAAGGTTTAGTCCTTCAGGTACTTCCATTTTGAACTGAAGACTTTTAAAGCGCTTTTGATAGCGTTCAGTGAGTTGCGCACTCAACAAGGAAAGATCGATGTTTTCTTTATTGAGCTCAAAGGCTTTATTTTCAGCTCTAGACGTATTGAGAATATTTTCGATGAGTTGAACCAAGCGTTCATTTTCACTAAGTGCACCATCGATAATACTTTCTTTTTTTTCTTCAGTAAGGTTGTGCTTTTGTAGTGTTTGAAGGTAGAGTTTGAGCGCTGCAAGTGGCGTTTTGAGCTCATGGGTTACCGTCAGTAAGAAATTGTTTTGCCGCTTTTGTAATTCAAATTCTTTGGCAATGCCTTTGCGGATGCGATAAATACCAAAAATCAAGATGAATAAGAAAACGGCGCCTTCACCAAAAACCATCCCAATGCGCTTGGCTAATTGGGCGTCTTCTTGCGGAATGTATGCACTGAGTTCTATGAGGTGATAGCCCCACCAAGCAAATTGCAAGACAACATATGCCCCTAAGAAATACAGCCAAAAAGCGGGTCTAGGTTTTCTCACGATGGAGCCTATTTTTTTGTTTTTTTGAAAATACTTCCCACTTCTCTACCAATTTTCTGAATGGTTTCAACACCGACTGCTAATGGTGTAGTACTGATATCGTCGTAATTCGAGTATGTAGGGTCTGCATTAACCGTACCAGGATAAATCAAGAGATAATCATTGTTTTCAAACGCAATTTCCACTCCTTGAATAATAGCATCCATTTGTACATCATAAGATACTGTTCCTGGTCTACACGCGGTCATGATAATGAAATCAGAGTTGCGTTTTTGGTAACTCGGATAAAACGCATCGAGTTGTGACAGTTCTTGAAGGTGCAATTCAACCTCCATTTTATTGGCCACAGAAACTTTATCAAGTCTTTCAAATGTGGTTTGACTGCCAAAAAATAGAATGGGAATATTGAGCTCTTTTCCGAAACGCAACACTCGTTCTGACCATAGTAAGAAGGTGGGTTCTAGTTCTGACAGCAAAGGCGCAACGAGAATGATGCGTTCATACGAAACACTTGGTTTGGCCAAATTGGAGAAGAAGACTGTTTTTTCACAGGTCGTGAGTAGGTGATCGCGGTCATCGCCGACCAAGCGCTTGATAATATTCAGGTCTTGGCTATCATTGACTAATACAATATCGGCAACAAGTTCTTTTGAAACCCTTGATATTCCTGATGACAAGTTATGATCAATGGTAGCAATGGTATTGAGTTTGGCCTCATGTCCAGAGTAATGTTTCACAATATCTTCTAGAGATTTTCGAGATTTTCGAATCATCCTTTCTGCATTTTCGTTGTCAGGGTAGACGCTCACTACAGAAATTGGATTGATCACTTGAGGGTCGGTAATGAGTAAAGCAAAGTCAAGTAAACGTTCATTGCCTTTGAGTTCATTCATATAAACCATGAGGTGTTTGTTGCGTAAACGCATTTCGTTATCCTCTAATTCACTGCTCTCAGATAGTTTTTGTAGTAATCTTTTTCCGGCACTTTCAGTCACAAAAGAAGAAGTCATGCAAGTGAATAAAATGAGAAGAACGGTACCATTGACAATATTGATGCTGAGAATGCCCTTACCGTCATCATATCCAACCATAATTATTGCCAATGTAGCGGCAGCATGAGCCGTACTGAGTCCGAATACTAATTGTCTTTCAAGCCCAGTTAATTTGAAAACAAGTTGAGTGGCATAGGCAGCCAACCATTTAGAAAAAATGGCAAATGACGTTAATACTCCGGCTATAATTAAGGGCCAAGTTCCTTGAAAGAAGGCTTTGTAATCGACCACCATCCCGACAAAAATCAAAAAGAAAGGAATAAATAAAGAATTCCCAATAAAATCAATGCGATTCATGAGCGTTGAGTTATGCGGAATCAGCTTGTTCAGGACTAATCCGGCGACGAAGGCACCAATAATATGTTCAACACCCGCAACTTCAGCCAAGAATGCTGCAAAGAATACAATGGACAATACAAAAATATATTGCGAAGTTTTTTCACTGTCGAGCTTGCTGAAAAACCAGCGAGCAATTCTTGGCACAATGAAAAACATGATCAAGGAAAACATGGTTAATGAGGTCAAAAGCCTCAGCCAGAAAGCAAAGTCTAGTTCTCCTTGATTTGCACTTGAAATAATGGCTAAAATGATGAGTACCGCCGTATCAGTTAAGATGGTTCCACCCACTGTTATGGCTACTGCGCGGTGTTTTGTCAGGCCGAACTTACTGATGATGGGATAAGCAACTAAGGTATGTGTTGAAAACATGCTGGCAGTTAAAAGTGCGGCCAGTGGTTGCAAATGAAGTACGTAAAGACAAAGTGGATACCCAAGTGCAAGTGGTAAAATGAAGGTAAATATCCCAAAACCCAGGCTTTTCTTAAAGTAACGTCTAAATTGGCGAAGATCAAGTTCCAACCCTGCCATAAACATAATATACAGTAGCCCAATTGTCGAGAACAATTTGATACTACCTTCTGCTTCCATGGTTCTGGCGCCAATAAGGCCCAAGCCATGAGGCCCAATTAATACCCCAGAAAGAATGAGACCAATAATTCCGGGAATCTTGAGCCTCCGGAGGATAATTGGTGATAAGAGAATAATAAAGAGTAGGATAGAAAAAACCAACACCGGATTCTTCAGCGGTAGCTGAAACTCATGAATCAGGTGTTGGAAAAAGTAACGCATTTCTTATTGCTGCATCATGCCTGCACCAGGCGCTTGCCCGCCACTGAGCGCATTGAGGTCAATGTTTTCGGACGGTTGTGGACTTTGTGATGTGCGGCTTACTATTTTTGGCTTGATGAGGCCGTGGTGTTCAGCAAGTGCACCCATGTAGCTTTGTAAGTTTCCGAGCATCGTTCCGTAAGGGCCAGCGTTTCCGAAGCTATCAGACATTTCGCCATTCTCGGCAGCTGCCTGGTCTAAAGAAATATAGATTTTTGGCAGTACTTGCTTGTATAGCTTCTGAACAGTAGACTCAAGCGCGCTTGTAAATGCACTTTTCGGTACCTTTTGCGCTTTAATTGTAGATCGCATTTTTAACAAGGCATCTGCAACTGCAATGAGGTCTTCGGCGTTTTCAGTGTCTCCGGCTTTAGTGGCTTCTGTGTGCTCAAAATAAGCAATGACACTATTGTAGTTTTCTAGAAGTTTCATACCGAGGTCGGCCGCCTTTTTGTTGGCGCCAATTTGATAGTATAGCTGCACATATTCATGCAAAATACCCGCATTGAGTGGCCTAATGGTTTGCCCTTGGTACATGATCTGATTGTTCGCTTTGTTGCCATTTAAGGAATTGAAGATATCAACTGGGTTGATGTCTCCGTAGTCCATGACTGTTTCTTCCGGCATGAGTTCCATGGCGCGATCAAGTACTTTAATCGCTTCTTTTTTACGACCTAAACTATAGAGTTGTTCGGCGAGTAATAAGAAGTTAGCACGGTACTGAATGGTGTGTCTGCGCGCATAGTAATCTGTCAAGACAGACGGATCTTTCATGTTGCCGTAGATGTAAGTGTTCAGCATGTTTTTCTCCATGGCATTGACATCCATGAGTGCTGGTTCTTGCTTCACTGGTGTAAGGGCATAAGCCATTCCTACCTGTTTGATAAAGCCCGCGCTGAGTAATGCAATGGCAAAAGATGACCCACGGTTACTTGAAAAATAAATACCGCGCTCCCAATTGTTATTGGCCACGACATCCATCATCATGACTTCTTCTCTTGTAAGGGCTTGATCTCTTTCAGGATCGAATTCAAATTCAATCTCTTGGCTGATATTGCTTGCTTTCACTTTCGGATCAAGTACGCCAGAGTAGATGGCATTTTCGCGGTCTACTTTGAGGGCAAAACGCGTAGAAGGGAAGAAGCTGAATTTGTTTTGTTCATCAATGATCATGTTGGCATCATCGCGTACGAAAGCCATCGCGTCAGCGAAATCTACGGTTGCCCAAATACGTTCATATTGATCGAGCAATTCTTGCAAAGACTGACTACTGTTGTTTTTAAATTCAACTTGCCCATTGCGTGCGCCTTCAAAAAGTTTGAACACATTTTGGTACTTCGCAATGGTTGCATTGATCATGTCTGTGGAATCCGTTTTGGCAATTTGCATTTTGAGCGCTTCCATTTCTGGGCTTTTTGCCACAACATCTGCAAATAAAAGACTAGCTTGTTGGTCAAAATAACCTGCAGCTTGACGCGCCTCAGCAGGGTTGTGTTCCAAGCGCAATTCTAGTACTTTTTTAATGACTTCTTCAGAAGGGTTCTGAGAGAATAACTGCAACAACGGCATGAAGTAAACCTGATCGGTGTTGCCCGCATACATCAGGATCTGGTCTTCGCGGAATTTGATTGGCAACGGATCAGACTCATAGGTCTTGAGTTTCATTTGATTGGTATACCAGTCGGTACCCATCAAAGAAAGGTTACATACCCTGACATCGGTGCGCTTTCCTTCCACTTCTTGGAGGTACCAAAGTGGGAAGGTGTCGTTGTCTCCGTTGGTGAATAAAATACCATTTTTACCACAAGACTCAAGGTAGTTATATGCTAAATCGCGGGCTGTGGTTTTACCACTACGATCGTGGTCATCCCAACCTTGTGCACCCATAATGACTGGTACGGTAAGGCCAAGCGCAGCCGCGAAAGCCGCACGAGTTTGGGCAGTAGGCACTACTTTCTTGAGCAGGTCAAATATGGCATAAACACCAATGCCAATCCAGAGTGCAAAGAAATAGAATGAACCTGAATAAGCGTAGTCACGCTCACGTGGTTCGTATGGCTTTTGATTCAGGTAAACCACAATGGCTAAACCTGTAAACAAGAAGGCCAGCGTTACAATAAACGCGTCTTTTGGCATGCGGCGGTAATGGAAGACCAAACCAATAAGGGCCAAAATTAGCGGCAAGAAGAAGAATTTATTATGTGCGGTATTTTCAGCAGTATAGTATGGCGTGTGCTCTTGGCTACCAAGACGCGCTTCGTCGAGGAAGCTAATGCCTGAAATCCAGTTGCCGTGCATGTTGTCGCCGTGCCCTTGGATGTCGTTCTGTCGGCCCGCAAAGTTCCACATGAAGTAACGGATATACATCCAGTTCACTTGGTAACGTAAGAAATAAGTGAGGTTTTCACCCATTGTAGGGAGGCGTTTCCCATCGCGGCCAATTTCAGTGCTTGCACCGTCATTTTCGTTATAGCCAGACCATTTTGCATAAAGTTGCTTGTGCAAACCTGCAGAAGCGCCTTCGCCGTTATACATTCTCGGGAAGAAAGTCGTTTGAGCATAAGTAGGTACCGCACCTTCGCGGATACTTGCATTACTTTCGTAATATTTCTCTTCGATACTGTAAGCACCTTTGTTGGCACGAATCCAGGCTTCGGCATCTGCTTCTTTGGTAAAGGCTTTCACTTCAACATCGTTTTCAATCACTACAAAGCGGCGGATGTAGTAAGCGGAAAGATCTTTCCAAGCTGAGCGGTCAAGAATTTTCGGCCCCTCTTCGGTCATCTCTTCGCCGTTGCGGAATGAATTCCAGTGCGGACCAAAAAGAATTGGTGCAGAGCCATATTGCTCGCGCTTGAGGTAAGAGTGTAGGGTAACCAAGTTCTCTGGGTCATTTTCGTCTAGAGGCGTGTTGGCATTGGAACGGATGACAATCACGGCAAAAGAACCATAACCAATTAAGAGCATGACAAGGCCCATAGCAGCGTTGTAAAGCATCGTTTTGCTGGTTTTATAAGCATAGCGCACTACATACAAACAAGCAGCAATCAGTAATACAAAAAAGAAGATGGTACCGCTATAAAATGGCAAACCAATGCTATTTACGAAGGCCACTTCAAAGTTGGATGCCATCGCAATACTTCCAGGAATAACGCCTTCTTGGATAAAGCCGAGTGTTAGAATAGAAAGTAAGCCCGTAATGAGTAAGCCCTTGACTGAAACTTGCTCATTAGTGCGGAAATAAAGCATATAACCAATAGCCGGAACCACCAAGATACCAAGTAAGTGGACCCCAATGGCAAGCCCAAGTAAGAAGAA
>JBEBBE010000083.1:0-3207 GCA_041158525.1 Bacteroidota bacterium | reverse complement strand
CGGAAGGACTTTTTTTATGGTCTAAACCGAGTGAAGCTCGCTTCAACGAGGGTTAAGCCATAAAAAAAGAAAAGCGTTGCAAACGCTTGACTTTTCCTTGTACTTTAAATAAAACATCCTTGGAAAACCGAACGCAGTGAGGTAATCCAATTTGTCCTAGAAATTACTGAGCAGTCATTGAATAAATCTTTGATTTCTATTTGACTTGAATTCCAAATTCAGAAATTTGAAAATTATCTATTTTTTCATTTGTACGGATATTTTCCGTACTTTTAACCTTGAATTTATGAATCTTGTCCTTATGTCACAAAATGCACGCTTTGATGCTCGCCTCAGTTTAACTCAAAAAGAACTTCTTGAGAAAGCCGCACATCTTGGTGGCTATCGCAGTCTCTCAGATTTCGTTATTAAAGTTGCCGAAGATAAAGCCAATGAAATCATTGAACATCACGAACAGATTAAATTAAGCGTCTCTGATGCCGAAGTATTTTATGCCGCTTTAATTGAAGATCAGCAACCAAACGAATATCTGCAAAAAGCAGCTGAAGAAAGCGCAACCTACTTTCAATGGAAGCGAAAGTAGTCGTTCTTAGCCCTCAACACAAGGATGCTAAAAAAAGCTTCAAATGTGGTTCCGATATTCTAGATAAATACCTTGCACAATTTGCTTTTCAAGATCAACAAAAAAAGCTGAGTGTATGCTTTGTATTTGAGAATCCATCCGAGGAAATAATAGGCTTTTACACTTTAAATGCCAGCAGCATTGATGCAAAAAATATTATTGATCAACGCTTAATGCCTTTTAAAACAAATTACCAAACACTCCCCATTATTTTAATTGGTCGTTTCGCAATTGATCAGCAATTTAAAGGAAAAGGTTACGGAAAAAAATTACTTTCCGATGCGCTCAAAAGATGCACGCAGCAAGCGCATCAAATTGGTGCCTGCGCAGTTTTTGTAGAACCCAAGGACGAATCTGCACGTCAATTCTACCTCAAATTTGGTTTTAGAAGCTTACCCGACCAAAACAAGATGTTTATCACAATGCAAAATCTCATCAAGATTTACAGTGTATTTCACTAACTTTAACCAACCAAAACTCAAGTTATGAAAACGCAATTTATTTTGCTCTCTACCCTACTGATCGGGCTTAGTGCTTGCCAAGATGCCAAGACAACAGAAACGGCGCCTGAGCAGCAATCTATTGTGGCTACCGATGAAAATACCAAGGAACTGCAAGAAAGTTTAAAAGATGTTGCTGCTGAAGAAAAGCGCTTGGCGGCTGAGGCTGCGGCCAACATGACCACCATGAGTTTTAAAGAACTGTCGCATGACTTCGGAACGGTAATGGAAGACACCAAGCACCTTTACAATTTTGTCGTGACCAACACCGGCAAAAAGCCCTTGTTTATTCAAAATGTCAAAGCATCTTGCGGCTGTACCACGCCAAAAAAACCAGAAAAAGCCATTGCGCCTGGAAAGTCTGATATCATCGCCGTAGAGTTTCACCCAAAAGTTGGGCAACTCGGGCGTCAAGACAAAACCGTAACCGTTATTGCCAACACCAAGCCCGAAATGGTGATCTTAAATATCGGCGCCATGGTCACTAAAAATCCTGAAACAGAAGGTCGTCTTCAGACTAATTGATATGAAATTACACGTACTCAACACCGGTTTTTTTAAACTAGATGGCGGCGCTATGTTTGGCGTTGTCCCGAAAACTATTTGGCAAAAAACCAACCCCGCAGACGAAAACAACATGTGCTCTTGGGCCATGCGTTCCTTGCTCATCGAAGACGGAAAACGTCTGATCCTAGTAGATACCGGTATCGGAGATAAGCAATCTGAGAAGTTCTTTTCGCATTATCACCTCTTCGGCACAGACACCTTGCATGGTAATCTTGCCAATTTAGGTTTTCATGCCTCCGACATCACGGACGTAGTTTTAACTCACCTGCATTTTGACCACTGTGGCGGCGCAATCGCTTATGATACCCAAAAAGAAGCCTACCGAACTGTTTTCCCGAATGCCACTTACTGGAGCTCCAAAGAACACTGGCAATGGGCCACTGAACCCAATCCACGTGAAAAAGCATCTTTCCTAGCTGAAAACATCTTACCCATTCAAGAAAGCGGACAACTCAAATTCGTAGAGCGCAACGGTCTGCTTACCAAAGATGCCCTTCCCGGCATCGACCTCTCCTTTTTTGACGGCCACACCGAAAGCATGATGCTGCCGCAAATCCAATACAAAGGACGCACCCTGGTTTTCATGGCCGACCTCCTGCCAAGCACTGGGCACATTCCGTTGCCATACGTCATGGGCTATGACACCCGCCCGCTGCTCACCCTCACCGAAAAAGAACGCTTTTTAATTGAAGCCGCTGACAACAACTACGTTTTGTTTCTCGAGCACGACTCCGCACACGAATGCTGCACCGTACAGCACACCGAAAAAGGAATCCGCCTCAAGGAAACCTTTGCTTTTTCAGATTTATAAATCATACCCATGAAAAGTCCCGAAGCGATTGTCAAAGGCATGCTCGACAACGATGCATTCAGCCAATTACTCGGGATGCAAGTCAAAGAATTAGGCCCAGGCTTCTGCACCCTGATCTGCCCTGTTAGCGCCCAGACCACCAACGGCTTTGGCATTGCCCACGGCGGCCTCACCTACTCCTTAGCCGACTCCGCACTCGCCTTTGCAGCCAACACCTACGGTTATCAATGTGTCAGCATCGATACCCAAATTGCCCACCTCGCCAAAGTGCAACTCCACGACCAACTCACGGCTACCTGCACAGAACTTCATCGGGGCAAAACCACTGGCGTCTACGAAGTACGCATTGAAAATCAAGATCATAAACTCGTTGCCTATTTCAAAGGCACCGTTTTTATCTCCAAACAATTGTGGTAAGCACATTTTTTTTTGATTTTTTTCTTCCTAAACCTTGGTTTATATCAAAAATTACGTACTTTTGTATCCGCTTTAACGAAAGCATCACACAATTCTGAAGCAACTGTTGTTGCTCACGCAAGTGAAAGAAATTGGTTTGGTAGTTCAGTTGGTTAGAATACCTGCCTGTCACGCAGGGGGTCGCGGGTTCGAGTCCCGTCCAGACCGCAAACGCTTACGTTAAAGAAAAGTCCTATATGGCTGTAGGAAATAGAAAACCCTAAGATGTATCAAATGTCTTAGGGTTTTTG
>JBEBBE010000082.1:0-41249 GCA_041158525.1 Bacteroidota bacterium | reverse complement strand
GCCCTTCGATATCTGTAATTTCTTTGGGCACATGAATATTGGTGATGTGCACCCGCGAACCCACTTCGTCAAGGGCATCAATGGCCTTGTCTGGCAAATGACGATCTGTGATGTAGCGCTCGGTGAGCTTCACGCAAGCTGCGATGGCTTCGTCGGTGTAGCGAACGCTGTGGTGATCTTCGTAGCGCTCTTTGATGTTGTGCAAAATTTGTACGGTTTCATCAATGGTGGTTGGCTCAATGATGACTTTTTGAAAACGTCTTTCTAATGCGCCGTCTTTTTCAATGTATTGGCGGTATTCATCAAGGGTTGTGGCCCCAATGGCTTGCATTTCTCCGCGCGCCAAAGCTGGCTTGAACATATTGGATGCATCTAGAGAACCACTGGCACCGCCCGCACCAATAATGGTGTGGATTTCATCGATGAATAGAATGATGTCTGGATTTTTTTCAATTTCTTGCATCACGGCTTTCATGCGCTCTTCAAACTGACCACGGTATTTGGTACCTGCTACTAATGAAGCGAGGTCAAGAGAAACAATGCGTTTGTTGAACAAAATTCTGGATACCTTGCGCTGAACGATGCGCAAAGCCAAGCCTTCAGCGATGGCCGACTTCCCTACTCCGGGTTCACCGATAAGGATGGGGTTGTTTTTCTTTCTACGCGACAAAATCTGACTCACGCGCTCGATTTCTTTTTCGCGACCGACAATCGGGTCAAGACGGCCGAGTTCAGCCATTTTGGTGAGGTCACGACCAAAGTTATCTAAAACAGGTGTTTTGGATTTTGGGTCAGCGCTTTTGCGTTGAGCAGCGCCAAAATTTTCTTCTTCTTCGTTGCCAGAATTAGGGAATTCGGCACGTGGTGGTTGTTTGTCTTGTAGCATAAGTTCGTATTCTTCACGGGCGCTGTCATAGAGCACCCCATATTTGTTTAAAACTTGACAGGCAACGCTGTCTTCATAACGTAAAATAGTCAAGAGCAAGTGCTCGGTGCCAATAATGTTTTGTTTGAATTCTTTGGCCTCTAGGTACGATTGCTTGATGATGTTTTCAGCTTGTTTGAGCAGCGGAATATTGGTGCTCACTAAATGATTGACGGCTGTTTTTTCAAGCATTCTTTCTAGCTCGGCCTTCAGCTGTGCTAGATCGACATTGAATTCATTGAGAATTTTAACAGCTGTTCCTTCATTGAGTTTGATCAAACCAAGCAGTAAATGCTCAGCTCCGACAAATTCATTGGAGAGACGGACAGCTTCGTCGCGGCTGTAACTAATCATGTCTTTGACACGTGGAGAGAATTTAGCTTCCATGGGCGTTTAATCGTTGTTACAAATATAACTTTTATCTGTTCGCGACCTTCGCTTTTATCCACAATTTATACTTGCATTTTGTTAGTAAAAAATAGCGAGGGGAAACGTTAAGGGACTGCATTTTATTAATTTTGGAAATCTAATTAACTAACGCATAGACTAACGCAATAATATGGCTGAAGGCGAAAAAATCATTCAGATCAACATTGAAGACGAAATGAAATCAGCATACATCGATTATTCGATGTCTGTCATTGTCTCACGTGCACTCCCAGATGTTCGGGATGGCTTCAAACCAGTTCACCGCAGGGTGCTCTACGGTATGCAAGACCTCGGCGTCTATTCTAACAGACCTTACAAGAAATCGGCAAGAATTGTCGGTGAAGTACTCGGTAAGTATCACCCACACGGTGACAGCTCTGTTTACGACACCATGGTGCGTATGGCACAACCTTGGTCTTTGCGCTATCCGTTAGTAGATGGGCAAGGTAACTTCGGTTCAGTCGATGGCGACAGCCCTGCTGCGATGCGTTATACCGAGGCTAGACTGCGCAAGATTGCCGAAGAAATGCTCGACGATCTTGAAAAAGAAACCGTAGACTTCCGTCCTAACTTTGACGACTCTTTAGAAGAACCAACCGTACTTCCTACAAAAATCCCTAACCTCCTAGTAAACGGAGCAGCTGGTATTGCAGTAGGTATGGCTACCAACATGGCGCCACACAACCTCACTGAGGTTATTGACGGCACCATTGCTTACATTGACAACAAAGAAATCACCGCTGAAGAATTATTGCAATTCATCAAGGCACCAGATTTCCCAACTGGTGGTATTATTTATGGTTACGAAGGAGTTCGCGATGCCCTACTTACTGGGCGCGGACGCGTTGTGATTCGCGGTAAGGCCGAAATCGAAGAAGAAAACGGCCGCGAGCAAATCATCGTTACTGAAATTCCTTATCAGGTCAACAAGGCAGAAATGATCAAAAAGATCGCCGAGTTGGTCAACGACAAAAAAATCGAAGGCATCTCTGACCTCCGCGATGAATCTGACCGTAACGGAATGCGCGTTGTGTTTGAAATCAAGCGCGATGCCATTGCAAATGTCGTTTTAAACAAACTTTACAAATTCACCCAACTACAAACGTCGTTCTCAGTGAACAACATTTGTTTGGTTGACGGACGTCCACGCTTACTCAATGTACGTGAGCTCATCGAGCAATTCGTTGAATTCCGCCACGAGGTAGTGATTCGCAGAACGCGTTTTGATTTGCGCAAAGCTGAAGAGCGCGCACACATCCTCGAGGGTCTCATTATTGCCTCAGACAACATTGACGAAGTCATTGAAATTATCAAATCTTCGGCTAGCCCTGACGACGCCCGCGATCGTTTGGCAACGCGCTTTGGACTTTCTGACATCCAAACCAGAGCCATCGTCGACATGCGTTTGCGCCAACTTACTGGCCTCGAGCAAGACAAACTGCGCGCAGAATTTGACGAACTCATGAAACTCATCGCAGATCTCAAAGACATCCTCGACAAAGAAGAGCGTCGCATGCAGATCATCAAAGATGAATTGATTGACATCCGTGCAAAATATGGCGACGAGCGCCGCTCACAAATTGAGTATTCCGCAAGCGAAATGCGCATGGAAGACCTCATCGCTGATGAAGAAGTAGTGGTAACTATTTCACACGCAGGTTACATCAAGCGCACCAACTTGGCTGAATACAAAGTTCAGAACCGCGGTGGCATGGGCTCAAAAGGATCCGCTACCCGTGACCAAGACTTCCTGGAGCACCTCTTTGTAGCTACCAACCACAACTATCTTTTAATCTTTACTGAAAAAGGACGTTGTTTCTGGATGCGTGTTTATGAAATTCCTGAAGGCAACAAAACATCGAAAGGTCGTGCTATTCAGAACCTCATCAATATCCCACAAGACGACAAAGTAAAAGCCTACGTCAAAGTACTTGACCTCACCGACAAAGACTACGTAGAAAACAACTTTATCGTGATGTGCACCAAACAAGGTGTGATCAAGAAAACTTCTTTAGAAGCATATTCTAGACCACGCAGCAATGGTATCAATGCCATCGGCATCCGTGAGAACGACGAATTACTCGAAGCTAAACTCACCAACGGCAGCAACGAAATCGTATTGGCCACTTCTGAAGGTCGCGCCATTCGTTTCAACGAAGCAACCGTACGCCCAATGGGTCGAAACGCTTCCGGAGTTCGTGGGGTTACCCTTACCTCAACTACAGATTGCGTCATTGGCATGATCTGCGTTGAAGACATCTTCTCTACTATTTTAGTGGTTTCTGAAAAAGGCTACGGCAAACGTACCTTCCTCAATGACCCAGAAGACCAAGAACCAGTTTACCGCATCACCAACCGCGGTGGAAAAGGTGTGAAAACACTCAACATCACTGACAAAACAGGTAAACTCCTTTCTATTCAAAATGTATTTGACGAAGACGACCTCATGATCATTACCAAATCAGGCGTCACCATCCGCATGCACGTAGACACCATCCGAACAATGGGCCGTGCTGCACAAGGTGTCAAACTCATCAACCTCAAGTCTAACGCTGAAATCGCAGCTATTGCGCGCGTGCCACGTTCAGAAGATGAAGACGAAGAATTTATGGAAAATGGCGAAGTATTAACTCCTACTGATGCCACAGATGCTGGCACGAATATTGAAAACGACGCAACAGAAACTGAATAAATACTGATCATGAAAAAACAATTGCTCTTTATTGGATTGGCGCTTGCAGTAAGCACCACCACTTTCGCTCAGAAAAAGAATGTCACCGACGCCATTCTTCTCATGAGAAAATACAACCCAACCGGAGATGTTGATGCCAATTTAAAAACAGTTACTGACGCCAAGAATTTCATCGACCTAGCTGCGGTTAACCCTGAAACGGCTGAAGATTTCAAAATGCATTTGTATCGTGCAGAGATTTATTATGCTTTAAACGAAGCCAATGATTTAAAAGCGCTCAAGGAAAACAACAACGGCCCTACAGACGCTAACACGACCAAAGAATGGAAAGAAATTTCTATGGCCAGCTTCAAAAAAGTACTTGAAGATCCAAAGAAAACTTACAAAACCGATGCTGAAAATTTCATCAATATCCGTGTAGAAATGCTTTTCAACCTAGGAATCACTGCCTACAATGAAAAGAAATATTCAGATGCAGCAAAAGCTTTTCTTAAGGCTAGCGAGGTAAAAAGCTACCTCGGTGAAACTTTCAAAGATGCTGAAGTCAATACTTCTTTAGCAGTAAATTATGCTGTTGAAGATTTTCTTGCTGCCAAGAAATATGACGAAGCTTTGGCTTTTGCTACTTCAATGTCAGATGCCATGCCACAAAACATTGACATCCTGATTAGCATTGTCAATATCAATCTTCAAAAAGGCGATGTAGCAGCTACTGAAACTTACATCAACAAAGCACTTGCTATTGACCCATCCAATAAGCAGCTGTATTATGTATTAGGTACGAGCTACATGGACAAAAAAGAAAATGACAAAGCAACTGCCGCACTCCAAAAAGCAATTGAAATTGACCCGAACTACAACGAAGCTCTTTATCAGCTTGGCGCTCACCTCTACAATTTAGCCGTTGAAAAACGCAACAAGACTGTAGAAATGGACTACAAAGATCCAAAAACAGCCCAACTTGAAAAAGAAGCCATGGACCTTTTCAAGCAAGCTTTGGTTCCACTAGAGAAATATGCCAGTCAAAATGAAAATGACAAAGCTATTCTCGATATCCTCTACAAAACAAATATGAAATTAGGGAACATCGACAAAGCGCAAGAATACAAGAAGCGCCTCGATGCTTTAAAGAACTAATATGATATTTTGATCTTTGAACTGCCCGCAAGTCGGGCAGTTTTTTTATACCTAGGTTTTGCTTTTTTACTAACTTTGAAATATGGAATTTGTACACCCCGAACGCTTATGGCTGCTCTTCTTAGTACTCATTCCTATTCTCATTCACCTCTTCCACTTTAGAAAAAGAAAAACACTCTTTTTTTCATCCTTGCGTTTTATTCAGTTTCTTGAAAAACAAGAGCAAAGTACGCGCAAGCTCAAGCATTACCTAATTCTTGCCACTAGAATCCTTGCCATTAGCGCGCTCATTTTCGCGTTTGCAAATCCTTTTATCCCGAATGCAAGTTCACAAAAAAGTGGTAAAAATGCGGTGATCATTTACCTCGACAATTCTTACTCGATGACTGCACTGGGGACTGAAGGCTCCTTGCTATCTGAAGGCCGAGAATTGGCCAAACGTGTTTTGGTTCAAATTGAGCCCAATACGCGGGTCTTGATTTGCAGCAACCACCTCAATAGCGCTGAACAATTTTTTGTTACGAAGGCCGAAGCACTGCGCTACCTCGATCAACTCGAGCCCTTTGCACTCCCTAGAAGCCTCAATGACATCGTGCAATGGCAAACCCAACAAATTGAACAGCACGAAGCCCTCCATGAAAAATTAAGTTCGGTACAGCGCATTTTTATCTCAGATTTTCAAAAACAGAACGCCCAACTGAGCCCGCAACAAAACAGACTTCAAGACCCCTATTATTTGTTTCAAATGGCTGGGCAAAAACCCAACAACATTTACATCGACAGCATTTGGTTTGGCAACCCAACGCAGCAATACAATGCCAATCAAGAATTATTTGCGCGCATCAGACATTCAGGCACCCAAGAACAAAACAACCTAGAAGTAAATTTGGAACTGAGCAAGACCAAACGCACCATGTTCTTAAAAATCGGTGAAAACCAGAGCAAGGTGGTGAGTTTTCCTTTCACCGAGAAGAACAAAGGCGCTGTAAAAGGAAATATCAGCGTCACTGACGCTCAAATTCATTTTGACGACACTTGGCATTTTGCCTACGAAGTAGCCAGTGCAACGCGTGTTTGTCTCATCGAAAACAGCAACTCCAGTAAACGCGTTGCCGCTGCGTTTGCCGTTGAACCGCGTTATCAGGTAACGCAACTTGACCCAGGTGCTGTAAACGCAGAAAAACTCAACAACACAGACTTAATTGTACTCAATGGGCTAGATGAGATCTCAACAGGATTGCGCTCAGACTTAATTGAAGCGGTACAAAATGGCCAGAAACTCCTGATCATTCCCGGGGCGCAAATTGACCGCAATGCCTACAACAGCCTGCTCAACGCACTCAACCTACCCCAACTTGGGCCTACAACGAATGCAGGCCTACAACTCCAGCAAATTGCCTACGAAGATCCATTCTTTAAAGGTGTTTTCGAAAAGAAAATTGAGAGGCTCCAAACGCCAATAATAGCCAAACATTACGAAGTCAAAGGTCAGCAACAAAGTGTAGCCCTTCCGCTACTTACACTCCGCTCGGGGCAGGCACTCCTACTCAGGGCTAAGCAACAAGTTTTTTTATTTTCGGCAGCACTAGATCCTTCGTTTGGCACCCTTGCCCAACAATCTTTGTTCCCGACCATTTTATTGCGCTGTGGTGAATTTGCAGCCCAACGCTATCCGCTTCATGCCATCATTGGCCAAGACGCTCAAATTGGCATCAGGGCAACTATTCCAGGCGATATCGCACCTAAGTTGCGCTCCAACGAATTTGAATTCATACCTCAAATCAGAAAGAATGAAGGTTTGCTGCAAATCAATATCAGTGGGCCAGCTGCTCTCGAGAAATTAAAAGCAGGCATATATCAACTCGTTGCACCTGAACCAATTGGACAACTCGCTTTGAATTATCCCAGAACCGAATCTATATTAAGCTTTACAGATTCTGATGCACTTCAAGAATTATTCGAGCGCAACGGCATAAAAAATTGTAAATTTAACAGCATCAATGAGGGTCAGAGCTTAGCCGCACTCCAAATTGACCAAGTTGCCTACTACTGGCGCTTGTTGCTCATTTTTGGTTTGTTGTTTTTATTGCTCGAACTCGCATTGTTAAAATGGTGGAAATGAAAATTCAACTCAATCAGGTCCGAATCTACGACCCGCAGTCAAAGTACAACAACCAAGTACTAGATATACTTATTGAAAATGGCCACATCAGTCAGATGGCACCACAAATCAAAGCAACAGATGCACTACAAGTGAATTCTGCTGAACTTTGTGTGGCACCAGGTTTTATAGACCTCAAAGCTGACTTCTGTGATCCTGGTTACGAACACAAAGAAACCATCCAAAATGGTTTGGATATCGCAAGTTTAGGTGGCTTCACACAAGTTTATATCCAACCGGGCACCATGCCTGTCATGGAGAACAAAGGTCAGGTGACTTACGCCCAGCAAAAAGCACAAGGCGCCACTACTTTCTTAGGGGTCAATGGTGCACTTACTAAAGGTTTGAACGGCGAGGAACTCGCAGAACTCTACGAACTTTATACACATGGTGTGCGTCTGTTCACAGACGATGCACATGCAGTAAATGCCGGAATTTTACAGCGCGCTTTGCTGTACACCCGAGACTTCGGTGGACGCGTCAGCGTGTTTTCGCGCAATGCATCTTTAGGCGCTAAAGGGCAAGTAAACGAAGGGCAAGCTTCTACCCGCACCGGGCTTAAAGCTGATCCGCACTTGGCAGAAATCATTGAAGTTGAACGCAATTTGCGCATCTTGGCTTATACTGGTGGCAAATTACACCTCAGTGGCCTTAGTACTGCAGAAGCGGTCAATTTGGTGCGTAAAGCCAAAAACGAGGGGCTAGACGTCACTTCAGATGTCCATCTTATGAATCTTTGCTTTACAGAAAGTGCCATGCTTGGCTTTGACACCCGCTTCAAGGTACTTCCAGTATTGCGTACTGCTGCGGATCAAAAAGCGCTTTGGGAAGGTGTACTTGATGGCACCATTGACGCCATTGTCAGCGACCACCGTCCTGGAGATCTCGAAGAAAAGGACCTCGAATTCGACCTCGCACACTTTGGTGCACCGCAACTCGAAACTTTCTTTGCAGCACTCAATACACACAAGCCAAGCGATTTAGCCAGTGTTTTAGCAGCTTTAACAGTAGGCCCTCGCAAAGTTTTAAGCCTAGACAGCAACTGCATCGAGCCAGGTGCTTTTGCAGAATTAACGCTTTTTGATCCAAGTTTGCCTTACGAAACAAATATGCAAGCTGAACAATTGCGCTTTAGCCCGTTCAACAACACCCAACTTCAGGGGCAAATTAGAGGTGTCATCCGAGGCGAACTCGCTTCATTAGTAGACTAACAGATGTCGCGCAGGTCTTTTTTAAGAGAGTTTTTCAAGGCAAACCGCATGGTGGGCTCTGTGCTACCTAGCTCGCGTTTTCTGAGCAGCAAAATGTTAGCTCCCATAGATTTCAGCAAAAGTAAAGTTGTGGTTGAACTAGGCCCAGGCACAGGTGTTTTTACCAAAGCACTACTCAAAGCCATGCCTCAAGACAGTCAATTGCTGGTCATTGAGCTCAATGAAGCTTTTTTCAAAAACCTTGAAAAACAAATCCAAGCGCCTCAGCTCAAGCTCATTCATGGCTCCGCCACTGAAATCAAAGACTACCTCAAAGCGCTCGGAATTGACAAAGCCGACTACATTGTTTCGTCGCTGCCACTTTCTAATTTCCCAAAAGAGCTGCGCGATCAAATTCTAACAAGCTGCACCGCAAGCTTACAAACTGATGGTAAATTCATTCAATTTCAGTACTCACGTGGGCTCAAAAAAATGTACGGCAAATATTTTTCGAAGGTCTCCATTGATTACACGGTCTTGAACTTCCCGCCGGCCTTCATCTACACCTGTTCGAATAGCTGATATCTTTTGCCTATCTTTGCGCAAAAATTTTCAGCATGCTTTCGGTACAAAACCTCTCCCTTCAATTTGGTAAACGCGTCTTATTTGACGAAGTCAATGTAAAATTTGTCAATGGCAATTGCTATGGCGTCATCGGTGCCAATGGTGCAGGTAAATCTACTTTCTTAAAGATCCTCACCGGAGACCAAGACCCAACTACAGGGCGTGTAGAACTCGAACCAGGCAAGCGTATGGCGGTTTTAAAACAAAACCACTTTGAATTTGACCAGTGTCAGGTACTACAAACCGTAATCATGGGCCACAAGCGCTTGTATGAAATCATGGTTGAAAAAGATGCCTTGTATGCCAAAGAAGATTTCTCTGAAGAAGACGGCATGAAAACCGCTGAACTCGAAGGGGAATTTGCCGACCTCGAAGGTTGGAATGCCGAAACAGACGCCGCTACCCTACTCAGTAACCTCGGTATCGATGAATCG
Source organism: Bacteroidota bacterium (assembly GCA_041158525.1). Classification (GTDB taxonomy): domain Bacteria; phylum Bacteroidota; class Bacteroidia; order Flavobacteriales_D; family Crocinitomicaceae; genus UBA952. The sequence continues at coordinate 31,657 of JBEBBE010000082.1, read as the reverse complement.
AAGCATTACTTGTTAATGGAAGAACTTTCCAATGACCTCAAAGTACGCGTGCTTTTGGCTCAGGCTTTGTTTGGAAACCCGGACGTTCTCATCCTCGATGAGCCTACCAATGACCTCGACCTCAAAACCATTTCTTGGCTCGAGGACTTCCTTCTTGATTTCAGAAACACAGTAATTGTTGTATCGCACGACCGTCACTTCCTTGACACCGTTTGTACACACATCTGTGACATCGACTTTAGCAAACTCAACCTCTTTACAGGTAACTATACTTTCTGGTATCAGTCTTCACAACTTGCTGCGCGTCAGCGTGCTGACAAGAACAAAAAAGCCGAAGAAAAGAAGAAAGAGCTCATGGAGTTCATCTCTCGTTTCTCGGCCAATGCCGCTAAATCTAAACAAGCAACTTCGCGTAGAAAGATGCTCGACAACCTTGACCTCGAAGAAATCAAGCCTTCTTCAAGACGCTATCCGGGAATTACCTTCCACCAAGATCGCGACGCAGGAAATCAAATTTTGGGCATTGAAAACCTCAGCAAAACCGTAGAAGGCAAAACTTTATTCAAAGACCTCTATCTTACTGTCAATAAAGGAGATAAAATTGCTTTTATTTCCAGAGATTCTGTTGCCCTGACCAATTTCTTTGAGATTTTATCTGGCAATGTCAAAGCTGACACCGGTGAATTTACTTTCGGAACAACCATTACAACAGCTTACCTACCCAACGATAACCACCACTATTTTGCAGACAAACTCAGTCTCATTGATTGGTTGCGTCAGTATGCACTCACAGATGAAGAGCGCGAAGAAGTTTACTTAAGAACTTTCCTTGGCCGCATGCTCTTTACCGGTGAAGAAGCCATGAAAATGGCAACAGTGCTTTCCGGAGGTGAAAAAGTGCGTTGTATGCTTTCAAAAATGATGCTCGCGAAAGCGAACTTATTGCTCATGGATGAACCAACCAACCACCTTGACCTCGAATCGATTACGGCACTCAATAACGCCATGCAAGAATTCCAAGGAACCTTGCTCTTTACTTCTCATGACCACGAGTTAGTTAGTACGGTTGCCAACCGCATCATTGAACTTACACCTGGCGGTATCATCGACAAAATGATGCCTTACGACGACTACCTCAAGGACGATAAAATTTCGCAATTACAAGCAGAACTTTACGCATAAACCTATGGTCCGTTACGACGTCTCCTGCGAGCAAGCAAATTTGCGCTACATCCAATTCAAGGCCCTTATTCCTGTAACGGAGGCCGAGCTGGTTTTGGAGTTGGCCAGTTGGCGACCAGGGCGTTATGAACTTGGTAATTTTGCAAAAAATATCAAGGGTTTGCGCGCGTTCAACGACAAAAACGAGCGGCTTGCGCTTCGCAAGACGCGCAAAGACACCTGGAAGGTGGATTGCGAGGCCTCAGCTTATGTGCGCGTTGAATACAGCTATTACGCAGCCGAGCTCAATGCGGGGTCTAGCTACCTCGATGAGCAACAATTATACATCAATCCGGTTAATTGCTTTTTATACCCCCAAGCCACAGAAAACCTTGGCTTTGAAATCCAATTACACCTTCCCGCTCATTGGGAAATAGCTTCGGGCTTACATTTCCAAGACAACAAAACTATTGTAGCCAACTTTGATCAATTAGCAGATAGTCCTTTTATTTGTAGCGGGCAAATCCAAAGAAAAAGCTACGAAGTAAATGGCACTGCGTTTCATATTTGCTTCAATAACCAAAAACAAATCCCTTGGGATAAAGTACTAGAAGACTTCAAACGCTTCACGCAACAACAAATCGCAGACTTTGGAGAGTTCCCTGTACCTGAATTCACTTTTCTCATTCAATCTGTTCCTTACGCAGCCTACCACGGTGTGGAGCACCTCAATTCAACAGTCATTGCACTTGGGCCAAGTTCAGAGGTGTTTACGACGCTTTACACAGAACTATTGGGCGTGAGTTCCCATGAATTGTATCATGTTTGGAATGTAAAGTCTATCAGGCCTTTTGAGATGTATCCGTACAACTTCAAAGAAGAAAATTATTCAGAAGCCGGATTCATCTATGAAGGCATTACGACCTACATGGGTGACCTCTATTTATTAAAAAGTGGCGTTTTCTCGTTAGAACAGTATTTGAAAGAACTCAGTAAGCAAGTACAAAAACACCTCGATAATCCAGCGCGTTTTTCTATGAGTGTGGCTGCAGCTTCTTACGATACTTGGCTCGATGGCTATGTGCCCGGAGCACCTGGCCGCAAAGTGTCCATTTATACAGAAGGATGCCTCTTGGCCTTTTACTGTGACATGAAACTCAGACAAGCGACTCAAAATAAGCTTGGTCTTGAAGTCGTGATGAAGCAGCTCTATTATGATTTTGCTTGTCAGCAAAAAGGTTATACCATTCAAGATTACAAAACAGCCCTTGAAAACTTTTCAGGACTTGACTTCACGAGTTTCTTCAATGACTTTGTTTACGGCACTGCACCTTATGAACAATTGCTCTCAGAGGCTTTTGAATACTTCGGTTTAGACTTGCAGCAAACGCCAGCCAATAGTTATGCAGAAGCACGTTTTGGCATGAAGGTGAGTCAGGTTGGAAAAGATTGGCAAATTGTCCAGCTTTACCCAGGTTCACCGGCTGAATTAGGTGGTTTGGCCATTGGTGACCTCATCATTGCCGTCAATCAAGTGCGGGCCTTGCCACAATTAGATACTTGGCTGAGCTTCCATGAAAATCAAAACAAAACCTTGCTTGTAGAGCGCAGTGGTCGTATTTTAGAATTGTTTATACCAGAGGTAGACCGCAATTTCTTTGCGCAAAATAAAGTGCAGCGTTTAGACTCGCTGAATGGCCCTCAAGAAAAAGCCTTGAAAGCTTGGATGCTCGCTTAATCTTGCGGCTCTAGAAAGTAATCGTCTGGAAAATTCAATAAATAAAGCTGCTCACTTGCCCTTGTAACTGAAGTATACAGCCACTGAATATATTGTGCATTTTTGCGCTCCTCGGGAATAAATCCATAATCGATATAGACATGTGCCCATTGGCCACCTTGCGCTTTGTGCACAGTTATGGCATGCGCATATTTGATTTGTAAGGCATTGAAGTAAGGATCTTTGAGAACTTCGCGGTAGCGCTTTTGTTTGTTTTTGATATCCATGTGTGTGGCTTCAATGGCATAAAACAACTTTTTTAAAGTTTCGCGCTGCAAGCTTGGCGACTCTTCGTCTAGGCTGGCTAAATGCACCCAGCAACTGAGTGGTGCTTGATCTGGGTAATCGACAAAACTGAGGTCAACATAAGCAAACTCAAAGCCGTATTGGGCTTCAAAGCGCCGCACTTTATCGACCTTTGCCAATTCCCCATTGGCAATAAAACCCATTTTAGAATTGGGGTCGAGCCAAAAATAATTGTTCTTGACTACCATCAAGATATCTCCTTTTTCCAGTACCTCTTCTCGGTAAAATAAACGGTTTCTAATTTCCCGATTCCATTGATTTGCTCGCTTATTTGACATCGTAAGCAAGATACTTTCGTCTGTCCCCACTTTGCCATACGACGACTCTAAATACTCTTGAAATTCACCACCTTGAACGCGCTGCACACTCTGTTTGTCTAGGGCAGCAAATAGCGGCAACTGATAGCTGTCAAAACTGCGCAATTTTGTGGCACATGCTAAAATACCGGACTGTTCAGTGACACGCACCACCTGATTGAGATGCGCATGGTAAATACTTAGACTCGGGTAACGCGCAAGTAATTGTTCTGGCTTGAGGGCAATAGAGTAATCTTGCCCAACGGGCGGCAACTGCCCGGGGTCACCAATTAATATCAGGTGGCAATTTTCACCCGTAAAAACATAATTGAGTAAATCCTCTAATAAATTATTGGCTTCCATAGTATCTGCATCTGCCAACATCGAGGCTTCATCGACAAAAAACAAAGTGTTTTTGTGCAAGTTTCGGGCTTTGGTAAGGCCTGCTTGCGCCAACTCGCCTCCTGAAAAATAAATTTGTCGATGGATGGTACTGGCAGTTCTGTCGGCATAGTTACCCAAAACCTTGGCTGCTCTGCCAGTAGGTGCTAATAATTTAAAATTGACCTTTTCTAAACGCAATACCTGTGTGAGTCCTGCAATCAGGGTAGACTTACCCGTTCCGGCGAATCCTGTGAGTACCCAAACTTTTCGGAGCTGATCTGCATGCCAAAACGCCGCAAATTGTTCGAGCGCACGATTTTGGTCGCTGGTCAGTGGAAACTGAAAAACAGCGGCGCAACGCTCAATAAATGCATCTGTTGGAGAACCTACTGACATCTTTAACCCATAAGAGGACTGAACAAAATTAAATATTGTAGCTTTGCATAGCGCACTACTCCTGAGTAGTTATAAACAAGGTCATGCAGCAACTCGTACTTTCCTTTTCTGAAAAATCATTGACGCTCTTACAAAAGCAGGCGTCTGAATCCAGTATGGAGCAAATTCCTCTAGAACTTGCAAAGCCATTGGTCAAGGAAAGGATCAGTAGCAGTATCCAAACTGCACTTTCAACAAGTAGCCTTTATCGCTGTACTTGGTTTGCCCCTGACTACACGCTTTTCCCGGGTACCTTGTTCGATGCCAGCCAGCTAAAAGCTTATTACGAACTCAATCATGGAAGTCTTGCACAGCATCTGTCTTTGCGTTATGACAGCATTGAAAGCCTTGATTTAATCGTGATTTACGCAGTCCCTACTTGGCTTGAAGACTACTGCAAAAATGAGCTGCAATTTCAGCTCCTTCGCCATGAAGTATCATTACAATTAAGCCATTTAGCGCAACAGAAACACCGCGATCAAATCCAAGTATTTTTTCATGAAAATGAGTTTGTTTTGAGTGTATTCAAACAAAAACAACTCATCAGTTGCACAGCCACTGCTTATCAGCAAGAAACCGATTTCATCTACTTTTTACTTGCGCATCAACAAAAACTCCAATTAGATCAATCTTTTGAACTCAATCTTGTGCAGGCAGGTGCCCAGTTAGATCTAAAAAATATTCAGCACCTACTGCTGAAATTCAAAGATTTTGAAAAATTCAAAATTCTAGATTCAGACATATCTAGTTACCAAAACAACATACTTTGCGCATCATTAGAGGAACTTTAAAAGGAAAACGCTTTGCAACCCCGCCGGGTTTCCCATCGCGACCAACCACTGACTACGCCAAAGAAGGCTTGTTCAATGTCCTTGAAAACTTAACGGATATCATGGACGCCCAAGTTTTAGATTTATGTGCCGGAACGGGTAATATTTCATTTGAATTTGTGAGCCGCGGTGCTGCATCGGTTTTGGCAATCGATAGCCATCCACGCTGCGTGCAATACCTTAAGCAGAACACCCAGACACTACAAATTGCGTCCGTCATGCAGGTTTATAAATCAGACTGCGTGATTTACTGTAAAAATGCCAAAAACGTACAATACGACATCATTTTTGCAGACCCGCCCTTTCACCTCGGTTTTCACGAAGAATTAATTGCACAAATTTTCTATAAAAATCTGCTGAGGCCAGATGGCTATCTCATCATCGAACATGGGAAGCAAGATGATTTCAGCCAAGAAGCACATTTCGACATTTGTCGTAATTTCGGGAATGTCTACTTTAGTTTTTTTAAACCCACTGTATGAAACGCTGTCTTTTTCCAGGAAGTTTTGACCCTTTTACCAAAGGACACGAAGCTGTTGTCCTAAAAGCACTTGACCTCTTTGACGAAGTCATTATAGGCATCGGCATCAATTCAAAAAAGCAAGGTTTATTCAGTACTGAAAACAAAGTCGCTCATATTACCGCATTGTTTGAAAACCATACGCGCATTCAAGTGCGTACCTTTCAAAAGTTAACGGTTGAGTTTTGTAAAGACCTCCATGCCTCACACATCGTCAGGGGGCTACGCGACGGCAAAGACTTCGAATATGAACGCACCATTGCACACATGAATCATTCGATTTCAGGAATTGAAACGGTTTTCTTTTTAACCAACCAAGAACACAGTGCCATTAATTCAAGTATCATTCGAGAAATGTACCTCAATGGCGCCGACATCTCCCCTTTTGTAACGCGTCCGGACTTACTCGTTTGACACACATGAACGCAAGACTACTGCTGTTATTTTTTCTAGGTTGCTGCAACCTATTTAGTGCACAAGTCAAGGTCAGAGGCCTTTCTTTTTGGGACAGCCCAAACCTTACCGTATACCAAACAAGCAATTACCTCAGCAATGAACGCTCGAAGCTTCTTGACTTGCAACCAGATAGCATTGGTATTTTTCAATTTGAACTAACGACTACCGAAATTAAACAGCTGCAAATTTGTAGCCCGGATCGCTGCAGTTGGTTTTATATCGAGCCAAACGGGCGCTATATTATTGAACTACCTGAAGACGGAGGCCTTCCGAGTCTTTCTGAACAAAAAGAAGTGGAGTTGCTTTTTTACCAACTAGATACACTCGATATCAATTATCAAATTTTGGGTTTTGAAGCCTGGATGGACCAGTATTTGTCTGATATTTATCCGCTCAAAGACCTCCGTAGCAATGAATTCATCACTAAAATTAGGGCCTTCAAAAACGAAGCTGCTCAAGTATATAATGCAGATAGCTCTGCATTTTTAAAGGAATACGTCAAATATTCTATTGGCCTAACCATTGACAATTTCTCGGTGATTGGCGGACCCACAAAAGCCGATAAATTTGATTTTTACCTCAGCACAGACAGCATCAATTACCAACAACCAAAACTCATTGAATTTGCTAAAGCCTATTATCAAAATTATTTTGATCAACTAGATGCAACTGGGCGTCTAGAAGCACAAGCAGCGCTAGAAGATAATCAGTTTGAAAAGTACATAGCCGTTTTTCAGACCGACCCTTTTATTTACAACCGCAATTGGGCTGAATTTGTGGCTTTTCAAAGTATTTTAGATCTATTCAATGCTCAAAGAATCAATCCTGAGCTGGTTTTTAATGGCTTGAAATACCTCAAGGCGAACGCCTCTCAAAAAGAACTCAGAGAAGCTGCCAACTATTTCTGGCAAATCAATAACCAACTCAAAATAGGAAAAAAAGTACCTGAACAATTGCTGATTGAATTACTCCGTATGGAATGGCCTGCCAACAATGTCTGTTTGCATTTTTATCAACCCACCAACCAAAAGTGTATTTCGGAAATTGTTGCACTACAGAAAGTGGCTGAGCGTCATCAATCTGATTTACAAATCATCACCATTTACCCCTCTGATGTCACCTGGACCAAAGCTGATCAAAAAGCTTTTGAAAAAGTAAAGTGGCCAAAAGTAGCGCTCGAACCGGAGTCCACACTCTGGAATTTAATGGCGTGGCAAAGTGCGCCTGCCTATATCTTGATCGATCGCCAGCAGGTGGTGCGCTTCATGCCCGCTTTAGGCCCAATACCAAATGGCAGCGGTCAAACCATTGACACGCAAATCATGCAGTTAAAATAGCTTGAATGCTATTTGATCTCAACGGAAATTAAAATTGATTCTTTTGCTGCTTGCGTGAACATGTAAGGACTTCCCTGACGCAAAAGCCAATCCATTTGTGCGCCATTCATTTTCCCCTCATCAATAGTGAGTGTTTTAAACGGCCCATTCAAAGTTTGGGTATTGATTTTCATTCCTCGCAACAGATACCTTTGAAGGGCGGTTAGTTCATCAGTCTTGATTTGTGCTGAACTTAAGATCCCATTCTCGGTCTGATAGATAAAAATTCCTGCCCTATTGAGCGCTGCTAAACGAGCCAGGCAATCTGAACAGGTTTGTTCGTAACGCACAAAAGTTGGTGCTGCTTGAAGTGCTTTTTTGGCCGGAAGAACAGGCACAGTTTGAAGCGGCAAAGCAGATGGTTTTGGGGTCAAATCTTTTGGCTTGGTGGTTTGTGTATCCATTTGAACGCCCTGCGCCAATAAAGTTTTAGCTTCTGCCAAACTGATTCTTTTTCCTTGATAATAAGCCACTATAAACGCATCAGTAATACCTTTTTGAACCGCTAAGCGCTGTCTCTCTTTGGCTGCGGCCAATTGAGCAAAACGACCACTTGCATATCTATACTGACCTTTTGCAGTTTGCGCCTCAATTAACTCTGGTAAACCAAGTTGTTTTTCAGAGAGCAAAGGCCTGTTGTAAACCCCAACCTGTACCGTATAATAAAGCCCCTCTCCTGGCGTTTCAAAAACAGATTTGCGGACTTGTTGCGTATTTGTTCCTTTGTTGCTGCCTTCGAGTTGAACCGCCGCAGCATAATTCAAACGCTCACAACCATTATAGGCCACCACAAACGCATCTGCATAACCTAATCGACGAATGACATTTCTTTGATTGATTGCATCAGTAGAGCTTCTAAAATAACCCGCCATCACGACTGTCAAACCATTGGCCAACACCCTTCCATCAACCGGACTAAACTCCGTGAATTTTCCTGCCGGAATTGGTTTTCTAAAAGCACCTACCTGAACTCTAAAAACCAAACCTTGCGCACACGGCACGCCGATCGGAATACTTGAGCCTGGCGCTTGCTGAGCCACCTTAAAAGAAGCCATTTGCCCTTCAGGGAGCGGATTATACCCAGACTCTGAAGTAGCGCTCTCTTTGTTTACTGCAAGTTCATATGGCGGCAAATAACCCATTTCAAATAAAGCCTCAAATTCGGCTTGCAAAGGCTGTTTCAGTAAGCTTTGCTGTGTATTTTTAAGTTGCTCAATGGCAACTTGTTGCGCTTCAGCTTTTTCTAAAAGCGCTTGTTGCACTTCATCCGTTGGTGTTTCTAAATAGGAAACTTCGAAATTCTTGATTTGCTCATTCAGGTTCGAAATCTGTTCCTTGTAACGCTCCATGGTATCGCGCGCCTCCAGGTATTTCATGTAAGCCAACCACTGCTCACTGGCTAATTCTGTTTCTGTTAACTTACTTGCCTTCGGTAATTCAATAGCCTGCGCAAGTTCTCCTAGTTCCTGAGCTGAAATACTTAAGCTTGGAATATCGGTCTCGATGAGTTGCCCTTCTTCCTCATTCAATTGCCTAGAAACCGCCGCAAGTTTCTGAATTGTTTCAATATTGGTATTTGCTCGTTTTTCCGAATTAGAAATAGATTCCTCTTTCGCTTGATCTTCAGAATTCAAAGTAATTTCTTCCTGAGCAAGCTGCTCCTCTTTCTTTTCAGAATTAATGGTTGATCCTCCCTGATTTACTTGCTCCGAATTAGAAATGGTTTCTTCCTGTGCAAGTTGCTCCTCTTTCTTTTCAGCAATAGGGTTCGATCCTTCCTTATTTATTTGCTCCGAATTAGAAATAGATGCTTCCTGAGCAAGTTGCTCTTCTTTCTTCTCAGAATTAATGGTTGATCCTTCCTTATTTATTTTCTCTGAATTTGTAATTAATTCCTCCTTTGCTTGATTTTCAGAATTCAAAGAAATTTCTTCCTGAGCAAGCTGCTCTTCTTTCTTCTTAGCAATAGGGTTCGATTCTACCTTATTAACTTTCTCCGAATTAGAATTGGATGCTTCCTGAGTAAGTTGCTCTTCTTTCTTCTCAGCAATAGGGTTTGATCCTTCCTTATTTATTTGCTCCGAATTAGAAATGGATTCTTCCTTTGCTTGCTTTTCAGAATTCAAAGAAATTTCTTCCTGAACAAGCTGCTCCTCTTTCTTTTCTGAAATAGGGTTTGATCCTTCCTTATTTATTTGCTTCGATTTAGAATTGGATTCTTCCTGAACAAGTTGCTCCTCATTCTTTTCTGAAATAGGGTTCGATCCTTCCTTATTAACTTTCTCCGAATTTGAAATGGATGCTTCCTGAGCAAGTTGCTCTCCTTTCTTTTCTGAAATAGGGTTCAATTCTTCCTTAATTGATTTGATCAGAACCTCTTGCTGCGCATATTGCGACAAAAGCTCCTCCATGGACATGGATAAATCGATATCTGGCAAATTTTGCTGCTCGGACTGCGAAAGATAGATTTCTTTTTGGGTAGCTTGTTCAAAGGTTGCTATATAAACCTCTTGCTTCTGAAGTTTGGAACTCAAGATGTCGATATTCAGGTCGCTTAAAGCTAACTGTTGCTTGAGCTGATCAATTCTTTTCTGTGTGGCCTCTTGTTCTTTCTTGGATTGCAGCGCCAAATTCTTCTCTTGGACTTTCAGCTGATCTTGGATTTTCAGTCGATTTTGCTTCTCAAGTTGTAGTGCTTTGGCTTGTTCCTGCAAGGCCATTTGCGCTTTATACTGCTCGATTTGCAAGGCACTTTCACCATCAAAAGCTGCAATTTGTAGGTATTTGGAGAGCTCTCCACCAACGGACTCCAAATAATTCAAGATAGAGTCTTTCTGACCGGCATGTTGCCAAGCCGCTAATTTTTCATTGGTCTGCTGGATTTTACCAAGAATTTCAATGTTCGGTATATTGGCTGCCTGATTGATATTTAACCAAGTCTGGATAAATGCCAACTCCTGACTGATTTGATCGAGCGCTTCGACATCACCACTAGAAATCAAGCGCTCACGCTCTGCTAACTTGAGTTCGAAATCTTTGCGCAATACTTCAGTTAGCCGAACCTGATTTTCCAGACTGACTTCTGCGGCAAGTAAGGTATCGGTGAGTTGATTGACCAATGCTGCTGTATCGGAATCTACCCATGCAAATTGGCTTAACAAAGGACTGCGTTCTGAAATACTAGGCGCTGTGCTTTTAAATTGCACTTGTTTGATTTCTTTGGCTTGCCATTTGAGTTGCGCTTGTGCAAGTAAATCAACTTGCTTTTCGAGATCTGCAGGGATGATGCTATTGATTACCGTATATTTTTCTCGTCCGTACTCATTGAGCTCGTAGCGCACCACTTGCTTGAGTTGTTCGTTTTCTTTTAGAGTTGGAATCACAAAAGTTGTTTCATAGGCTTTTGATGCCCCTTCAAGCTGAATACTTAAGCGAAAACTCCCTTTTTCTGGTAGAACAATGAGGTAGGTGCCATTTTCGTCGCTGAGAAACGGGCCAAATTGTGTTTCGGTATTGAGATCTGTGAAACTTAGGCTTGCTTTTAACTGTTTGTTATCGTTTTGGTTACTGAAGGTTCCTGCAAAAACAAATGGTGTTTGTTTTTCTTGATCAAGAGCCAAACTATAAATTTCACAACGACCAGCCTGACCAGCTCGGTTACTTGAAAAATAGACTTGACCACGCGTTCTGTCCATTACAAAAAGTAAATCATCGTCAGGGCTTGCATAAGGATAAGGTAAGCGTTCGAGCGTACTGCTCTTACCTGTTTGCAGATCAAGTTGCGCCTTAAAAATGTCATAACCACCAATACTGTTGGTTTCAGAACTGAAATAAAGTGTCTGGCTTTCTTCGTCATAAAAGCCAAATGCCTCATTTTTTGAAGAATTGACCTCCCCTTCTATCTTGATGAGCTTCGCCCAATTGTTGGCTGCATCTTTTTTCTGGATGTATAAATCGAGTTGTCCGCTGCCATCGTCAAGGGCCAAAATTCTGTATTTCATCGCTCGGCGATAACAGTATATTGGAACATTGCCTTTTTTGGCGTTGTACTTCGGTAGCACTTCTGCTGCTTCGTAAATGCTGTAGCCTTCTTCGGCGAATGGATACTGGGTGTAAAACTTATTGCGTTCGACTTCTTTGGTGCTGAGAAACGGTAAGGTCTGGAAATTCTTGAGCTCCAAAACACCGCGTTCACATTGTTTGATCAATTCAGTGATGGGGTAAGTATCTTTTTGGTTGGCGCTTAGTTTTTCGTATTGCTGATAGGCACTGATAGCTTTTTGAAAAAAATATTGATGCTGAAAAATGCGCCCACGGTAGTAATACACCAACGGATCACAGGGCAGTTGATTGGCAATTATGAGGTCGAAATACTTGGCGGCATCGTTCTGATTAGCCACCTCATACAAGCAGTGACCGTATCTAAAATTGAAGTCTGGATTGAGCTGATCTTTAGCTAATAGTTGCCTGTAAGCGGGCAATGCACTTGTGAAATCTTTTTTGGAGTAGCTTAAGGATGCTTCCTTTTCAAGCATGGCCTGATTCTGGCCAAAAGCAAAGTGCTGAAGACCAATGAACAGGACGATGAAAAAAGTAAAGTATATTTTTTGCAGCAAATTCAGTAAGCTAAACGCTTTACTTACGATTTTTTTGCAAAAAGGTTCATGCGATTTTCGGTCTTGTTTCGGAGGCGTTCGATGTTCTTGCGATGTGCCCAAATAACAGATACGCCTAAAATAATGGTAAAGACAATCATGATGCGGGTATCATCGTGCACGAAATAATAAGAAACGAGCGGAAAACAAAGGGCTGCTGTTATGGACCCAAGTGATACGTATCCACTGCTGATAAAAACAAGCAAAAAGATTGCTAAGCAGACGGCTGCAGCTGGCGGATTGATCCCGATAATGACTCCGAGAGAAGTAGCAACACCCTTCCCTCCTCTGAACTGCGCAAAAACCGGGAAAACATGCCCAAAAACCGCAAAAAATGCCGCCGTAAGTTGTAAGATTAAAAACTCATCTTTATAGCCGGCAAACCAACACGATGCAAAGAAATACGGCAGACAGCTGGCAATTGACCCCTTAGCGACATCGACTAATAGAACCAACCAACCGTAGCGCTTACCAAGTACTCTGAAAGTATTTGTAGCGCCTGCGTTCTTGCTGCCGTGCTCTCGGATATCGATGCCTTTGAAGTATTTTCCGACCCAAACTGCACTCGGAATTGAACCGAGTAAATAGGATAAAATAATGATCAAAAAGAGTAATTCCATGCTATTTGTTCAATAAATAGGAGCGTAATTTAGCTAAAATTGCTGAAGCAGCAGTCTCATCTATTGGCTCATACTTAAAGTTTTTTGACTGACGTTTTTCAGCTTTGATATTTTCAATAGCGCCAAGCACTGCTTTATCAGAACTGTAAAAAGAGAGCAAACCATCTTTTTTGTCTTGCTCATAAGACAACACATAGCGCGTATTATCAAAGGTTTGAAGCTCCCAAATAAGACTCGGATTGCATTGATCTGAGAAGCATTGCACATAACATTGCGTCAGTTCAACCGGCTGATTGATGGCTTGGCCGTTGATGCTAATTAAACCAACGGTTTGTGAGGTAGCAATAAGGCCTTTGTCGTTCTTTTTAGATGTCGGTTTGTCGCTGCCAAAACTTTCTAAAACAAGCCCGCTTAGAATAAATGTTTGTTGTAAACCAGCCGGCATTTTTTTGAGTTTCTCTTCGTCGAAATCTTTGAACACTTCTTGTGCTTCCTTGGCATTTGACCAATAGGAAAGGCTATTTCGTAGGCCATAGATTGGTTTTTTCATCCCCCACTCCGTTGCATTTTCAGAGGCTTTGAATTGATCGGCCATGGTATTGAGAATGCTGTTGTCTAGAGGAATTTGAACCTTGGCATTGGCGCTGATCCTGGTTTTATTGAGATTGCGATCGTAGGCTATTTTTCCGTAGAGGTCCACTTTAAATTCGCCCGTTTCTATTCCTAAATTGATGGCACCATAACCAGCCAACTCACAAGTCTCGGCATCGAGCACCAATAAATTAGACAAAGAATCTGTTCTTTCCAGACGCGCTTTGCTGCCCAGTTCAAATTGCTTGCGTTCCACGTTATATTGAATGTAGCCAGCAGCACTGAAAACACTAGGATCTTGCGGCCCTTCCTTCACCGACAAGAAGGCAGGGTAAATGCGCAAGCTATCTTTGCGTTCAGTTTCGCGCCAGACAAAACCAACAGCCAAATTTCTACCCATGGCATCTTTGGGGCTATCGGAGATTGGAATCTGGATTTGCTTGGCTAAGACCGTATCTTTGAAGCTCATCCAAGATTTGTTATACTGACAAGGGTGTGCCAATTTGGTAGAACCATCTAACATGAGTCCTGGGTGGCTTGCCTCTACTCGAACCTTTCCAAAATATGCAAATTCAGGACTTAATTGGAAACTAGTTTTTTCAGGGACGAGACCTTCAGCAATTGTTTTGGTTTGTTCATAGGCTATTTTAGCCATTTGAATGGTTGTTCTGACTGAATCGCGGTCATAGTACGGGTATAAACCATTACCGTTGTAGGCAAAACGTCCTGCAATTTGAATGTTGGCCTGCTCAAAACTGTGAAACTTGGTGATGTAATTGGCTAATACACGCGCATTTTTCAGAGAATCCATGGCAGCGGCCTTTCGAATCCTTACACGTGAAGAGTCTGGGAAAATTCGGGCATCTCCTACCTGAATAAAATCAACAGCATCGCAAACAATCAGCTGCGTTTTGAGGTCATACTTGGCACTCAGCGATTTGAATTGTAAAGAGTCTTGCTTAACGGCTGTTGAGTAGAAATTATTTTTTGTTAGGTCAGCTCCACTTTCAAAAGTTGTTTCTCCTCCTTTGTTTTTCTTGAAATCGAGTGTTTCGGCGTCCATAAACCAATTGAACTTATCCATTTGGCAATAATATTCATTGGCCGGGAACATGATGCGCTTGGTACCATTAGAAATAAATTCACCTACACGCGTTTCAAAACTGAGGTGCGCCTTCATTTCATCAGACTGAATTGCCAATGGGTTTTCACCATAACTAGAGAAGCGGTTTCTGAGGGCGAAGGCAGCATTATCTGATCGTACATCTAGGTCGGTAAACTGAAAATCTTGGGCCGTGAGTTGGGCATCTTTGTAGAAAAATGCGCCTTTGCCGGTCATACCTTTCTGATTGATCGTGATTTCACCATCCAATGCAGCATTCTCTGCAAAGAGGGTCAGTAATTCATCGCCATAACTCGCAATTTTCATGCTCACCTTCTTGGGCTGATAACTCATGTAGGCTTTTTGGGCTGAAGCAACCGGATAACGCACGCCAGCACTGCGCACCGGAGCAGAAAATTGCACCAATCCGATGGCTGAATCTGGTAAGAAGGTTAATTTCTTAGAAATGGCTGTCGTATGTAAAAATTCAATGGTGCCAGATCCTTGCAAACCATTATTAGACAAGTAAATTTGATTTTTGTAGCGAGAACTGGTTTCGTAAAACGCTAATCCTTCGGTAGGCGCAGCTGTAATAAAACCAAACGAGTAGTCATTCATGATGCGGATAGGCTCATTGAGTCTTGGGAAAATGCCCGCAGAAACTAATTGTCCGTTAAGTTGAAGACTTTGCTCTGAAAAATTATCTAGACTGTCCAATTCAAATACCGCTAGCTCGTAATAAAAACGCGTGCTGTCATAGGCTCCTTTTAAAATTTGCTTGTCGTTGTAATACACAAAAGACGGCGCTACAGTTGATAAATACGGAAAGCGTCCGTTTGAGGCAACCTTACCCGACTTATTTGATGGTAAATCAATATGAACTGTTCCTCTGATGCCTTTAATGGCGCTTAGCATTTCAATTGAGCTCGTACCATCTTCTTTTCTCAGTGGCTTGACGCGTAATTTCGTTTCTTGGGTTGTGTACAGGTTGACCAAGAAGTTGTCATATTCGAACTTAGCTTGCTTGCTGTAAATTTCACATTTTCCGGCTTGTAATAGACCTGAAAAGACGATGTCTCTATTTTGTAAAAGCGTCACAAGCGTTGTGTCTGGGAAGATCCTTACTTGTTGAGATGCCGAAAGCACTATTTGCTGTACCTCACGGATATACATCACTTGTTGATCAAGTTGGATATTCGCATAGGCCTGCTCTTTGGACTTTCTGAGGTCACTTTCAATGCGCAAATTATCAAAGTCACTGGTTCCTTGGCTTGCTGCGGCATAAGCCAACAATTTCGGGCTCAAAAGCCATTTTTTCTGTTTGGGATCTGCAATTAAAAACCCTGCTGCAGCTAAGTCTACAAAAAGTGGTTTGACCTGATCGATGGTCTTTTTAAGTGCATTGGCTAATTCGCCCTCTGTGAAAAGTGTTTTGCCTTGCGCAGTCGCTAAGCCCGCTAACTGAATAAATGGATGCTGCCCACCTACCCCTGAAAATTTTCCATAAAGACTTGCATCGAAGTAATCCATCGACTCAAAGCGCGCGGTTTTTCGTTCCTGAGCTGTACCCACGTCAAAAGTATAGTAAGGTTCTGGGCTGCCTTTTTTCCAGTTCAGGATAGGCGCATAACAATACACTTTAAAATAATTATCGATAAAAGGAAAGTAATCTGTGCCTTTTTGACTTGCTGCCAAACGCAAAAGCTGTTGTGATTCATCGAAAGTGAAAAAACACTGCTGAATACTGATCGAGTCACCGTTTTTATAGCGCATTACGGCCTTGGCATCTCTGGCTAAAATTTGTTTTGGACTCATTTCAAAGCCATCAGCACTAATTTCAAACAAGGGTTTGCTTCCTCTTTTGAAAATAAGTTTAGCCGGATTGTTTGCGGTTCCTTTTCCTGAAAAATCTGGGCCATTGAGCGCAAAACTACCTTCGTAGTCAATTTGGTCTCGGAGATTTGCTATTTTCAGACGCTGCTCATAAGAACTAAACTTTGGTGCAGCTTCGTTTTCTGTTAAATCAATGTAGGTAAGATCTGTTAATTTACCCCAAATTGGGGTGCTAAAATAAGGCGTGGTTAGGGCCACGGAGTCTGCTTTTAGTTTGGCTGTATTGAAATCACATTTGTAGTTTTTCAGTACTGCAAACGTTTCATTCTTGGCCAAGCCTGCCTTTTCCCAGGTAATGGTTCCAGCTTTCCCGACCCATTTTTTAGTTTGCACATCGAAAAGACCTGAAGTTTGGTACACTACAATTGAATCTTGGTTACCGTCCTTGTTGAAATAAAAACATTTCAGATTGACATTTTGTAACTGAAGTTGTAAGCTTTTGCCACTTTGCCAGGCAACGGTGCCACCACTAGAAGTCCAGCGAAAGTTAGCCTCTTTGTAAAAAGAAAAATCACGGAAAAAATCTACTGAAAAAAGCAAAAAATTCGTGAGTTTTTCATCGGGTTCTGCTGCGTAGTCATTGACATACTGCTGCCAAGGACTCGATAAATCAGCACTTACCTTTTTCTCGATGAGTAGGATGCTTGCTTGCAAATAAGCATAAATATCTGGGTAAACTGGCACCTCCTTTTTTTGCAGCTGATTGCAGTTGTCTACCAATTTCTTGAACTGGGTTTCATTGAGCAAAGAACCTTTGATTTGCTGGGAAAAATCACCTTTTAAGTAGCTTTGAGCAGCTTCGTCGGTAACCATTTGCTGCCAAGTCTTGACAAATTGAACGCGTTCATTTGGAAAGGATTGTGCCCTTAAAACAAAAGCACTGCTTAGCGCAAGTATCAAGGTGCATACTAAATTTCTTTTCATTGCTTGATGAATTTAAGAACCGCCCAATTTTCGCGATCCAGTGTTTGTTGATGTTGCAAACCTAATTGGGCTGCTGCTGCAATCAGGTCTGGTGCATCTGTAGTGAAAAAGCCAGATAGCAAAAGCACCGCATTTGGCAACATCACTGCCGCATATAACGACAATTGTGACAATAGTACGTTTTTGTTGATATTGGCTAATATGAGGTCATAGGGCTGTTCGCCGATGGCCTCAGCTCCTCCATGAATGGCCTCAATTTTAGATGCGCCATTGAGTGCAATATTTTCAAGGATATTTTCAGCAGACCAGGCTTCAATTTCAATGGCACGAATTTCTTGAGCACCTAATTTCTCAGCGAGCAACGAAAGCACACCTGTACCCGCACCCATATCTAAAACGCGCTTGCCATTGAAATCGAGTTCAAACATGGTTTGGCAAATCAGGTGAGTGGTTTGATGATGCCCTGTTCCAAAGCTCATTTTGGGTAAAATCACGAGTTCCATGCCATTAAAAGGCTCAAGCTCGTGAAATGGCGCCACAATGCGCAGTTCTTCACCAACATACACAGGCTCAAACTGAGATTCCCAATTGGCATTCCAGTTTTGCTGCGCTAATAATGTAAGGTGAAAGCCATCTATTACTGGAGCAACTTGTTGTTGTTCGGTAAGCAAAGCTTGTAAAGCATGACCGTCGTAGTCTGCTTCAGGAATATAGGCTTTCAAGTGCGGCGCTTCTTCCACAAAACTTTCAAAACCAATTTCAGCCAAATAGGCCACAAAGATGTCACTCCAATTTTCAAAATCGTTGAGCGCGATGCGTAATTCGTAATAATTCATATTAAAGTTGCTCCCATAATTGATGAAAAACCTGTGGATCTAAAGAAGCGCCGCCTACTAACGCACCCGAAACTTCTGGGCAAGCAAAAATAGCGGCCGCATTTTCCGGATTCACGCTGCCGCCATACAAAATGGGCACAGCTGCGGCTGCGCTGCCAAATAGCTCATGTAGCAAACTTCTGATAAAAGCATGCATTTCGTTAATTTGTTCGGCATTCGCATGAAGACCTGTACCGATAGCCCAGATGGGCTCGTATGCAATACAGAGCAAAGATAATTTTGCAGCATCTAGTGACAACAAAGCTGATTTCAATTGTTGTTCGATAAAATTCAAATGTGTCCCACCCTCTCGTTGCAGCAGTTTTTCACCACAACATAAAATGAAAGATAAATCTCTATCAGCAGCGGCTTTTACTTTTTGTGAAATACAGGCGTTGTCTTCATGAAAAAGCTCACGGCGCTCTGAATGGCCAATTAAGACTGACGAACTTCCAACACTAGAAAGCTGTTCTAGGGAAAGCTCTCCGGTAAAAGCACCTGATGTCTCGTGATAAAAATTTTGGGCACCGACATGACTAACGTTTTGTTGCAACATCGGAATGAATAAAGCACTGGGGTAAACCCGTACTTCTTTGGTATCGGATTGCCAATTGTAACCTTTGAATGCTTTGACCCAAAGTTCAACTTCAGGCAAGGTTAAATTCATTTTCCAATTGGCCGCAAGGATCTTATTTCGCATGAAACGAAAATAAGCGTTTTATCAGCGCAACTTTTGTTTTTGCAATTGGGTTTTCAAGTCTTCTTTGTTGAAAGCTTGAGGGCCTTCCGGACTATGGTAAAATTTAACCACATTTCCGTTCCATAAATAAGCAACTCCAGGCACATCGCGGTTACCGCCCAACACACCCCAGAACTCAATGATATCTAGCGTCTTGAAATTAAATGAGGCGCCTGCAAACTTGAAAAAGTCAGGGATTTCTTCTGCCGCTTCATCCATAAAGAGTATTTGAAGCTCAGGAAAATCAGGGATGCTATTTTTCATAGCAACCAATTGCTTGGCAGTAGCTCGGCAGTGATCACAACTTGGCGCAAAGAAACAAAGGAGTTTTTTGCCCTCATTGATGTTGGAGAAATACTTTTCATAACCCGATTTTTTGGGTTTAGGGCCCAAATCTTTAGGTTTTTTAACCTTCCCTGCAGTATCTGCTACAACAACGGGGGTCTTGAGCGCTTTTGGATCTTGAGATTGACTGACATCTGTGGCTGTATTTATAGCTGTTACTTGCTCGACAACAGGAGTTGGCGTCTGAACAACTGTTGCGGCTTTGTAGGTCGGGATGAAAATAAACATCAGGAGCATGCACAAACTCAAGACTGTAGATAGAAACCAGATGTTCGATTTCTCGGGGAGCTGCGCCCCATAGCGCTTCCATAAGATGAGCAAGAGCCCAATAGAGAGCACGTTTTTAAGAATGGCTTCTAAAGGTGTCATCGGAAGCAAGGCACCAAAACAACCGCAATTTCCTTTGTTGCCTGAAACCGCCATTTGAATGCTGAGATGCACAACAAAAACGCCGAGCATTAAAACAACCGATGGAATGACCCATTTTTTGAGATCAAATGGGAAAAGCAATAGCAAACCTAGGCCAAATTCAATTCCGATGAGGGATCTTGAAAAGATTTTTGCGAGTTCCGTATTGAAACCTAAAGGGTACAACTGCTTCACTTCAAACATAGAAATGGTGCCATAGGCAGACGGATCAGGATAAATTTTTCCGTAGGCAGATACTAAAAACAAACCGGCAATGATAATGCGGATGCTCCAAGGGAGGTAACGTTCAATGTTTTGCATGTGCGAAGTTTTATAAAAACGAAAATAAAGGGTTGGCTGCAAGCTCATTGGACTTTAACAGCGTCTTAACAATTCCCCAAATGAATGAGTGCAAACACGCTGTAATTGAGCATGTCGAAATAATTACCCTCTACCCCTTCAGAAATCTTGGTTTGACCTGCGTTGTCTTCGATTTGCTTGATGCGCAAAATTTTACTTAAAATTAAATCGGTTAAGGAGCTCACGCGCATGTCTCGCCAGGCCTCGCCGTAGTCGTGGTTTTTGCGCTCCATGAGTGCTTTGGCTTCAGCAGCAATATGATCATAGTGTGCGATGGCCTCGATTGGCGTCATGTCGTCTTGAAGACCAGCCGGCGTTCGGACCTGAATAATGGCCATGATGCAATAATTCACGATTGCTTGAAAGGCGTCTTCAAAGGGCTCGTCTACTTTACTTGCACCCGCTTCTTGAATGGTGCGGATACGCTGCGCTTTAATAAATAATTGATCGGTGAGCGAGCTCGGACGGAGAATGCGCCAAGAAAGACCGTAGTCGTGAGTCTTTTTTTCGAAAATCTCTCGACAAATAGTCATTACATTTGTGTATTGTAATTGTGTTTGTGTCATGAATCAGGGTAAGGAACTGGGTGCTATTTTTCATAGAAGTCGCTTTTTGAATATCAAAGGGCAACTTCATGACTTTGCACAACCAAAGATAATGGGAATTTTGAACATGACGCCCGATTCCTTTTATAAAGAAAGTCGTGTTTCTGAAGAGCCCTTGCTGCTAGAGCGTGCGCGCACCATGATTGAACAAGGCTGCACTATTTTAGACATCGGTGCAAGCTCTACAAGACCCGGTGCGGCTATCCTGAGTGCACAAGAAGAAATTGATCGATTAGGCAATAGTATCAGTGTACTCAAAAAAGCGTTTCCGGACGTATTACTTTCCCTAGATACCTACTACGCAGCTGTTGCTCAATTCGGTATCAATGAAGGTTGCGACCTCATCAATGACATTTCTGCTGGGCAATTTGACTCAGAATTATGGACGGTTGTTGCCCATTCGAAAATTCCTTATATCCTGACTTATAACCGAGCTGAGCAAACCAATGAAGCTAAAAGCTTTGTGGCTCGAAAAGGCGTCATTGCCGATGCACTGTCTTTTCTTTCTGAAAAACTTGAGCAATTGAAGCGCAAAGGAATTACCGACGTACTGATTGACCCAGGTTTTGGCTTCGGAAAAACTTTGGAAGAAAATCATCAATTGCTTAGGCAACTTGAACACTTACATGTTTTAGGCAGCCCTTTATTAATTGGTGTCTCTAGAAAATCTATGATCACTAAAAAGCTGAATGTCAATACAGAAGAAGCCTTAAACGGCACTAGTATTTTAAATACCGTTGCTTACGTCAAGGGGGCAGCCGTATTTCGTGTTCATGACGCAGCAGCCACTCAAGAATTGATTACACTGCTCGAAAAGGAATAATCACTGTAATTGAAACTTTTTTACGTACTTTCGTATTATTGTACAACTTTAACAAGCGTATGAAAGCTTTATCCTTTATTCTATTCAGTTGCCTTGGGCTCCTTACCTATGCTCAGGCACCCAGTGCAAACTTCACCATTTCAGATTCAGACAACAATCTTTGCGAAGGAGACTGCATCTTTTTAGTTAACAATTCTACCGGAGATGGCCTTGTTTACACTTGGCAATTTGAAGGTGGTACTCCTTCGACCTATATTGGTCAAAATCCTGGGCAAGTTTGCTTCAATGCAGCAAGCACCATGAGCCCTTTTCAAATTACACTTACAGCTACCAACGCTCAAGGTGCAGTAAGTACTATTTCACAATTTGTTACGGTTATGCCGATGCCGACATTAACTAGCACTATCTCCGATACTTTAGGTGGTGCGTACGTTGTGATTCCAGATACCACAATTGACATGTTCCAAGAAGCTTACTTGTATGCAGAAGGTGCTCCGGTGGGTGGCAACCTCACCTGGTACCCTAGCGGAGTTGCTGCAGATAGCATCCCTGGCTGCACAACCTGCTTTGCCGGTGACTCACTTACTGTTACTCCATTCTACACTACTAATTATGTCATTCAGTATGGCTTAGATGGATGCTATGCTTACGACACTGTTTTGGTAACTGTCAATTTTGCCAACCAAGTAAAAATTGAATTACCAAATTCTTTCTCTCCAAACGGCGATGGTGAAAACGATTACTTCCGCGTTTTGACCAACGTTGACGAAGATGGAAATTTCGCTAACGGATTTGACGAAGGTGGCGCACTCGCTGAAATTGACCTTCGCGTATTTAACCGTTACGGACAACAAGTTTTCAGAACGACAGATGTTCACGAAGGATGGGATGGCACACTCAAAGGAAAGCCAATGAACCCAGCTACCTACACTTATATTTTAAACTTCCGCACCATCGATGGCCGCTCTGGCACTCGTAAAGGAAACGTGACACTATTCAGATAAGCACATGAAAAGTAAATTCATTCTTTCAATTACAGCATTACTTGCTTTTAGCGCCAATGCTCAGCACGACCGCCTCATTTCAAATTGGTCGCAATCTGCAGTTATTTACAACCCAGCAGCCGTGGCTACAGGTCAAAACGACATGAGCTTCTTTGCCAATCACCGTTCGCAATGGCTTACAGTTCCTGATATGGGAGTGGGCATGCGCACAAACTTTGTCAATGGAGAATTCAAAGTCAAAGAAAGCGGAAGCATGGGCAATGTCAACTCATTTGGCATGGGCTTTAGCGTACTTTCTGACCAAACGGGTACTGCCAACCTCACTACCCTTAGCGTCTCTATTCCGATCAATTACACAATTGGTCTAGATCGCCGCAACAAACTCAGCATCGGTATGTCCCCTGGTTTTATTCAGCAATCTTCTGATCGCGGATCGCAAACTTGGGAAAACCAATGGGATGGCAATATCTTCAATCCTGCAACAGGTGTAGAGACTAGCATCAATGGTAGTTATGCTACTATGGACCTCGGGGCTGGTGTATATTTTCAACACCAACTGAAAACGCGTTCTACCCTATACTTCGGTTATGCAGTAAACCACCTTGTTAAACCTAGAATGGCGTGGTCCTTCACCGGAGACAAAATGTACATGCAAATGGTACTACAAGGAGGCGCTGATTTAGAAACCCGCAACAAAGACCTCAGAATTCAACCAAATGTCATTTTTTTCAAAACAGGAAAAACAAATAGCCTAACTGCTGGTGTTACTTTTGAAAATACAATCAAAGAAGGGTCAAAAATTACGGGTATCAACAAATCAAATTGCGTAAACTACGGTGTTTACTACCGTCATAAAGATGCAGTTGTTGCGACATTCGGAATGAAAGTTGACCGCTTCCGTTTTGGTGTTTCATTTGATGCGAATACATCAAGACTCAACCAAGCAACTGGTGGAATTGGTGGAGCTGAAATTTATTTCAAAGCACTTGTGAACTACAAAAAGTTCAACTCAAGATCTAGAATCAAGTAAGACAAACTTACCTCATTCAATCCCGTTTCAACAGAGACGGGATTTTTTTTGCCCTCGCCAAATTGATTTGAAAAAATTGCACCGCTGCATTTTTGAGTCGTAACGACATCTGAGGCATCTCTCTTGAATAGCTTTGTTTTGATTGGTCTTGCGCATTTATTCCAATGACCTGACCACAGAAATTATCCTCGGTAATGGGCTCATCTCTGCGCAAGTTCGCATCACCCCGCGTATAAATAGTATAGGCTCCGTTGCTTTTAATTTCCTCTATTCTATGTACAACAAAGTGCTCTGCTCTTGTAAATGCAATCAAATCACCGGGTTGCAACTCAGACAATTCCACTTTTGAAATACTAATTGAAGTCCCTGGTTTTATAGTTGGCCACATGCTCCAACCTTTTGCGGTAATCTCGACAACTTTTCCTTCTTGCAGGGAAGTAAGTATCCATTCAAACCAGAAATGAGGCGTTTGTTTTGACATCTTGAAGCCGTAAACTTACAAAAGAATGCTTAATTTTACATATGCAGCAAAATCAGCACATCCAAGAAATCCAAGCCCAAGCGGCTCATTTTGTATGTAAAGAAGTAGGTTCTGAAATTTTATTAGTTCCACTTCGCGACAACGTCGCCGATTTCAATCAGTACCTTACCCTCAATGAACTTGGTAGTTTCATCTACAAACTCATCACTAACGGGAAGCGCTATGAGGATATCCTTTCGGAAATTCTTGCTCAATATGAAATAGATGACACACAAGCACGTCAAGATTTAAGCGCATTTATCGACCAGCTGTACCAATATACCATTGGCCATGCCTAAAGTTCAACTTTCGGTAGGCGGCTTTGTTTTTGACATTTCGGCACAAGTGCCGTTGCAAATAGAAGAAGGTTATCTTCCTTTTTTAAGCGAAGGGCAAACACCTGATGTTCAGATTCGTTGTTATGCCGGTGCACCTGAAAATTTCGTCAAACCCGACATTCAATACCAAGCTCAAGCTCCTGAAGGCGCGCTCTGGGAAGTCAACCAAGGCCCAGAAAAGACGTGCATTTTGGTCTACAACCCCGAGAACCTCTCACAATTGCAACAAATTGCCTATTGGTCTGAAAAGGAGCGCAGCTGGGATATTTATGTCTTATTAGCAGAAGGAGATGGCATCAACCCACTCGCCTACCCTTTAGGTCCTCTTATTTGGTACTTCTTGAGCACCATTGAAGACGTGCTCATGATTCATGGCTCTGCTGTAATCCTTGACGGGCAAACGCGCGTATTCTCTGGTTTCAGCGGCGTAGGTAAAAGCACTATGGCGCATTTGTGGGCAGATAAACGACACGCCACCATCATCAATGACGATCGCCTCATTTTACGCAAAGAACAAGATGCTTGGTACGTTTACAACACGCCCATGTTTTATGCGGCAGCTCCTCAAAAAGGAAAACTACATACGCTTTTCTTTCCGTATCATGCGCCAGCAAATAAACTTGAGTTACTCGGTGGCGTGGCAGCCTTGAGCAAACTTCTCGCACATACCATTCACCACGGACACAACAAAGCACATGTCCAGCATCACATGGAAACCGCGACCTCACTCATTGGTCAAATTCCGTGTCATAAAATAGGCGTGGTGCCAACAGAGGCCGTTATTGATTACATCATCGCAACAGAAAGCAAGCATGCCTGAGCGTCAATTTCCTTTTGAGCTACCGGCAGTCAGCAAACAAATGTTTGAAATTGCAGCTGCCCAAGTTCCGCTAGAAGCAGGAAACGAATTTACCAATTTACTGAGCCCGTCATTCTTAAAACAAACGGTTTATAGTCATTTATCGGGCTTTGTGTATCGCAACCTGAGCCCCGTAAAAGCTGCTATGGATGCTAAATCATGGCAGCAATTGGAATTGCAATACGTGCAAATTTTGCGCGGGAACCATCAATTCTTGGCCTTGCATCAACAAATGGTTCAATTATTAGAAAGCAACAATATTGCTTTTGCTGTGCTGAAAGGCCTCGATTTATTGTTCAGAACCTACCGCGAAGAAGGCATCCGCCACATTTCTGACATTGATGTATTGATTGCACCCAAAGATCTTTTGCGCGTCACTGAAATATTCGAAAATGCTGGTTTCAGATGCAAGCAAAGCATCGATAAATCAAGTTTTCACGAAAAGCATTTTCAATTGCATGCCCCGTTGCAAGCAAGTTTGAACGGACTCAACATCGATGTGCACATTTTGCTTTTTGATACCTTTTTAGGTTTTGAAATTGATGCTGAGGACCTCTTGAGCAAACGCCAACCCATCGATTGGAACCAACAAAAAACTTACGTGTTAGCAGCAAGTGATGCTGCCCTTTTCAACTTATTACATCTCTATGTACATCTCGATAAAGGCAATCATTTTAAAATGAGCTCTTTCCTTGATGTGCAGCGGACCATTCATGAATTGAATTACCCAGCGAATAAAACACAGTATTCGAAGGCTATTCAAGAAAAAATTGAATATATCATCGATTGCATGGTGTGGCTTGGGCTTCTTGAAGAGCATTTTTTGCCGCAAAGAAAAAAAGCACCGGCGCGTTATTTTTTCTATTTGCTATTCTTTTTACAAACGCTCCAGCCAACTTTCATCCAGACGCTGCGCTATAAGTTTTTCCCACGTCTGTTTCTTTATTCCTTTTCTTGGAAAACATTGCCCTTGCTATTTCATGAGGCTTTTCCTTCCAAGCGCTACTTACTATATGGAGCGCCGAACCGCAGTTATCTGGGTGCTTGGATCTATCGCCTCAAACATTTTACTAGAAAAAAATAAAGCCCCCTTTACAGGAGGCTTTTTTTGGAGAGGTCGGCTTAATGGTATAAGCGAAAACGACGCACCTGAATCAAAGGATCATGGGTTGGTATGCCTTCGATAGGAGGAGTTGACATCATGACCATTGAGATTTCTGCATCGAGCTGAACTTTTTCAACTTTTGGAGCAATGTATTGCTTCTTGGTTGTCATCTGCAGTGTTTGGCTATTTTCGAGCTTGTTCATCTTTCTTTGTTTTATGTTCGCTTACTGCTGTACAAATAATTTATGCACCTCTGTGCCCTTTTCGGTATTTAAGGAAACATAATAAATACCATTGGCTTGTTGTAGTTGTATTTTAGTTTGCTGGTCTGTAAGTGCGCCTGTATAAACCACTTTACCTGATGCATCCTTGATTTCGATAGCAATGATAGTTTGCGTTGTCGCTGATAAATCAATGACCACAACACCAGCTGCTTCGGCATAAACACTAGGGCCTTTTTCACAAAAATCGGCATCTGAAACTAAATTGTGGGAGTTTACATCTGTTTCAAGGTGGATCAATTCAAAATGCAACACAAAGCGCTCTGCGTTTAAACCCGCATTGGCATAAAACTCATAAACCACACCTGAATCAAGGGCTAGCATGACATTTTCCTGCTTGTCTTCTAACCAAACCAGGCCGTTGTCAATTTCAAGATTTTCAATGGACAAATTGCATAATCCGGATGTTGGCACTTCGATATTGACCGGAACCTCCTGCTTAAGTTTTTCAGCATTAAGACCATTGATGACCACATTTTTGGCTCCAACTTTTGTATAACATTGTAAACCTGAGGTTTGCATCATTTTCTCGCCGTCAAACGCATCAAACGCATTGCTCGCTTCTTGATTCACATAAAGTATCAATTGATCTTTTTTATCTTGTTGCAATAAATTCATGCGCAAGAAAAGACGCTGCCCAAGCTCCATGGTTTTCAAACCAGCCGTACTACCGCCATACGAACTGAAATGAGCACGCATGGAGTTGTTGAGCGTCAAACTACCTGTTGAACTACCTGCATTGACCCGCACCCAAAAAGATTGCAAAGGAGGCAGCAGTTTTGAAATTGTTTGTCCGTTAAGACTCGTACCAATACCGCCGTTAGCACCTGCAACATAAGTGTCAAAAACCATATTTGCGCCATCGTGGGAACGGTACCAAATGGTATTGCCAATATTTGTTTTGATCACTTCATCCCAATTGAGGTAAGAGGGATAAGGGTTGCTAACCAAATTAAAACCCTCAAAAGCAACACCTGGTGTTCGTGTACAATTAAGCTGGATGTTTCCGTTGTTCATTTGAATACTGCTGAAATTAAGTGTATCGTTTGCACCGATGCGCAAGAAATAACCGCGGCCCGCTACAATTGGCGTTGAAGCCGTGAAGAGCTCTATCCAGGCAGCACTTGGCTCGTCGTAATACTTCAAGACATTAGCTCCCTCGGCAAGAAAACTTCCGCTTAATGCGCTTGGATTCGGCGATCCTAAGTACCAAAACCTCCCTGATGGCAACAAACCGCCAGAACCAGTAACATACTGTTGCATATGACTATTACCAATGCCCATCCAAGAACTATTTGGGTGTTGCACCAAGGTTGCACCGTTTTTCAGGTATAAATCACCGTCAAGTAGTAAATCTTCTTCCAAGGTGAGCTGCTGCTGAGCAGCAACAAGTAATTGCGCACCACTGGGAATGTATAAATTAGATAATACAATGGCTGAGTCCAAAATAATGGTAGTGGCAGTCGGTAATTCGACTGAGGCAGCAGCAGCCGGAACGCCACCGCACCAATTGGATTGGTTCTTCCAAGAGCCTATTGCAGCTCCTTTCCACTGACCCTGATTCAAGACTTGCGCCGTAACTGCCAATCGGTTCAAACTCTGACAACCATTTTGCAGTGCTTGTGCAGCAAAATATTGTGCGTTATGAACAAGCAGCGTCTGAGGAGCAAGTGCTATTTGACTCTGGGCATCAGGGTACCAAACAATGCTTGCTTGATTTAAACTGAGGTCTTGTACGACTGCATTCTGACACAATTTTTGCAATTGAGCACCCGTAGGTGTTTCTGGAACCGTTGGTGCCGGATTGATTTGCACGGAGGTAGTCCACTCGGAGGTCCTTCCCGTATAACTGCTCACTTTAAACGTGTATGTGTGCCCCGGAGGTAAATTATCAATAATGGCACTTGGTCCGTTACCGGTTTTGGAACCAAAAGGCGCTCCGGTTACTCTCCAAGCACCTGCTGGCAAACCATTTAAATGCACCTTGCCATGCGCCACTAAACAACTTGGTTGTTCTACTTGAACCACCGCCGGAACATTAGGAGCAGCAGCAGGGGCAAAATCAATACCTTTATAGATAAAGTTTGTGCCTGCACTCGCCAACTCTATTGGTAGCACGTTGGCATTCGTGTCTATAATTTTCAGTAATTTATTGTTGTCAGCGCCCGGGCTCACTAAAAATGATGTAGCATAAATTTTGGCTATTGAATCTGAAAAGTCAACGGCCATACCGCTACTGCGCTGCCCGTGGGTATATTGCTTGGTCCATACATTATTTTGTAAGACCCATTTTTGAATTCCTCCTCCAATGTTACCATTCAGCGGACTGTCGTCAGCAACATAAGCCAATTGGCCATCAGGTGCAAACGCAAAACCTCTAGGTGATGCAGTTTCAATGAGCAATTGTACGGTCTGATTCGGCGTGATGGGCAATCCTGAACCAATTTGATAAATACCAGCGGGGCTCACCGAAGTAGAGAAATACAAATTGCCATTAACAATTTCTAAAGACCTACCAGCAAGGATATTGTTATTGAGCTGAATAAAAGCACTGCCATTAAAGTACCAAATACCACCTGACGTACCATCACCAGTTCCAGCGGCATAAAACTGATTGTTACCCAAAGGCAATAAACTCGTTAGGTAGCCATTGACAAACGGCACTGCTTGCCCACTTGCCGGAAAGATCACACGGTTGCTCACACTTGCACCGGTATTTAGGATATTGGTGGCCTTGGCCTGATAGCTTGCCACGTTCGGAATACCCGGTACTAAATCATAACCTGGCACACCTAAAAATTCATTATTTGAGTTCAAGTGACCATTCGAACTATTTAGTTCACCGGTTTCAGTCAATAGATTCGAACTCGAAAATTGCTGTGCTAATTCCTGCAAGGTCGTTCCAGTAGGCAAGAATTCTACTAATTTCAAAGGAAAGGTCACAGCACCCAAAGGTGAAATACCATCCCCTATCCTATTGACTAATAAATCGCCTGGCATAAAACCCGTTACCTCGATGCTGCCGTCTTGAAAACTCACCAAATAATTGCTCCAAGTCACATTGACTCCAACGGGGTTCGAGGCAAAAACCTGATTTGGATACAGCCCCACACTTGTACCGCTGCCTGAAGCCGCTGCTGCAGCACCGTAAGCGATATCAACTGTGCTGATCGTTTCAGTTGGGGGCATCCAGCTTGTTGTAAAAGCCGTGGATGCCAACACCGGCAAAAGTGTATTGCCTAATTCCTTCTGAACATTATTGGCTGTAATGAGTAAAGTTCTTTGACTGATCTGATTTGCTGTAGCGCTGCATGTAATAATGCTGTTGCTGGCACTTGAACTGCTGAGCTGCACGCAAACGGCATTGTTAAACAAGCCTACAGCTTTGTTGGCGGCAGTGCGCACGTAAAAAATACTACCTGAAGTAAGGTTTGAAAGTGGTGTATTTGCAAAGCCAGAACTTTGGCTCAATGAAATTTCAAAGCCAGCCTGAGGTGTTGCGGTAATAGAGCCGAGTAAATTTGTAGCACTTAAAGTGCAGGCTTGTGCCAAACTTGGCTCGCCATATTGGGCACTCAAGCCTGTTGGCAATATATGCGAACCAAGCACTGGCAAGTCAACACCTAAAATACTTATGTTGTCAAAGCGCCAAGAGCCACTGGCCAAATAGGAGCCATTCCCTGTGCTAGAATTGGGTGTATAAACCGCTCCAGCATCAGTACGCATATAGGCTGTGTAAGGTGCATAAGGTGTGGCTGTGCTCGATTCATCGAAAGCAAAAGGGCTAAAAATAGAGACCAAGCGCACCTTGAAATTAGGATTATTGGCTACGCCGGGTTCATCGCTGAAGTCAATGTTAAAAGTCAACCAAGTATCTTGTGGTAAAATGGCCCCGCTGTTTGTCCAAAAACCGGTCTCCCAAGTGCTGCCATCTAAGCTGTAATCGAGCTGCACCCATCTGGATGCTGGCCCTGAAGCGCGCTGGCTAAACTGCAGTTTGATATTTGTTTTTCCGACGGTGCTCACCTGAAAAGCCACCCCCATTTGCCCATTCTGAGTAGACTGCGTAGCAAAATTGGTAAGCTGTAAGCATTTACCGTAAGTTGATGACGGATAAGAATCATTTAAATTACCTACGATACTGGCTGTTCCAGAACCTATTGCAGGAATCAAATCACCTGTGTCAAAGGTCCAGTTAGTAATAGTCTGCTGCCCGTTTACTGTTAGTGTCACAAACAAAAGATGTAGTAGAAGAAAGGTCGAGGTTGGTTTTAGTGCTTTCATAACGTTGATTTTCACCAAAATTACCCGAGCCTATAGTGGCTTTTGTTGCACGCTCCGCACTAAACTTTACATAATTCAAAGTACCACAAAAAAAGCAGCCCTTTTGAGGCTGCTTTGTTATGATATCGAATTTTTGAATTCCTTACTTGAACAACTTGAAGGCCTTTAAAGACAACAACGGATCCTGCTGAGGAAATTCTGTCGGTGGTAAGGACATCATCACCATGGAGATTTCGTTGTCGAGCATTACTTTTTCAACTTTAGGAGACACATAGGTCTTCTTTGCAGTGTAACTTGAAGTTGCTGTATTATTGAAATTTTTCATCTGTCTTTTCTTTAATTTAAATAACTCCAATTACTTATTGCTGAATAAACACTTTGTGTACTTCAACACCTGTATTTGAGCTGAGTGTTACGTAATAAATACCGTTAGCCTGAGCCAACTCAACACTGGTTTCGAGGTTATTCATTGAACCAGCATACACCACTTTACCAGCAGCGTCTCTGATTTGAATATCATTTACTCCTTCAGCTGATGCCGGCAATTTAATCACCACAACACCTGCAGATTCAGCATAAACACTCGCACCTTTTCCGCTGAAGTTAGCTGAGCTATTTACTTCGTTGTAAACATTTGTAGGTACTGCATCGTCAATGAGTTGAAAGTGAAGTACAAAACGCTCTGCATTCATACCAGCATTCGCATAGAACTGATACACCGTTCCAGGTTCAAGTGCCTGAATGATCTCTTCTTG
>JBEBBE010000081.1:0-16759 GCA_041158525.1 Bacteroidota bacterium | reverse complement strand
TGTAATGCCAGCGTTCTAGAAAATAATATTCCCTCTCTTCAAATTTATCCGAACCCTAGTTCAGATCAAATTCAAGTTTCAGGGCTATTAGGTGAAGGAAAACTTCATCTTACCGATTTATCCGGAAAGGTAATCCAAACAATACATTTTCAAAACCAAACCATACAAATTGATCTGACCCAATTACAAAATGGCATCTATTTTATTTCAATTCCACAACATGGTATTTATGAAAAATTTATTAAAAACTAAGCTTCTAAATTTAATACTTGGTGCAACACTTTTTCTTATCAGTAATTCGTGCGTCAAAAAGAACCCAGGCCCCGGAGGTAATTCAACGATAAAGGGTATCGTTACAGGCCAGAATTTTTCAGCAGGAGAATTAGAAAAACAGCAAATTACCTTTACAAACGGCGCACAACTCGAACATGGTGACTATTTTTTGCTCAACCAAGTAAAAGATGGAAACAACTACTATATCTATTTTAAAAATCCAAATTGGGTAAGCACCGCAGACCCAATGCTACAAGGCAGAACTGGTTTAGAGGTTAGTTTCAATTACAGTGATTCTAATGTAGAAATTGCGCAGGCTGTAAAGAGTAAACTTGCAGCACTCGGCGTATTGGAATTTACGATGGCCTTAAGTAATGATATCTTAACGCTCATTTATAAAAGCCGTAAGGATGTGCCGGATCCAGACAACGGCACTACTAATTTTGCAATTGATATTGCCAATCAAGGAAGTGCTGATTTTCTTAGCCCTACTGTATTATATATGGCTGAAAAACATGTTTACCTATGCTATGGGACCAATACGGTGCCTGACGAAGATATCAAAACAAACAATTTTGGGGACTTTGAATTCACCAATTTGCAAGTTGGCACCTATAAAATCTATACAATCAGTGATAACCCTCCTTATATTGACGAGCACAAAGAAATAGCAAAAACCATTGAAATTACAGAGAACGGTATAAATACAGATGCTGGTACTTTTCTAGTTTACTACTGATGAAAAAAATATTTTTTCCTCTCCTATTCTTGCCACTCAATACTTTTGCCCAAACAGGGTTATGGTTAGATGCTGGTCTGAAAAAAAACTGGAATAAAAAATTCAGTTCAGAATTCACTATTGGGAATCGACGCAATCTAGGCAAGGGCTTTGATCGTTTATTTATAGACGTTTCACAGCAATATAAAATTTATGACGGGATTCAATTAGAAGGTGCCTACCGCTTTGTAAGCAATGAAAAAGGCAATCAGTTTGCGCTGCAACGCGATTTATTTGCACATCGATTTCAGATTGGTTTCAAGATAAACGTGTTTGACTTATTAGATGCTGGACCAAAAAGACTGACCCTAAACTGGAGCAGCACGCAACAGTGGGGCTTTCAACTCAATGAACAAACTAGCAGTCTTTGGCGCAACAAACTGAGTCTTGGTTATGACATCAAGAATTTTCCGCTTAGTCCATGCATGAGTGCTGAGCATTTTTATCGTTGGAATGCTACTGTTTTTAATACACCAACAGGAGTGCTTGTAAGCGGTGCTACTACGCAATGGCGTTATTTCTTTGGCGCTGCAGTTGAACTACCAAAGCACCATGATTTAAAACTACAAGTTGGATTTAGAATCAGAGCAAACGGAACACAACCTTTGACTCGGATTTCCTATTGTTATCAGTTTTAAAAAAATCAATTCATTAAAGAAGAACCGGTATTATTTGCTCTTGTTAAAAGGCAATAACTTTTATTTCAATCTTTTTTTCTTTAGATGAGTGCATAAAAAAAGGGAGATCCGAAGACCCCCCCTTTCCATCAATCAACAAGTTAAATATTAGTAACCTGGGTTTTGCTGTAAATTAGGATTCAGAACTACGTCTGATGTTGGGATTGGGTAAAGATTGTATTTATCTTCTACGCCTAAACCTGCTGCATCTCCACCTTTAAATGGCCATACATAAGAGTTGCTGGTGAAAAGACCAAAGCGAATAAGATCCGTACGACGCGTACACTCCCAGTTCAACTCACGTGCACGCTCATCTAAGAAATCGTTCAAGGTAAGTGAAGTGTAGTTATGAGTAGCATCTCCGTAAGCACGCTCGCGGATATAATTCATGTAAGTCAAGGCTGTCCCTTGGTCACCTGATCTGAATTTAGCCTCAGCGTACATTAAGTATACATCTGCTAAGCGGAACATTGGGAAATCAACATCTACATGCGCTGAAGTAGCGTTATTAGAACCATTGAGACCATCTTTCGTTTTATTCTTGTACTTCGGGTTGGCATAACCTTGCGTAAAGGTACTCATTGACGTGATGTCAATTTGCTGACCCGTTGTGTAGAACATCCAACGTGAATCTTCAGTAGAGTCAGTGAATTTCTCAATGAACGGACGCGTAGCGCGGTTACCAGCCCATTTACCATTTACACCGTAATCTGCAGCCACCATTGAGCCACCAAGTGCAGAACAAATCATAAAGGTTGTTCCTCCCCAAGTTTGTGCGTATAAGCCGTCATAAACAATTGGGAAAATGATTTCTGGTGAAGTGTGGTTGTCTGCTAAGAAGACATCTTGGTAAACGTCATCAAGTTGGAAAGCTCCTGTATTGATGATTTTCTCACAGTAGGTAGCACATTCTGCATTTCTTGAATTACCTGCACCAAGGTAAGTCTCAGCATTCAAGTACATTTTCGCCATCAATGCATGTGCTGCACTTTTAGAAGCACGCCCGTAAGCAACAGCTGCAGGTGCAGTTAAGTTGTCTTCGATTGCCTTGATTTCAGACTCAATGTATGCAAAAAGGTTCGCACGCATAATTTGTTCCGGATTAAAAGCACCTACGCGATCTTCTTCTGTAACGAAAGGAACATTACCAAAAAGATCCATTGCGTGGTAATAAGCCAAAGCGCGTAAGAAGCGAGCTTCATTGACCATCATTTTGATATCGGCTACTTGTGCCGCCGTGAAGCCACGCTCATTGAGTTTCTCTTCACGTGCTTGCCAAATGAACTCGTTACAAAGCGTTATTTGGTAGAAAATACGGTAATACATTCCTTTAATCCAAACGTTGTCTGCATTCCATTGTGACTTATTTAAGTCCGGAATACCTGGGTCATTCCAACCACAAATGGCTTCGTCTGTAGGCAATTCTTGAAGGTTCCAAAGTACGCGAACATACGCTGAGAATCCTTCGTCAATACCAGCGATGTCAGCCTGCCCCGCAGGACCTTGATTACCGGTCATGGACATCCCAGTGTATAGTTTTGCTAATACTTTGATGTAATTATTCGGGTCACTGTAAACTGCCTCAGCATTGAGACCATATTTAGGTGACTGGTTCAGGTTCTTGCCACATGAAGACAACAAGAGTGCTCCTGAAATTATTGTAAATGCTACTAATCTTTTCATAGTTCAAGAATTAGAAATCAAAGGTGAGGTTAATTGAATACACGCGTGGACGTGGGTAGAAATTGTTATCGATACCGCTACCAATTTCTGGATCTTGTCCTGAATATTTTGTCATGACAAAAGCATTTTGAACAACAAGGTTCACGTTTAAGCCTACTTTGTCTTTAGAGATACCAAGCTTACCAAAGTTGTAACCAACATTGATGAAGTCCAAACGAAGGAAGTTGGCACTTTCTAAATAGTGGTCCGACATCAACTGGTTGGCAGTTGTGCGCTGAACTTCATCTTGGTAGTAAAGTGAACTGATGTTGTTGAGGTATTTTTTAGTACCATCTATAGTTTGGAAGGTTGCACTATTAGAGTGAATGTTGTTGTAAATAGTAGCACCTAATTCTGCACGAGCCGAAAGACCAGCATACCATTTTTTGTATTGGAAGTTCAAGGCAGTACCAAAGAACATTTTTGGAGCAGCCTGACCAGCATAGTAGCGGTCTTTGACATTGATGATACCGTCGCCATTTTGATCAACAAAAGCGTTGGTATCTTTCCATTTATCAGCTGCAGTAATACTGCCATCACCATTCATGTCGATTTCTGACTGTGAACCTACTTCAATCACACGACCTTGTGAATCGTATTGTTGTTGAAGCACAAAGAAAGTGTAAGTTGGATAGCCAAGTTGGTGTGCTTGAATCGTGTTACCGATTCCACCACCAATACCACCAATCAAAACACCTGGTGAAGTAGTATCAACAACCTGAGACAACTTCATGACTTCATTCTTGTTGTAAGTGGCGTTTACCGACCAATCAAGACGCATGTCTTTGGTGGCAACAAGACCTGTATTCAAAGAAACTTCAATACCACGGTTTTGCATAGCACCTACGTTTGTCAAGATTTCGTTAGTAAAGTTCGTACCTGCTGGAACTGGAACAGTAGCTAATAAATCTTTAGTGTCTTTTTGATATACATCTACACTTCCAGAGAAACGGTCATTTTTGAAACCGAAATCAAGACCAATGTTGTAAGATGTAGTGGTTTCCCACTTCAAACCTGCATCAAAACCAGCCGGACGCAATACTTGGTAGTACTGACCACCAAAAGCATATTGTGCAGTAGTTGCACCTTGGAAATAATTACCAATGTATGCGTAATCACCAATACCATCTTGCTGACCTGTAACACCCCAACCAGCACGTAATTTCAACATATTGATTTTAGAGGAGTTTTTCATGAATGCTTCTTCAGAGATAATCCAAGCAGCAGAAGCAGCTGGGAAAATACCCCAACGAGTTTCAGGGCTAAATCTTGAAGAACCATCGCGACGCACAGAAACGTTAACAACATACTTTCCATTTAGGTTGTAAATGGCACGGCCGTAGTAAGACATGAGTACGTTACGGGTGTAGAAAGGGAACGCTGTTGCAGGCTGAATGATGCTATCTTGTGCTTCATTCCAAGCAGGATTATTCGGGCTTTCAGTATCCCAATCTTGGTAAGAGTAACCAGCAGTTACATCTAAGGTTTGATTTGACCAACGTGAACCTGAATTGTAGTTCAAATAAGATTCAAATAACTTGTTTGACTTTGAAGTACGATATTCCGTGTAACGACCTTGCGTATAATATCCAGAAGCTGAAGCAGCAGGTGTGATGGTGTAACCCGTACCTTCAGAGTAATCTCCACCAACGTTTACTACCGCCTTTAAGCTTGGTAATGATGGCAAGTTGTAAGTAAGTTTTGCGTTGGCAATGGCACGGTTCACACGGCTTTTGTCAGTAGATTGCTCAATAAGACCAAGTGGGTTACGTGGCGAAAGTGTGTTTGGCTTGTTGTTGTCTAGCCACTCAAAATAGCCACCGTAAACTTCTGTACCAGAATATACCGGTTGAGTAGGATCGAAGAATGCAGCTCCTAAAGCACCGCGGTTTGCAAAAAATGAACCTGTTTGAACATATTTCATGTTCGCTTCGATTTGCAAAGTCTTGTCGAGCAAACTTGGGTTCATGTTTAAACTTACTGAAGTACGTTGGAATTGATCGCGCTTCAAAATACCGTTATCCATACGATTACCGATAGACAAACGGTAAGGGAAGTTTTTAATACCACCTGTAATTGAAACGTTGTTATCTGTGATCAAAGATCTGCGGAAAACTTCGCGTTGCCAATCTGTAGATGCGTCACCTAATAAGTTTTGTTGTTGAGCAGTACCAATCGTATTGACCAAGCTTCTTAAAGAGTCAGCACTTAAAACATCGAAATATTTGGCAATTGTTGAAACAGATGTTTTAGAATCTAAGACAACCTTAACATCGTTTGCTGCAGACCCGCGTTTAGTCGTGATGAGGATAACTCCGTTCGCAGCTCTAGATCCGTAGATCGCTGTAGCTGAGGCATCTTTTAAGACTACAAACGAAGCGATGTCATTTGGGTTGATCAAAGAAAGTGGGTTAGCAGCACCAGCAATTCCTCCGTTATCTAAAGGAACACCATCTACTACAATAAGCGGATCATTCGATGCATTGATTGAAGTTCCTCCGCGAAGACGCAAAGTACTACCAGAACCTGGTGCACCGTCATTTGAGGTTACTTTTAAACCAGCTACTTTACCCATTACCAATTGCTCTGGAGAAGCTAATGAACCTTGAACAAAGTTTTTTTCATTGATAATTGTAGCTGAACCAGTAAGATCTTTAGTGCGCTGCGTACCGTATCCGATGACCACGATATCTCCGGTTTCTTGCACCTTTGATGCAAACTGGAAATCATTGGTAATCATTTGATTGGCAACAATGGTCACTTCGTCAGACTGTGGGTTGAAACCCATGTATTTGAAGATGAGTTTGTAGGTCCCTGCTTTTAATCCTGAGATTTCGTAATAACCTTTCTCATTGGAAACAGCACCTTTTCCTTGCCCTTCTACTAAAACTGAAGCATTATAGAGCGGTGCCCCGGATGCATCAGTAATTGTTCCTTTAACACCAGTTTGAGCAAGCGCCAAACTCGTAAATCCAAGAAACAGTAAGAAGGCAAATAAACTTGTAGTAGTTTTCATTTGCATAGTTCTCGTTTTTGCGTTTATAACAGATTAATCATTCAAATATATTTGATTTTTTCTTAATGTCAAGTTGACACAATGAAAAAGTTTTCACCACTTGAATTGCAAGACTTGTTCATTCTTAGCAAAGTGCATTTTTTGTTGACCACTTAGATGCAGTACTTGATTTGCGGCGTCAAAGGTGAATTTCTCCTTTTTCCCATTAACCTTTACAGTTTTCGGGGCTTGATCCATATGAAAGGCCCATTCAAACTGAAAAAACGGCAAAATAGCATAATCCTGGATAGTAGGGCTCAGAGTAATAGTATAGCAGTTTTCTTTTGAAATTGCCTCACACCTGAGCATTTTTGCAGCGCCTTTGAGTATGGCATTTTTCGTAGCACCATCATCTTCATACCAAAGAAAAACACTTGTATCGGCAGCTTCAGGTCGGGCTAAATAACAATGTAGGGTTACCAATGTATCTGTGTATTGCGCCGTAGATGAAATTGTATTTATTCTTGGAATAAAAGCCCCGGATTTTGCAAAAACAGGAATGTACTGAAGTGTTTTAGTTGTCGTCACTAACTGATTGGCATCAGGATACACCAACTTGCCTGTGTGAAAATCAAACCAATTGACCTTTGTTGGCAATTTTGTATGGTAAACTTGCTCAGCTGAAGTATTCATTGAATCTGTAATGGCATGAACCAGCAAAGACGGCCCCCACATATATGAATTGGCCTCAGTAAACGACCAAGTTTCTTCAGGGAATTCCATAAAAATTGGGCGCATAAGCGGATGACCAGAAGTGCTATTGACAAAAGCGAGGCTGTAGTTGTACGGTAAAAGTTGGTATCTCAATTCGATAGCCGCTTTCGCCAGGGCCTTGGTTTTAGGATCTTTAAAGATGGCTTCACTGGCAACATCTTCTTGAGCATGTGGTCTAAAAATGGGCTGAAAAACGCCATATTGTAACCAACGGACATAAAGTTCTGGATCATTGTTTGCGCCAGCAAAACCGCCGAGGTCAGAATGCATGTAGGCCATTCCTTGTAAACCCATTTGCATCGTTATTTCCATTTGCGGCTTGAGGCCACCCCAAGTTCTGTTGACATCTCCTGACCACGGAATCATTCCATAACGCTGTGATCCTGAATAACCTGCGCGCATCAAGATGAAAGGTCTTTCTGTAGGGAATTCTTTTTGGAAACCCGAATAAAGAAGTTTGGCCCAGTCGTGGCCATAAATATTATGTACTTCATCAGCCCATTTATCGCCGTGCTTCAGTTTTGTAGGGTGCACTTCTGGTTCACCGAGGTCACCCCAAAAACCAGCTACACCCATGGCGTGAAGATTCTTGTAGATTTCCCAAAACCAAGCTCGAGCTTCAGGCTTGTAAATATCTATGAGCCCTGTATTGCCAAAATAAAAATCATAGCGATATGGATTGCCTAATGAATCAGTTCCAAGTAAGTTTTTGCTCGAAGCCTCTTGCCATTTTTTAGAGGTCGTTAATACAAAGGGCTCGGTAATAAGTACCGTTTTGACATTTTGCTTTTTGAAATCAGCAATCATCATTTCCGGATTAGGGAAAGAATCGCGGTAAAATTCAAAGTTGCCAAGTGTACCTTGTATTTCTTTTCCGAACCAATACAAATCAAAAATGATGGCATCTAACGGAATTTGCTCCTTTCGAAAACCTTCTACCACTTTTCGTGCCTCGGCTTCAGAATGGTAACCAAAACGACTTGCAAAATTACCAAGAGTCCAACGAGCTAGCAAGGGCTGATGACCAGTTAAATCTGTTAGATTTTCTGTCAAATTAAGCCAATCGTCTGCAGCAATAACTTGATAACGCATAGGCCCACCAATAACCTCATAAGTAAGTTTGTTGTCTTTTTTTGAATCGAGGTCGAGGTAGCCAATTTGCGGATTGTCAAAATGAATGGCATAACACTGATCAGAAATCACAATGGGCATCGTGAAGTTCATGAGTTCAGAATGTGTTTCGTATCCGTAATGCGCGCGATTATACAATTGTAAACGATAACCCCTACGATTCATGCCCAAAGAACGCGCGCCTCCTCCCATGAGTTGTTCAGTAGCGGTTAGATTGAATTGAATTTGAGGTGTTTCCTTTAGTTCATATCCATTGGCTTCCGAACTCAACAATTTGCCTTTATACCAATATGAAATTTGAAAAGGCGCTGCTTGGACGCGAACATGAATAGATGCTTCTGCTAAAGAAACATCATAATATTTGCCTTCCTTGGTCACAATCTCTCGAATTTTGACACTGCGGTTAAACTTAGATTGCGAAGGAACAACCGCATGAGATGCTTCCTGAACAGCAGCAGATCCTGAAGGTATGAACGAGGTTTCAACGATTTGAATCCTGTTATCAAAGAAACTTATTTGATAGTGTCCATCACTTACATTCACCACAACAACATCGCTTGTTTTTCCTTCTTCAATGGATATGAATTGTCGATTGGGATGCTGAGCAAATGCTAAAAAACTGACTACTATTCCGAGAAGGGCGCTTGAATACTTAAACATACTTAATGACTTAATTTAATGATGTATGAAGTCTTGGCAGGGATTTTTCCGGTTGGCTGTTCAAAATCAAAGCTCTGGTTAGTCAGGACATCGAGCCCTTTTTCATATCCGTGGATGCCTTCTGCAAATCTTGACCACGTAAGTGTTTCTTCTTTGTTTGAATTGTTAATAATCACCATGATCACCTCAGCTTCTTTTCCTAATGCTGTAACCGGCTCTAAATAGCGGAAATACACGTACACATTATTTTGAGGGACATACTGTAAAAATTTACCTTCATGAATGACTTTTTGATTTTTTCGCCAGTTCAATAGGTTCTTTGTAAATTGAAAGTAAGCCTCCTGATTAGCGTCTAAAACTAAGCGATCGCGATTGCCGAATAAATCTCGTCTGATATCGGCATCACCTACTGCCTTACTACCGCGCATGCCAATTTCAGATCCGTAATAAATTTGTGGAATTCCTCTTGTGGTAGCAATTAAGCTAAAGGCCATTTTATAAGTTGCTAAATCAGGATAAGACTCATTGAAGCGTTGGGTGTCGTGATTCTCTAAGAACACCAACATATTATTCGGATTGGCATATAAATAATCATTGGCAAAGTTCTCATAGAAACGCACCACTCCTAGATCCCAGTTTTGCTCATTTTCTTTCCAAGCTTGCATCATGGCATCGTGTAAGGTGAAATCCATTACTGAGGGCAAATGGCTGTTGTAACCTTGCAGGGCACCGATGGGGCTATCTTTCTGCCAGAAAGCCATTTGTGCTTGGTCGTGCATCCAAACCTCGCCTACAATATTCAAGTTCGGATATTCATCGGTTATGGCTTTGGTCCATTGGGCAATGGCCTCTTTATCGTTATAAGAATAGGTATCTACACGTAAGCCATCTAGTTCTGCCCATTCTATCCACCAAATGGTGTTTTGAATCAGGTAGGTCAATAGCAAAGGATTCTTTTGATTCATGTCTGGCATGGTAGTGTCAAACCAACCATCAGCGGAAGCGTTGACATCGCTTTTCGAAGCATAAGGATCAAATTGCGTAGTAGTGCGGTAACTCGAACGTGTAAATTCATCAAACTGATGAATCCAAGTTGCCGTTGGTAAATCTTGGATCATCCAGTGTTTACTAGACCAATGGTTCGGAACTTCATCCTTAATGACTTTCAAATTTTGACGGTGCGCCTCTTGTACCATGGCTTTGAAATATGCATTGTTGCCATAACGCGGGTCTACCTTATATAGATCAGATTGTGCGTAGCCATGATAAGAATAAACAGGTTCGTTGTCTTCTAAAAAAGGCGTCATCCAAATAGTAGTTGCACCCAATTCCTTGATATAAGGTAATTGATCCATCACACCATATAAATCGCCGCCATGACGTCCGCCTGGATTATTCACATTGGTTTTTTCTGCTACTTCAGCAAGACTATCTAGACCCCTATTTGCATTTCTGAATCGGTCTGGCATCAACAAATAGATGACATCTGAACTTGTGAAACTCTGGCGATATTTGCTGTTTGCAATGCGCTGTTCGAGCTTGAAATCATGCGTAGCAACGACCTTCTTTTTATCAATAAGCCTGATTGGATACGTACCTGCGACTTTATTTTGTGTCTCTATGGTTACAAAAATGTAG
The DNA here is from genome assembly GCA_041158525.1 of Bacteroidota bacterium. Taxonomy (GTDB): domain Bacteria; phylum Bacteroidota; class Bacteroidia; order Flavobacteriales_D; family Crocinitomicaceae; genus UBA952. The sequence goes on along the minus strand of JBEBBE010000081.1, from coordinate 6,111 downwards.
TTTGGGTTTTCCGTTCGAACCTGTTCCAAAATGGTCAAGCCCGCAACTTCTACTTTGTACTTGGAAATTTGAGGGCCGTGCAACAATACTTGCACCTGATGGTGCTCCATGCCCACCCACCAATTTGCGGGTTCAACATGTTGCAATAGCTGGGCGAAGCTTGTCGAAATTGCAAAAAATACAAAGAGTAAACTACTCCATTTCATAGATTCTTTTTTGAGCGCCATTTTCATAAATGAGGATTTTAATACAATTTTTAGTTTCAGTAGGAATACTTCTACCTAAAACATCGGTGACATTGATGATTTTTCCGGTGGCTTGAAGTTCTAGTTCGGTCAAGTTATTCAAACAAGGATTCGAAAGATTTTGATAGGCAGTTAATTGACTTAAGGCACTGGTCTTTCTATTCTGAAGATAAGGTACAATCCCACTTTTGACATGTGCCCCCCAGGTCAATTGAAGTGCGTTCAAAAAGTCTTGATCCGTGAAACCGTAATCCAAACCTTTGTAAGCATCTGAAAGTGCTGCAGGAGTTATCTGAACTTGTTTATCTTGCAGGACAGTTTGTAAATCAGCAACATTCCAAACAGAAGCAAGAATATCTTGCATGTGAAAAGTAAAACGATCCTTGAAATAAGGAATGGCCATCAACTTGGTGAAAAGCGGCCTTGACTGCCCTCCTGGCGACCAACTATATACATTGCGCAGCGCCCAATTGATATTAAACCAATCGATCCCAAAAGTATTGTCGAGGTCATAGGATAAGTAGACTATTTTTCCATCAGACTCTCGTTGATACAAATAGAAGTTATTCTTGTTATACGCATAGCCGTCCCACTGTCCAATGAGAATTTCTAATGCAATGTTTCGCAAAAACATCTCGACGTCAAAAACATCTTGGATGGCACAAACAAAACCCGCAGCCGGGGCATTATTGAGGACATTGATAAAGTTGATTAATGCGGTGTAATCGGCGCTATCTTTGTTGGTCTTCAGTTCGTAAACAGACTGATAAGCTTGGGCATTATTTCCCCACCAGGTTAAGTCAGCACCATAGTTGCACTTCCATAAGTTCCCATTGGCTTCGGTTGGAAAACGCAAGTCGAGAAATTCATCATCGATGTGCTCTATATTGATGTACAATCCTTTGTATTCATTGTTTACATAAAGCTTGACATAGCTCGTGCGGGCAGCGGGCAGCCCAGAAGAACGCAATAAGTGATGAGCGAGAAAAGCACGCATGATGGAAACATCGTTGTGCTCGCCATTTAAATTGAGCTCTTCAAGACCTTCAAATTTTTGATTGGATACAAATCGATTGAAATCTAGTTTAAAAGATTTTTTTTGAGAGGCCAAGGAAGTATTTCCTCTAGCCCGAAAACCAATGCTATCGTAAATGATGACACCCCCTGAATATTCATAACTCAAGACAGCCATGAATTCATGACCGCTGTAGAGGCTATCGCCTAATAATAAATCCAGAGAATCTTGGTCAATGGTAATGTAAACACTCGCAACTTCGTCTTGTAAGAAAGCCAAATTATTAGCTGGCTGCGGTACCTGAGCAAAAGCATAGGAGAAAACAAAACAAAGAGCAAGCAGCAGTATGCGCATTATTGAACTTTTACAAATTCTTGATTGGCATAGGACTTACCAACTTGGATTAAAACATGGTAGTTCCCCTGCGGCAGTTCGGACAGATTTAACTCAATTTGATTCATGCCGCTTTGAGTCAAGCCAATTCGTTGTTGTACAATTTTCCCTTCAGCATTGAGGACTAACAATTTATAACTTTCAATTGCATTAGCAGCAAATTGAATTTTTGCAGTTTCAAGAACCGGATTTGGGAAAAATTGCAAGTCAAAATCTGAGTTCAATAATTCTTCAACAGAAACGGGTGCATCTGTAATAACTGGTTTTGGCAACTTCACATCTGTATAAATACGGTAAGTACCTGGCGCCATATCAATTGGCGAAAGTGCATTGACGACATTGATGCTATCACCGGTGAAGTATTCGTACCACCAACCAGCATGTTGGAAGTTTGGCACTGCACTTTGATTGGTCACGGCAAAATTAGAGAGTGAAACACCATTCATGGTACTGTGGTTCATGTTGACTCTTTTTACTGCGCCTGTTAGGCTATACTGAAAGCTCAATGAGCGGAAAGTCTCGTAAGTATTGCGCAAATGCAAAGTGGCTGCATATACATCGTAAAGTTGTCGGCGGCGCGCTTGCGTATAGTAGTTCCACAAAATGGGTTTATTACAAACACGGCAAGGTACATCGATAGAAACATCATAACCCAACTCTTGGAATTGCCACATCATTCTTGGGCCAGGTTGTGTCAGGAAGGTTACAGCTAAGGCCTGTGCTCTGCCTAATGCGGTGTATAAATCTTTTGCATTGTGTGCAGCATTTGAGGTGTTTCCGTAAGTAAGCGCATTAAACATACTGCGCTCTTCATCGTGGCTTTCGGCATACGAAATAAGGTGCGGGAGGGCCCAGCCTCTATTTGTGTAAATACCCGAACTAATGTTACTTGAATTTGGGTAGCCCATGAGTGCTTCTTTATAACCATAGGTTGTATTTCCCCAAAGCATCATGCCGTAATCTGCCAATTGCTCTTCTTCGCTGTTGTCACACCAATGTTCCAAAATGACGTAGGCGTTAGGCTTATATGCCCATATTTCGTCAGCCATACGCTTTAAAAGATTGATGCGTTCAAGGCTATAATTATTGGCGTTATTAGCAAAACCTTTGGTGTAATCAAAACGGAAACCATCGACATTATAGGTTTCAATCCAGTATTTATTGACCTGATCAATATATTGCTGAGTGGCTGGTCGGGTATGATCAAAGTCATAACCCCAACAGTATGGCGGGTGTGGACATATCGCATTGAACCAAGGGCTATTGGCAGCTGGTCTCGCATTGGCAGCATCCCAATACATATTGACCATTGGGTTTTGACCGAACGCATGATTCAAGACCATATCGACGATGACAGATATTCCCCTTCCGTGACAAGAATCTACAAATTCTTTGAATTTTTCTGGTGTGCCATAGTATTTATCTAGTGCCATGTGGAAAGACGGGTTGTAGCCCCAGCTTTCGTTATTTTCAAACTCCCCAGGAGGCATGAGCTCAATGGCATTAATGCCCAGTTTGCTTAGATAGTCAAGTGTATCTATGAGGGTTTGATAATTGCGTTTAGCGACAAAATCACGAACGTGCAATTCATAAATTACTAAATCCTTTTTTTCTGGAGCCGCAAAATTGGCATTGACCCAGCTATAAGTACTAGCCCCAGGCTGCATGATTGTTGCAAAACCAGTGGTCAATCCCGTTGGATAAGGGTGTGGGTTAGGATATGTTTGAGCACTGATGCTAGCGTCATTATTAGGATCTAAAATCAGGGGGCTCATAGGGTCTGCTAAGCGCAAAGTGCCATCAATAAAATACTGATAAGCATATTTTTGACCAGGTGTTAAACCTGAGATCTCTAACCACCAGGTACTCATGTTGGTGGATAAATTCATATGATAGTTCGTTGTCGGGAGCCAGTTATTGAAATCACCGATAACGTAAATATGTTCTTTTTGAGGGGCATGTAATTGTAAGACAACCGTTGTGTCGTTGATGTAATTGATGCCATTATGAAGACCCGCATAGGGTGGATTCAACGGCACCACCAATGGATTGACTGTGATGTAAGTCGAGTCAATGACCTGTGTTGTCCCGTTATTTGCTGTAAATTCAAGCAAGTGCGTCCCTGCTTGTGTTGCTGTCAATGTGTAATTAAGTTGAGTAGCGTTGCTGAGCGTCTGTAAAACAACGCCGTCTTGTTGCAGCGTTAAGGTAGCTGGTTGATTTGCCGCTGCCTCTATTTGAAGTTGCTCATTAACATCTAGGGTAGTGCCCGCACTCGGATGAAAAATGCTCGCGAGTAAGCCGGCATTTGTAGGATAAATATCATAATAAATATCACTGCCATCAGTATCTCTACCGACAACAGAACCATTCGCTGTTCTGAATACAAAAGCCAATTTTAAAACGGTAGTCCCGGCCGGAAAGCCGTAAAACTGATCAATGTCAATAGTGATGGTATGCTTGTTGTTGCCAATATTAGTCATGGCAACCTGAGGGTCAACAGTTCCCCAATTTCCCTGTACAAATTGCCAATTGGTAGGTGAAGTACTTGCCGAGGTAATGAGACCTGCATGCGCATAAATTTGACTTTGTCCTACTAGGGCTGCATTTCCTTGAGTAGCATCATAGGTAATTGTTACGACGTCGTTTACGGTCGGGAAAGCCGGACTTAGCTCTAAGATTTGAGCAGTGCCGAAAAGACTACTAAACGCAAGAAAAGTCAATAAAAGAAACTGATGCTTCATGGCAAAATTTTTAATGAAAAGGGAGAATTAAAGACAAAAAAGCCCGGGTGTAACCACCCAGGCCTTTAATATTTATCAAGTATTGATTATTGCTTGATCAATTTACCTGTAGCAACTTTGTCGCCAGCAACTACATTGTAGATGTATGAACCAGCTTGAAGAGCTGTAGTGTTCATTTCAACTGTAGTGATTGCTGATGTAGCAACAGTTTTAGTAGCAACTACTTTACCAGCAAGGTCAAATAATGTTACTGTAGCTGTAGCTGCGTTGTTAGCTTCGAAAGAGAAGTTTACAACATCAGATGCAGGGTTTGGAGCAACTGTAAGGTCAGCGATTGCATTTTCAGCAACAGAAACACCACATGCATCACAAGCATCCCATACATAACATACTGTACCTGGCATCAAAGCATAAGTACGGTTGATGTTACCTCCACCATCGTCAACTCCACAAGAGTCAACAGCGATTGTGTTAGCAGCATCTGTACCTTCGTTTGCACCCCAGTCACCGTTTACGAACTTGTAAAGTTGTGTAGCACCCAAAGAAGCAACTGGATAAGATACAGTGATTGACCAGATGTTACCACCTTCGTCTGTCATTGCAGAGTTAGCGTCAGCTGGAGACCAATCTACCATAGCACCTGCAGCAACTGAACCACCAAAAGATGCAAAGTTACCACCAACGCGAAGACCATTAGCAGCAAGTGTATTGTTTGCTAAGTAGTTTGTTACGTCAACTTTGTAAGTAACATCGAAAGATGTTTGGAAACTGTAAAAACCAGTTGTACGGTTAAAGATAACCAAGTACGTACCAGCTGGTACAGGAATGTTTGCACCACCTTGTGTGCCTAATCCTGATGGGAAATCAGTAGCACCCCAGTTAGTAGCCCAGTCATTGTCTTGACGGAATTTAGCTTCACCTGCAACGCAAGTAACAATTCCTGCATAGTTTTCTCCGTCAATAGTTAGCATGTCAACATCTACAGACCAGTCATATGGCGGAACTGCAGATCCGATGATCCCTACTGAAGGAAATTGCGCGTACGCAACAGCACCAAAAACAAGCGCTGTTAATAGAGTAAAAATTCTCTTCATAGTTAAAAAATTAAAAAGGTTAATAATACTTAGTGTCAACTTGACAATTCAAAAATAAAAAAATATTTCTACTTCCCATGAAAAAGCAAAAAAATTAAAGTTAAATCTTTGCCACAACAACTAATTGGAATAGAAGGTCTACAACGTCCATTCTCCTTGATATATCAGATGATTAAGAACGGAATCAGGAAGCTCTGGTTGCGTTTCAAAAAGTGCAAAAACAGAAGATCCACTTCCGGACATTGCTGCGTAGAAAGCTCCAGCTTTTTCTAGGTAGGTTTTTAATTGTGAGATTTCCGGAAACTGTTCAAAGACTGAATATTCAAAATCGTTAACGAGTCTTTGGATGCCATTTTCACGGAACAATTCTAAAATGGACGCACCATCTCGCTTAGGTTCAACTTTGGCATAAGCGGCAGCAGTAGCAACATGGATGCCCGGATTGCATAACACCAACCATTTTTTTAAACCTAAAGGTTGGAGTTTTGTCAAGTGCTCTCCTCTACCCGTTGCTAATTGGAGTCCGCCTTCGATGAAAAAAGGACAATCACTCCCTAACTGAGCAGCGAAGTCTGTTAGTTGCACTATTGAAAAACCTAGATTAAATAATTCATTGAGAC
>JBEBBE010000080.1:0-9169 GCA_041158525.1 Bacteroidota bacterium | reverse complement strand
AGCGCGGTATCTATGAAATACCAAGCCAAGCCGCTTCCGAGCGCAATTAGCAGTAAAACCACCAAAAAGTACTGGGCAATTCTATCTTGGTAACGTATCAGTTGATTGCTTGGAATTTTGTTTCTGGTTTCATTCCAAAGTTGTGTTAAGTGGCTTCGATTCGTGAGTGCTTTTACTTCAAGTTGAGCCGCAAGCCCTTGAATTTGCCCACCAGCATAAACCAAATCACCTTTAAAAATATGGGTGGGCACTGCCTCGCCAGTTACAAAACTGTAATCTACATAAGCCTCTTCACTCAATAAAAAGCTATCACAAGGAATGATTTCTTCATTTCTAATGAGCATGATATCACCCACAACTAATTGCTCTACGCTCACAATATTTTTAACTTGGCCCTCCATGCGTTGAACCGCAACCGGAAAAAAACTGGTGTAGTCTCGATCGAAAGCCAGTGATGAATAGGTCAGGCTTTGGAACCACTTTCCGATCAATAAAAAAAAGATAAAGCCCGCAAAACTATCCATGTAACCGGCACCTTCCCAAGAGAAAATCTGAATCAGACTCTGTAAATAAAGGGCAATGATACCGATGGTGATAGGGACGTCGAGATTGATAACTTTCGAACGCAGGGCCTTAAATGCTGAAATAAAGTAGTCTTTGGCTGAAAATAGTAGCACAGGGATACTCACCAAAAAGCTCAGTACAGAAGTAAAGTTTCGGAAGTTCGGATTGTCTTGTCCTAAGCCAAAATATTCAGGGGTGCTCCAAAGCATAATAGATCCGAAGGCAAAACCTGCTATGCCAAGCTGGAATAAAAAGGTATATTTTCTTTTTTTGCTTTTGCCTTCAACCCTGCTGAAGTCTGGTTCATAACCAATGTATTGGAGTAGGGAAGCGAGTTCTGAAAAAGGAAGGTCAGGTGAAAAGGTAATTGCGGCCTCTTTTCTAGCAAAATGCACCTGAACTTGGCGCACTCGAGGTTCAATTTTATGAAGGTTTTCTAATAAATATATACAAGAAGAACAATGAATACTCGGCAGTGATAAGGTGACCTTGACTTGCTGGTCATTTTTAAACTGAATAAATCTATCTTGGATTTCTGGAAGATCCAAAAAAGCAAATTGATCTGCGCGTTCCTTTCTTGGCTTTGTGCCGGCCATAGGTTCATAGCTGTAAAAAGAACCAAGATTGTTTTGTTGAAGTATTTGAAAGACGTTTGCACAGCCATTACAGCAAAATTCGTGCTCAGCTTGTTTGATTGGTCTGAGCGGAAGTTGATCCCCACAATGGTAACAATGCTGCTGGCTCAAATTGTTGCTGAAAATAAGGGTTTGTCAAATTGATGTCCATGTAAATCGAGGTCAAAGGCCATGCAAACATTGCGCACAAAAGCAAAGCCCTTTGGCAAAATTTCCAAGCTATTTTGATTTCTATTCACAAGGCCATCTTTCTCAAGTTCTTGGAGTCTAGAAATAATGGGTTCATAAAAGCCGTTCCCGAGCAGGCGTTGATCCCATTTGGTTTCAAAATGACACATCAAATCAAGAATATGTCTTCGAATTAGGAGTTCTTCCTCATTTAAAAAGTGACCTCTAAAAACAGCTAATTTTCCTGCTGCAATTCGTTCTTGATATTGTTCTACACTTTTTTCATTTTGTGCGAAAGCTTGCCATACATCTGAAATGGCAGACATCCCCAAGCCAATCATCAGATCGGTCTGACGTTGCGTGTAGCCCATAAAATTGCGGTGCAGTTGTTTCTTATGAAAAGCAACTTCTAATGAGTCTCCAGGCAGTGCAAAGTGATCCATTCCAATGGCAAGATAACCAGCATCTAGCAGCAATTCATAAGCCATTTCGTAAAGCGCGCGTTTTTGGCCGTCTTGTGGTAAATTGTTTTCGTCGTAACCTCTTTGACCTGTGCCTTTTACCCAGGGTACATGTGCATAACCATAAAGTGCAATCCGTTCGGGCTTCAGCGCAATGGTTTGTTCAATAGTGGCCTTAAAACCCTCTAAATTTTGAAAGGGTAAGCCATACACTAAATCATGATTGACACTGGTGTAACCAATGTTTTTTGACAATAAGTGAACGGCCTGAACTTGTTCGAAGGATTGAACTCTGTTTATAGCGATTTGAACTTTTGGATCGTAATCTTGAATACCAAATGAAACCCGACGAAAACCTAGTTGATAAAGCGTAAGTAATTGCGCTTCGGTTGTAGAATTAGGATGCGCTTCAAAGCTGAGGTCACAGTTTTTAGGGTCAATCTTTTGGTGTTGAAGCAAACCTGTGATCAGTTTATTTAAAGCTTGCGGGGCAAAAAAAGTTGGTGTACCGCCACCCAAATGCAATTCTACAATTTGCGTATTCGGTTGTAGCACTTTTTGATACATTTCCCACTCCTGAAGTACCGTTTCGATGTAAGGTTGTTCAATACTATGGTTTTTTGTGATTCGCTTGTGACAGCCACAAAAAGTACAAAGAGATTCACAAAAGGGCAGGTGGATGTAAAGCCCTAGGGTAGTTTGCTCTTTTTGTGCTTGTTGCTGAACCAAGCTTTTAAGCCATTTATCTGCCGGCATATTGTTGTCTTTCCAAAATGGAACGGTTGGATACGAGGTATAGCGCGGACCAGGTACGTTGTATTTTTGGATGAGCTCTAACGCATTCATGATACAAAATTGCAAGAGAAAATACTGCAAAAAAATGACGTTGGTCAGCTTTCTAATTTCAGCTATTTTCTTTATATTTGATATGCAATTCAGCCCAATGCTAGATAAGTCTCATAAGCATGTTACCTGCCAGACCTGTAATGGTCGCCACAGTTCATTATTGAATCATTTCAATACAGCCGAAATCGATCATTTGAACGCACACAAAGCTTGTAATTATTATAAAAAACACCAAGCACTTTTCTTAGAAGGATCTTTTCCAAGAGGGGTCTTTTGTATCAATCAAGGAAAGGTTAAAATCTTTAAACGCGGCGATGAAGGTAAAGAACAAATCATTCATATTGCTAAAGCAGGTGAAATGGTGGGTTTTAGGGCGATGTTCACCGAAGAAGCCTATAAAGTTTGCGCAGAAACCCTTGAAGAAAGCAACATTTGCTTTATTGGCAAAGAAGATTTTCTGAACCTCATGGATACCAATCCGGTTCTTAGAAACGGCATTATCAAAGAGCTCTCGTTAGAACTCGCTGATCGCGCCGATTTCATCACCAATATGGCCCAAAAATCTGTGCGTGAGCGTTTGGCTTTTACGATGCTTATCCTGATGGATGTCTTTGATCAAGAGCCCATCAACCTGAGCCGCGAAGATCTCGCTAATTTTGTGGGTACAGCAACAGAAACACTCATCCGTTTACTCAAAGACTTCAAAGAAGAGGGGATCATCGAGGTGCAAACACGCAAAATCAAAGTTCTTGATAAACAGCGATTGTTGCATCTGTCTGGAAAATAACTGACTGCTTATTTTTTTTGCTGACTCATGACCAGCGCTGCAAAATTTTCAAGCAAAATATTTCCGTAATTCCCTGAGACCTCCGGATGAAACTGCACACCATAATGAAGTTTATCGTTGTGTTTCATGGCTTCATTGATACAAGCGTCAGAGCAAGCCAGTAAATCAAAGTTTTTAGGAACGGAAATGTGTTCGCAGTGGTCTTCTTGCATTTCAAAAACATCTGGGAGGCGTTCAAATAACATATCATCTTTAATGACTTCAATTTCTTGAAAATCTCGGTCCTCTTTCATTCTGGCAACCCGAGCACCATGTAATAAACCCATTATTTGATGACCAAAGCAAATACCTAAAATGGGTCTGTTTTCATCAAGTATCCAGCGAAAAGTATCGAGATAAGGCTGAGGGTCAATTTCAGTAAGTAAAATGGGTGCGCCTGAGATGACAATACCTTCAAAAGGACTTAAATCTGTTTGTTTAAGATCTAAAAACGGAATGATCTGAACATCGATGTATTCTTCGATTTGGTAAGCAATCGCTGGCGTTTTCTGGCTTCCGCAATCAATTACCGTAATCATTATTGGTGTTTTTTAAAGATGCAGGTAATTGCTCTGTGGTCACTAGAGGTCTTTTTCTGAATTTTAAAATCAGTTACATAAAGTTGTGGGCCATAGAAAAGATAATCGATGCGGCCAGCAGGCAAGCGGCCAACATAGGTGGTGCCCAGCCCCCAGCCACAAGATCTGTAAGCATCTTGCAAGAATAGCTGGAACTGATTGTAAGTATAAGACATCGGGGTGTCATTGAAGTCGCCGCAAACAATCACTGGATATGGAGACGTTTTAAAATGCTCCACAACACGTCTGGCTTGCTCGGCGCGTTTTTCAAATGCTACGCGTAATTTTCGGTAAACCGCAAGGGCGCCTTTTTTACTCCCGTATGTTTTCACTTCTTCACCTTCAATATGAGGGTCGGTATTGAGTCGAATGGATTGCAAATGCACGTTGTAAACCCTAAATGTGTCTTGGTTTTTAACGATATCGGCAAAAATGCAGTAGTTGAAGTCTTGTACACCTTGCGATTCAAACATGACATCGCCACGTGCAATCATTGGGTACTTAGAGAAAAGGGCAATGCCATAGTTTTCGCGGGTTGCTCTTTTATGGGCACTTCTTTCGTGGTAATCTTTGGTTTGCAACAGAGCATTTAAGGAGTCCATGATTTCAAAACGCGTGGGCTTGTCTTGTCTGTAAAATTCTTGCAGACACAGGACATCGGGTTGTTCGTTGCGGATATAAGCGAATATTTCGTTGCGGGATTTCAAGGCTTCCTCAAAGTCAGGATTAAACAGGTCAAACAACCTGACGTTGTAGGTGAGTACTTTAAGGCCAGGCTCAGAATTTGAGCTTGCAGCATTACTTAAAGCAAAATTTCTAAAATGTAGTTTACCCCCAATGAGTAAAACGAGTAAGCTATAAATGGCCCATTTAGAACGGAAAAAGCCCCAAAATAGCAGCCAGAAAATAGTAAGCCCTAAAAAGATAGGGTAGCTAAGGCCAAAAAAGGGCAGGGCAGGGATAGAGCTCGGGTGAATGAAGGGTGCTAAATAACTGAGCAGTAAGCCAATAAAGCTCAAGGCACTGGCCAATTTAAAAGGCCCAGACAACAAAATATTTCGTTTTTTAGACATCCTTGCTCTGTTGAAATAAAAAGTCTTTCTCTTCTTTGCTCAGGGCATCATAACCGCGCTTGGCAATTTTATCTAAAATTTGGTCAAGTTGAGCTTGTTTGGCCTGCTTATTTTCACGGTATTGGTCATCGTTGAGAGGTCGGCCACCTTTTTTGACTTTTAGTTTTGGTTTTATTGTCCGAAAATTCAGGCCTAACCAAGGTTGAGCCATACGAATGTGCCAAAATTGCTGAATGCTGAGCAGCCCAAACAGCGCTCCGCCTAAGTGCGCAAAATGTGCAATTTGATCCGGAGAACCGAGTGAACTAAGGTCTTTTAAAAAGAAAAAGAGCGCCAAGAAAATGATCTTGAGTGGAAAAATCCCGAATAATTGAACTTGTAGTTGCGGTTGGGCAAAAGCCAAGGCACTAAAATTGGCCATGATAGCGCCCGAAGCCCCTACTATGGAAAAGCTGCTGTTTTGAAGCGCAGGAAATAACAAATGGGCTAAAATTTCGGTAAGGTTACCAGCCAGCCCGCCAATAATGTAAAGATGCAGCAGGCGTTTGGGGCCGTAAAAGCGCTCATAGGTGTTGCCTGCGAAGAATAAAAACAAGAGGTTGGAGAATAGATGCAATAAGCCAAAATGTGCAAATAAGGAACTAAAAAGCGTCCATGGTTTGAGGAGCACGCCTATTGGCTCCACTGGAAGCGCAAAGAAAAAATGCATCCAATCTTGAGAAAATACAGCAGAACTTGGATCAACAACACTCAAGCGTTCAAACGCACTAATCAATTGGATAAGTACAAATACGCCAACATTGACCATGACCAAGCGAACGGTCATGGAGCCGTTTTGGTACAGGTACTTAAGTTGTTGCCAGAGTTGTTGCATTACCAAAAATTTGAACGGTCAATTTTTCTCCAGTACAGGACTAAAATAGCACCAGCTAGTGCTCCGCCCACGTGTGCCAAGTGCGCAACGTTATCAGAAGCTTGGTTTTGGAAGGCTAAATAAAGCTCTAATGCGACATAACCGGTAACTAAATACTTGGCTTTAACTGGGATGGCAAAATAAAGCCTGAATTCTGTGTTAGGAAACAAAATAGCAAAGGCAGTCATGATGCCAAAAACACCACCAGAGGCACCAACCATTGGGGTAATGGATTTTCCTAGATAACTATTTAAAGCAGGAGTCACTTGGATATTATTGTCGATGATGTACTGATTGATTTGCCCAATAACATCTCCGTTGAGGTCTACAGTGTGTTTTAAGAAGTAATTAAATTGCTCGAGGTCAAATTGTTGTGCGAGCTGAGTTTTGAGATTCTGGATTTCCAAAAAACCAATCATGTTATAGAGCAAAAATGAGCCTAAGGCACTAACGATATAAAAGATGAAGAAGCGTTTTGGGCCCCAAATTCTTTCAAGGTAAGTACCGAGCATGACAAAAAGCCACATATTGAGAAAAATATGCAGAAAGTTATCGGTGCTGTGCATGAAAAAGTGCGTGACAATCTGATACGGCTCAAAGAAGGGCGAATTGAGATAATGCGCGCCTAGTGTCATGTTGAGATCAATACCTTGGCTCAGGAGAATGAGGCTCGCTACAAAAAATGCAATGTTGAGTAGCAGGATGTTTTTTGTGACTTGTGGAAGGTGCTGAAACATTTTAGAATTTTTTAGCGAGTTCGTCAAAGGTTAAGGTACTCATGATCGTCTTGCCAGCTGGTGTATGGCTGTGTTGCGCACATTGAAAGAGGTCTTCTACAAGTGCAAGTGCCTCTTCTTGTTGTGTAATTTTGAAATTCTTAGAAGCAAAATAGGCCAATTTAGCAACTAAAAAATGAGCAATATCACCGCTGTCGATATCGCGGTAGTTAGCGGCGTCTGTGAGTTGATCGAGGCATTCGTCGAGGTGTTGCTCGGTGAGTAAGCTCGGGACGCCTTGAATAAGCAGTTGCTGATCTTGAATTTCGTACATAAAACCCAGCTGTTGCCAAAGACTTTGTTGGGCTGACCAGCTCAATTTGGCTTCTCCGGAAAGTTCGCGCTCTAGTGGGAACAAGAGTTGTTGAGAGCTCAGGGGTTGTGCCACAAATTGTTGTAACATTTGATCAAAAAGAATGCGATTTTTTGCCCTCTTGATATCAATTACTAAAAAACCTGACTTACTCGGGCTTATTAAATACTTGTCGTGGATGAGGTAGTTAGCTTGGTTTTGCTGCTCTGAGAAAATTTCTTGTTGTTGTGCAACTTCTTGTTCTTCAATCTGATAGAAATTTTGCCAAGCTGCCGCATCAATGGTTTGTTTTTCAAAGCCCGCACTTTTGATAGCACTACTGTAGTTACTCGAGGAATTTGAAACCGCTTGCTTGGTGCTTTCAAAGGGGTTATAGCTTGGGTCAACTACAATTTGAGGTTCAGTGGGTTCTGATTTGCGAACCGCTAATGGTACGTCAAAGGCGGTGTCTTGCTCAAAATCGAGTGTAGGGAAAATATTGTGCTTGCCGAGTGCTTGCCTTACGCTACTAAGTAAAATGGAGTAGATAAAACGGTCTTCTTCAAACTTGATTTCGGTTTTAGTCGGGTGAATATTGACATCTATTTTTTGAGGATCAACCTCTAGAAAAATGCAATAACTCGCATGATGCTTCTCGGAAATCATGCCTTCAAATGCCTTGGTGATGGCATGATGAAAATAGGGCTCTTTGAAATAGCGCTGATTGACAAAAAGATATTGTTCACCGCGTGTTTTTTTGGCCATATCAGGTTTACCTACGTAACCTGAAACCCGAACAATGTCGGTACTTTCTTCAATAGGAACCAGTTTTTCATTGCTACTTCTTCCGAGAATACCTGAAACACGCATGCGTAGATTACCCGCAGGCAAGGTCAGGATTTCTTGGTTGTTATGAATGAAGTAAAACCCGAGATCGGGGTGTGCTAAGGCTACGCGTTCAAACTCATTTTGGATATGACTGAGTTCAATTTGATCGCTTTTGAGAAAATTGCGCCGCGCCGGAACGTTGTAGAACAAATTTTTAACCTCAAACGAAGCACCGTTGTCACAGATGGCTGGGTTTTTACTTTTAATTTGATTGCCCTCCACTTCAATTTTAATGCCTGTTTCTTGATCGGCTTGTTTGGTTTTGAGCGTCACGTGTGCTATGGCTGCAATAGATGCCAATGCTTCTCCACGGAAACCTTTGGTTTGCAATTGAAAAAGATCTTTGGCGCTACTGAGTTTACTGGTGGCGTGTCTGAGAAAACATTTTTCGGCGTCTGTGACATCCATGCCTTTGCCGTTATCAACGACTTGAATGAGGGTTTTGCCCGCATCTTTGACCAATAAATAAATTTGGCTAGCCCCGGCGTCTACGGCATTTTCAAGCAATTCTTTGACCACAGAGGCAGGTCTTTGAATGACTTCTCCGGCCGCAATTTGATTGGCAATGTGGTCAGGTAATACGTGAATGATGCTCATGAGTCTGCACAGGTTCTTGCTCAACAAATGTAAGCAATTCCAATGAGTCTTGAGCCTTTAAATACGTACGATTGTTCCGGTGTAGGTGTTTTTTTCTCCGGGTAATGGGTTCTCGAGAACGACCTTCCAGATATAGGCTTTTTGAGCCGGGATGAGCTGGCCGTTGCGTTGGTCAATACCGTCCCAGGCATTTTGTGCATCGGAAGTTTTGTAAAGTACAGAGCCGTTGTCTGGATCAATGATGATGAGTTGAAACTGAACATCGCGGATAGTCAGTGCATAAGGCATGAAGCGGGCATTGCGCTCATCTCTTGATTGCGGATTGAAGGCATTGACTGCAAGCAGGTTGTAGGTTTGGTCTTGCTGAATCTGGATCGATTCTGAAAGATTGCAATCTTCTTGTGACAATTTTGCACTGACCTTGTAAGTTTGCTTATTCCAAGCATAGAGTTCTATACTTTTTGACTTTTGTTGGATGAGCTGACCATTGCTGCTCGTCCAGTCAATTTGCTGTGCACTGCTTTCGGCAGTGATGTGTACAACCGGAACGCC
>JBEBBE010000079.1:0-5955 GCA_041158525.1 Bacteroidota bacterium | reverse complement strand
GAAAGAATGCGATATGAAATGAATGTAGCGCAAGAAGCTTCTCTATCTAAAGAAGAACAAAAACAGATTGACGAAAACCAAAAGCCCCCAATTATTGTTTATCAATACAAAAAGAACGCGTAATTTTAGGGCGTGGATAGCATCAAAAATAAAGTCAAAGAAAGTGGCCTGATTCAATTAGACCTCGCCGACTACAAGCCAAAATTAGCACTTGTTGGCCTTGATTTAGCACCTCAACTTTGGCAAGGCTTGGTCTTGAAAGAAAAAGACTTCCGTGCCTGGATCAAAGACCATAATTGGGCGCAATACCAAGGCAAAGCTGTTTTTATTTATTGTAGCTCTGACGCGATTATCCCGACCTGGGCCTTTATGCTCGTGAGTTCGGCCTTGCAAAAAGAAAATGTTTATAGCCAGGTTGGTTCAGAATTAGAACTCGCTAAAGCACTCATCCAAGAAGAAATTTGTTCCATAGACCTCGAACAAATGCAAGATCAACGCATTATTATTAAAGGCTGCGCAGATATCCAAGACCCTGCCTTTGCGATGTCTTATTTAGTGCGCTTATTGCAACCTCATGTCAAAAGCCTGATGTATGGTGAGCCCTGCAGTACGGTGCCAATATTTAAAAGGCTTTAAATTGCTCTCTTTAGATCTTTTGATTCATGAAGTATGCGAATAATACGGATACTTTTTTCTTCAATCTTGTAAAAAATGATGTGTTTATTGACTTTTAACCCCCTAGGTTGCGAATAAATGGTGGGATAAATTTTACCCAACAATGGAAAATGTAGAATTTTTTGGCAGTTGTAAATTAGGTTGAAATAGTATTTATCAGCTTGCGAAGAAGACCATTGAGTTGATGAATATCGATAAATTTCTTTGAGGTCCCAAAGTGCTTTTTGAGAAAAAAACAAAGACATTACTTTTCATCTTTGATTTCTTTGAGATAGGCCTCTGGGTCAAAATCTGAAACCCAACCGCTAGTCAAGCCTTCCTCAATGGCAGTACTTAAAGCAGCAGTCTTTTTTTCTTCTTCTTCTAGTAATTCAAGAGCCGCTGTAATAAGCTCACTTGCATTATGATAGCGCCCATTTTCAAGAGCCCTACTAATAAACGATTCAAAATGCGGTGTTAAGGATATATTAGTGATTTTTGACATGTCTCAAAATTTATATAAAAATACCTATTTCGATTTGGTAGCACAAGAAAATTTACGGACTACTTTTGGCAATTATTCAACTATCTTTGGAGTCGTTTGTTACACATGATAGCATGATCAAAGCTTGGTTACACGCGGCGCGCTTAAGAACGCTTCCGCTCTCACTTTCAGGAATAATTGTTGGCACTGGTTTAGCCGCAGTACTCGGTGCGTTTGACGCAGCCATTTTTGGGTTGGCACTCCTGACAACTACGGGCTTTCAAGTACTTTCCAATTTTGCCAATGACCTCGGCGATAGCCAAAAAGGCACCGACAACTCCGAACGAGTGGGCCCAGCGCGCGCCATTCAGAGCGGGCAGCTCAGTGCAGGCCAAATGAAAGTAGGCATGTGGGTGGTTGGCTTCATTTCTTTACTGAGTGCACTCGCCCTCATCTACACAAGCGTACCGCATCTTTCTACTAATGCCATTTACTTTTATATAGTTTTGGCTCTGGCCTGTATTGCGGCAGCCATTACTTACACCGTTGGCAAGAACGCTTATGGTTACCGCGGTTTAGGTGACATCATGGTTTTGGTATTTTTCGGCCTCGTGAGTGTTATTGGTGTTTTCATGCTTTACGGCGAAGCCTTTGAATGGATTGTTTTGTTTCCGGCCATCAGTATTGGGCTCTGGAGCACCGCGGTTTTGAACCTCAATAATTTGCGCGACATTCAAAACGACGCAAAAATGCAAAAACGCACCATGGTAGTAAAATTAGGCTTTCAGAAGGCCAAATTCTATCATGTCTTTTTGATCAGTTTTGGGATGGCCACTTGGTTTTTTACCGTTTATTTACTCGCTATTAGTGCCATGAACTATTGGTTGTTCTTGGCTTTGATTCCTTCTATCGGTTTTGCCCTACACTTGCAAAAAGTAGTGCAAAATACAGAGCCTGCCGCTCTGGACCCCGAGCTGAAAAAAGTCGCATTATTGACTTTCTTTTCAAGTATCCTTTTTGCAATTTTACTTAACTTTGCACCGCATTAAATCAACACACATGAACATCCTTGTTTGTATTTCTAAAGCGCCAGATACCACGTCTAAAATTGCCTTCACAAATGGTGACACCCAATTTGACGAAAACGGCGTTCAATATATTGTCAACCCCTATGACGAATGGTACGCCCTCGTGCGTGCACTTGAGCTCAAAGAAGCACAAGGTGGTAACGTTACTATCATTACGGTCGGAAGCGCTTCTGACGACGCTGTCATCCGCAAGGCCTTAGCCATCGGTGCCGACGACGCAGTGCGCATCGACGCAACAGCCCAAGACGCCTACTACACAGCAATGCAAATTGCCGAATATGCCAAAGGCAAAGGCTTTGACCTCATCCTTACCGGTAAAGAAACCATTGACTACAACGGCTCACAAGTAGCGGGCATGATTGCCGAAGCACTTGAATTGCCATACATTTCAATTGCTACTAAACTCGATGTCAACGGCTCCACTGTCAAGTGCGAGCGCGAAATCGTGGGCGGTGTTCAAGAAGTTGAAGCAGCTACGCCAGTTGTAATTAGTTGTGCCAAAGGCATGGCTGAGCAGCGCATTCCAAACATGCGCGGTATCATGGCAGCGCGTACCAAACCACTCAACGTAGTTGCACCTGCAGCTATCGATGCACTCACTAGCTATGCAAGCTACAGCATGCCAGCTGCTAAATCATCTGTTAAACTCATCGATCCAAATAACCTCGACGAGCTCGTTACTTTACTCCACAACGAAGCAAAAGTCATCTAAGTTCTGCCCTATGAATCTTGTATATATCAATTCAGCCAACGGTTTATCTAAAGCAGCTTTAGAAACTGTTACCTACGCAAAAAAATTAGGTGGCGATGTCGCTGTAGTAACCAACGGTGCTGCTGATGCAGCAACACTTACTACCCTCGGCAACTACGGTGCTTCAGTTGTACTTCAAGACAACAGCCTAGATGGTCAAGACCACGGTCAACTCGTTCAGCTTGTTGCAGCAGCCGCTCAAAAAGTGGGTGCCCAAACCATTATCTTTTCTCATGACCTCATCGGAAAAGCAGTGGCGCCACGCTTGTCTGTACGCCTCAAAGCGGGCTTGGTTGCAGGTGCAGTAGCACTTCCTGAGGCCAATGGCAATATCAAAGTCAATGTGTTCTCTGGAAAAGCTTTTGGTTATGTTCAGGTGAAAACTTCACAACGCATCATTTCTTTGTTGCCAAACAGCATTCAGCCAGAAAACAACCCAAGCTCTTGCTCAGTTGAAGCATTTAGCGCCCAAGCAGGTGCTAGTGCCATCAAAGTACTCGCTACTAAAAAACCTGAAGGTGCTATTCCATTACCTGAAGCCGAATTAGTGGTTTCTGCAGGTCGTGGCTTAAAAGGTCCTGAAAACTGGGGAATCGTAGAAGATCTCGCTAACGCTCTAGGCGCTGCAACTGCATGTTCACGCCCAGTAGCCGATATCGGATGGCGCCCTCACCACGAACACGTGGGTCAAACAGGTGTAGCTATTCGCCCTAACTTGTATATCGCTGCCGGAATTTCTGGTGCAATCCAACACTTAGCAGGTGTCAATGGTTCTAAAGTCATCGTTGTGATCAACACCGATGCTGAGGCGCCATTCTTCAAGGCCGCCGACTACGGAATTGTTGGTGACGCCTTTGAAATCTTGCCAAGATTTACTGAAGCCGTTAAAAAATTCAAGGCGGCCCAACACTAAGTTGGAGCGCTACTAAAAAACGCCCGATGCAAAAAATCAGCCTCGAAATTTCGGGTATCGCTTACAGCCAAACACAATCTGGCTCGTATGTCCTTACGCTCAAAGAAAAAGGCGGCGAGCGCAAATTGCCAATTGTTATTGGTGGTTTTGAAGCGCAAGCCATTGCCGTTGAGCTCGAAAACATGGTGCCCTCAAGGCCCCTTACCCACGATTTATTCAAGGCATTTGCGGTTTCTTTTGGTGTTACGGTCAAAGAAATCCTGATTTACCGCTTTCGTGAAGGCGTTTTTTATTCTAAGTTAATCTGCGAGCAAGACGGGCAAATTACCGAACTCGATTCACGCACTTCAGATGCTATTGCTATTGCGGTTAGGTTCAAGGCGCCAATGCTTACACTGAACAGCATTCTTGACGAAGTAAGTGGCACGCCACAAAGTGCTTTAGAAGAAGCTTATGGTTTTGAAGAGGAAAATGATATCTTTGAAGAAGATGCCAATGCACCCAATGAGTGGGACATCTATGCTACAGAAGAGCTAGAACAACAACTCAAGGAGGCCCTGGACAACGAAGATTATGAATTAGCCTCTAAAATCCGTGATGAACTCAATCGCCGCAGTTAAGACCCGACTCACCGTTCTTAGTTTTTTTCAATTTTTTATTTGGGGAGCATGGCTCACCACTATTGGCACGTATTGTACAGCCGGAAAAGGCTGGACCTTCCCGCAGTTTGGGGCCATCTTTTCAACACTTGCACTGTCATCTATCCTGATGCCTTCTTTGGTCGGGATTATTGCCGACAAATGGCTGCGTGCCGAAAGACTCTACGGCATTTTGCATTTAGTATACGGTGCATTCATGCTCCTGATTCCGAATATTGCTGCGCTGCAAACCGCCTTCCCTTCCTTGGCAAAAATTGAAGAATACGAGCTCCTGTACTGGATTGTCTTTGGTGGCATGCTGGCCTATATGCCTTCTATTTCTCTTTCTAGTTCTGTTTCTTATAGAATTTTAAAGATGAATAACCTCGATGTGCAAAAAGACTTTCCGCCAATTCGGGTTTGGGGAACCATTGGTTTTATTGCCGCGATGTGGCTCACTAACCTTTCTGGAAGCAAAGCTAATGCGATGCAGTTTTATATTGCTGCGGTGGGTGCAATTGCCTTAGGGGTTTATGCTTTTACCTTACCCGCTTGTATGCCGCAAGGTAAAACCGATGAAAAAAGTAATCTATTTTCTCAACTTGGGCTCAATGCCTTCAAGCTTTTTCTAGATTACCGAATGGCCCTCTTTTTCATCTTTTCCATTCTTTTGGGAGCAGCCTTACAACTTTCTAACATGTACGGAGATGCTTATTTGAGTAGTTTTCCGGAAGGCACTTTAGTAGAAAAATATTCGACTATTATTTACTCGATTTCTCAGGTTTCGGAAACGATATTCATCTTAACGATTCCTTTCTTCCTGAAAAGATTCGGCATTAAAAACGTCATGCTTTTTGCCCTCTTTGCTTGGGTTTTGCGCTACGGTTTCTTTGCTTACGGCGATAGCAGTTTCGGGCTTCCATTGATTGTATTGAGTTGTATCGTTTACGGAATGGCCTTTGACTTCTTTCTCATTTCAGGCTCTATGTTCGTGGAGGCAAATACAGACAGCAATATCAGATCGAGTGCACAAGGGTTATTTATCATGATGACCAACGGCTTTGGCGCTTATATTGGAACAGTAGCCAGTAGTGCACTCATTGATACCTATTTTATCAATACCGATAAAAGTACCAATTGGCACGGCGCATGGCTGCTTTTTGCCGGATACGCGCTCGTGGTAGCCGTGTTGTTTATGCTATTATTTAAGGAAAAAAAGCAAAGCATTTAATTTTGCTCGGGTAGTATTTTCAAATACCCATTTAGGCATTTTTGGTAAACTTATAGCCTACCCCCCGAATTGAATGAAAATGCACCGGATTCTTTGGATCTTGTTCGAATAATTTTCTGAAGGCCAAGATGTAGTTATCAATGGTGCGCGCCGTCGGGATTTGCTCTGCACCCCAGAGGCGATCCAAGATTTCTTG
>JBEBBE010000078.1:0-36967 GCA_041158525.1 Bacteroidota bacterium | reverse complement strand
ACTGATATCAACGGCTGCGTTTCTAATCCGGCAACCGTACAAATAACCCTTACCCAGCCAAGCGCTCAGATCAGTTCAGACACCATTATTTGCAGTTTAGACAGCAGTGTCATTGCGAGTTTAAGTACTGGTGAAGACACTTTACAATATGCTTGGTCAATCAACGGGAATACAATTGCGACAGACAGTTTATGTATACTTAATTTGCCTTCAAATAATAATGGCTTATTTTCAACTTATTTACTCAGTTTGTTAGTTACAGACGGTAATGGGTGCATCGATTCTACTTCTCAAACTATTTATATTTCTTCGCCTTTGGCGAGTCCGAGTTATACCTTCTCTGGTGCGGCCATCAATGCCAATGGCGAATATAGTTGCCCACCTTTGTTTTGTGCCTTCACCGACGAATCTACAAGCATCGGAAGCATTACCAACTGGAATTGGTCTTTTGGCAACGGAAACAATTCTATTTTACAGAACCCAAATAATACACTGGTCACGAGTGGTTCATTTACATTGAGCTTGACGGTTACAGATCAGTATGGCTGTACTGACGATACTACGGTTGCCAATTACGTTTCTATCGGTGGGCCTTTAGGTACGCCAACCTGGATTCAGGATAACACTGTCTGTGCGCAAGGTGCTTTATTCACGATTCAAAACCCTGCGAACATCGACTCTGTGAGTTGGAATCTTGGAAATGGCGTTTGGGTGTCCGACAGTTTACAATTCAATTATTTCTATCCGAACACGGGTGTTTACAATCCGAGTGTTACCGTTTATGATACAGCAGGTTGTCAAATTTTGTACTTACTAGATCCCTTGACAGCTAGTCTCAGTGGTTTAGAAGCACAAATCGACGCCAACCCAGTCTATGCGAATATCAATCAGCAAATTGAACTTACCGATGCCAGCACAAGCTTAAATCCTGTGCAGTCCTGGACTTGGATTTTCCCAGATAGCAGCTCCACTTATTTCCAAAGCACCAACCAAAGTATCATCTTTGGAACGGGCGGCCCTCAAGAAATTGGCTTGGTATTAGTTGATAATTTAGGCTGTATAGACACCGCCTTTCTTACGGTTTATGTCTCTGACCCCGATATCTGGGTACCAAACGTCTTTACACCAAACGGCGACGGCATCAATGACATCGTTACCTTGCCGTACCCCTCTTTCAAACGTTACGACATTCAAATATTAAACCGCTGGGGTAATCTTGTTTTTGAACTCAAGGATCAGACCGGAATAGCCGTTTGGGATGGCTATGACTTCAACGGGCAACTCCATACCGATGGCGTTTTCTTCTATAAACTAAAAGGTGAAATGCTCGGCGGCACCCTCATTGACAAACACGGCTTCATTCATTTGGTGAATGGGGAGTAGGAAATAAAACATCTAGTTCTAACCAAAGTAAGATATAATATGAAGATTATAATTGCGAGCATCGTTTTTTTTGTGAGTAGCCAAATTTGTTTTTCTCAGGGTTTTAATTATCTAAATAGTTCTTGTGAATGGCGCTATGATGCAAGCGGTTTCGACGGAATTAATAACCATGACACAAAGTATACCGTGTATTTTGATGGCATCGAAACCTTCAATAATGTCAATTATTTCAAAGAATATCGACTCAAATATGAGACGATCACGTACTGGAATGGTTCGGTTGTAAATGATACCGTTTTGTACGGTCCTTACTTTAAAAGAGAAGATAATGTCGGAAAATTTTATCAGTTCGATCCATCGACCAATACTGAGTTTCTTTACCTTGACAACCAATTAATCACCAATGCACAAATTGGCAGTCCTTTTCCACTCGATCTTAGTGTTAATTGTACGGTTCAAAATATAGAAACCATCTATTTAGGGGCAACCCCATTAAAGAAGATAAATGGTTCTGTGATTAGTGCAAACACCGGTACTGTTGAAGGCATTGGAGAGATCTATCCATCTTGTAACTTACCCATAGAGGGGACCTTTAAGCTTGTTTGTTTCACGAAAGATTCCGTCAACATCCAATTTCAGCAAATTGATTGTAGTTTATTCCCAGTACCTGAAAGAGTCGATACGAATTCAAATACCATCTTAGAAAATACTACCCTAGCGGTATTTGTATTTCCGAACCCAACCAATGGCGTAATTCATTTAACGAGCGCAGCCAATTTAGATCACGAGCATTTGTTGATCATCACGGATTTAACTGGCAAGATTGTTTTTAAGGAGCCGATCAATTTCGCTTCTGGAAAAACGAGTTTGAATCCTGGACTTTCGGATGGCAGCTACATCCTTTCTATTTACACAGATGACGTAAATCTATATCAGAAAAGATTGGTTGTAAAAAATTAATAGAACCAACAGATTTTTTCTAAACTGAATATAACAAAAAAGCCCCAAAGAAACTTCGGGGCTTTTTGAGTGGTACCTCCAGGAATCGAACCAGGGACACAAGGATTTTCAGTCCTTTGCTCTACCAACTGAGCTAAGGTACCAGCTTTTGGTGGATGCAAATTTAATACATTTTTACGCTTTCTCACAAGTTAAAAGCTAAAAAAGTTCAAAAAAGCTAAGTATTTTTGAAGATGCCTGTTTCTCAACAAGTTTATTTACTCGATGCTGGTAATACGCAACTCAAACTTGCATTTGCTCAAGATGGTCTAATTCAATGGATTAAGCACTACACTTTGGCGCAATTCCCTTTGAAAAGCCTTGATAGTAACATCCCTCTTGCCTTTTCGTCTGTAGTGAATGATAATTTCTCTGATCTACTCAAAACACATTTTACGAAGGTCTTTGAAGTGAAAAACAAAATGAACTTGCCCTTTACCATGTTATATAAAAGCCCTGATACTTTAGGAAAAGACCGCTTGTGTAATGCAGCGGCACTGAGTCAGGTAGCACTTGGTAAACCGCGCTTAGCTATTGACCTCGGCACTTGCATCAAATTTGATTTTATCAATGAACAGCAAGAATATTTAGGTGGTTCCATTAGCCCTGGGCTTCAAATGAGAGCAAAAGCGCTCGCTTATTACACTGCGAAGCTCCCAGAATTACCCATTTCGCCAACACAACAATTCATTGGCAACAGCAGCCATACTAGCATTGAAATTGGTACTTTTTTAGGTTGGCAGAAAGAAATTGAAGGCCTTTTGAATGCTTACCTTGAACGATATCCTGACCTCGTTGTCTATCTGACAGGTGGTGATGCCGTACATTTTGATATGGGGCAAAAAATTGGCATCTTTGTACACGAAAACTTAACGCTTGAAGGCATCTTATCCCTTTACCATTCAAATGAATAAATTTCTCCTCTTCTTTTTTAGTGTTTTTTCGATCATCGAGGCCACTGCGCAATCTATTACTTCCGAACCCGCAAGTTTTTATGGGCTTGGAGAGAAGAGTACAAAAGGACATGCTGTATATGATGCACTCGGGAAAAATGCCGTCAATGTCCTTGACTCAGGAATCCTGAATCACAATAACCCGGCAAGCTATAATCGCCTCAGTAAAGGTTCAACACTGTATACTTTGGGCTTGCATTCGCGTCAGTCTTGGTATCAAAGTGGAGCTTTAACGCAATTCAATGCCACACCAATGGTAGAAGAATTTACATTGGGCTTTAAAATTCGCAAACAAATGGGGCTTTCTTTCGGCCTCAGACCTTACAGTTCTCGCGGGTATCAAATTACCGAAACAATTTACACAGGTCTAGATTCTTTGCGCTATAATTATCTCGGAAAAGGTGCCATCCAAGATCTTTATTTAGGTTATTCATTCGGAATCATTGAAAAGCCCAAAACCAAATTTGCCATCGGAGCCAATGTTTCCTATTTATTTGGTACACTCAGCAATGAGCGCAGCTCTACCCTACTTACCGGCGCTAGTTCAGCGGGAGGCCTCGAGCGCAACTCCTTAATTGTTCGTTCCAACTCCATTGACCTTGGCACCTACTTTACGCAGGCCTTTGGTAAAAAACATAGCCTGACACTATCTGCTGTTTATCAACCGCATATGCTTTTAAAAGCAGATTTAGTCAAAGAACTTTACAGTACAGCAACCATTAATACGCCGTCAAGCTATGACACTGTCTATTATAGCAACCAAGCTTTTGTAGCCACCTCGGCACAAAGTTGGCAAGCTGGTTTTGCCTATAGCTGGAAACTGCCAAGCTACAAAAGACAAACCCGTGAATTACATCCTTTACTTCAGCTTTATGGAAGTTATTCGAGCTATGGAACCCTCACACAAAATGAAAATCTCATCACCGGATTCAATCAAAATAGCTCAGAAAAAATGAGCTTTGGCTTACAATTTCAGCCCGAATACAAGGTGCTTGAAAATTTGGCCACGCTCAAAACTTTTGAAAAAATCACCTACCGAGCGGGGTATTACCAACAGAGTTTGCCTTACCTCAGCAATGGTGAACAATACCAAGAACGCGGGCTTACTTTAGGCTTTGGCTTGCCGCTTTTGGCACAAGTGTCGCTTTCTTCTATCAATTTAGGTCTTACCTTTGGGCAACGCAGTGTCCCAAACACAGATTGGTCTGAGCAATTTATCGGTGCTCGGGTAAGTCTAATTATGGCACCTTCGAACTTTGAAAAATGGTTCCGCAAGCGCCAACTAGACTAAATCCCCCTTTTTTCATGGGGCTCCTGATCGGAGTGGCTAGCCTTTTTTTAACGGCCTGCGAAAATGATATCGCGGTGGTTCAAAAAATAAGCTTTGAACAAGATGCGCCTACTGAAACCACCAAGAATTTAATCTTGACTTATGCGGAAGCAGGCTATGCGCGGGTTGAGATCCATGCAGCTTTGGCTGAGACGTATCGCGGGAAAGAACAAATTACCAAAATCAAAGACAGCTTAAAGGTTTATTTTTTCAATGAAAAAGGGAACGTTGTTTCAACCTTAAGTGCACGCTACGGTGAAATTAACTACAGCACTGGTGAGCTCATGGTGCAAGATTCTGTGAGTTTATACAACCATCAGAAAAAGCAAAGACTTGAAACTGAAGCTTTGTTTTGGAATCAAAAAGATAGCAGTATTTACACGAAGTCACCGGTAATTATCCGTTCACCAAAAGGACGCCTAATCGGCAAAGGCATTCGGACCAAACAAGATTTCAGCTCTTATGTTTTACTGGAGCCCATTGGCTCCTGGCAACTAGATAAAAACCAAACCATCCAATAATGTCACAAAAAGATTTCATTTCGCGTTACAACATCATTTCAGGTTACTTATGGCTCGCTATTGCTGCGCTCAGTTTCTTGGCTGTATGCTACAAGATTTTTACTGAGGGGGCTGAAACTTGGGCCGCTTATTTTATTGTTCCGGCGATGGCTTTGATCATGTATTTTACTAAAAAATGGATGATGAAGCGCATGCAAAACCATCTGCGTGAATTACAAGAACAAAAAGAAAAGAAATAATATTTCGGCCCAAAACGAGTAACCTTTTCCTATTAAATCGGTCTTAGCAGTACTGTGAAATTTCTAACGCTCTTCTTTTTATTTCTTTTTGGCAGCGCCTACGGGCAGCGTCTGTTAAATGGCGTCATTACCAATGAACAAAATTTACCGTTAGCCGGAGCCGAGGTTTTTGCCAAGAATTCAGCGGAATTGAGAACAGTTGCCGATGCCAATGGTTACTTTGAAATGTACCTCAACCCCGGTGAATATTACCTGGTTTTTACCGCAGAGGGTTATCAAGACCGCGAACTGTATTTGGCCATGCGAGACCAAGAAGCGCGACGAGATATGCAATTGTTCCCGATGAAACTCTCGGATATACAAGACGTGAGGGTTACTGCAAAAAAAACAAATGTTGGGCGTGACAAAATCATGAAGGTTGTAGAGAAACGGGAGCAAATCAACCCTTGGAACTACCCACATGAGGTAGATGTTTACATCAAAGCTACTGAGCAAAGAGAAACGATAGTCAAAGAAAGAAAAGAAAGCCCTAGAAGAAAGGGGGACACGCTGCAGATTGAATCGTCAGGTCTTGAGGACGACCCATTAGGAGAACAAACTAGTAAAATTCCAGCCTGGCTCAATAAACTGCAGCTTGTTGAAGTGCAATTGCACCGCTCTTACGCGCCACCAAATCAGGTGAAAGAAATCAGGAATGCCTATACCGCCTACGGTGATATTTCTCAACTCTACTACACGACAACCGTTAAATCCAATTTTAATTTCTTTGAGAATCTCTTGCACCTGGATGACTTGCATCAGACGCCTGTAAGTTCTCCGATTTCAACACCAGGCATTGTGGCCTATAAGTATCGTCTTGAAGAGAAATATGAGGAGAACGGTCGAATGATTTCAAAAATAAAAATCACGCCCCGCAATACAGCTACCTCAACAATTGAGGGCTATATATGGGTAGTAGATACGCTTTGGCTTGTTCAGAAACTGGACCTCACCATGAATAAAGGAAATTTATTGATCTACGATTATTTCCGCATTCAACAAGAATATAGCCTTCAAGGAGACACAATTTGTGTCCTCGATAAACAAACGCTGACCTACGGTGTCAAATACAAAAATGAAGTGAGTCAGTGTAAAACCGAAGCACTCTACTCGAATTATAATTTTCAGCCAGCTTACGCCAAGAAATTCTTCAATGCCGAAGTTGCAGTTACCGAACAGGCGGCCTATGAGCGAGACAGCGCCTATTGGCAACAGAAACGAGCCATTGCACTTACCGACGAAGAGATACGCTATATCCGAGCCAAAGACTCAATCCGAGACTACCTGAATCGCAAAGAATATTTAGATAGTATAGATGCCGTATTTAATAAGGTGACCTTCATGAAAGTGCTTTGGTTTGGTGTTGATCACCGCAATCGAGACAAAAAGGAACAATGGTCTATTGGCTCTGTAGCCTCAACTATACAACCGATAGGAATAGGCGGTCCGCGTGTTGCCCCTAGTTTTGATTACTTCAAAAAATGGAAAGACGAACGCACGCTAGATTGCTATACCCGTATCTCTTATGGTTTCTTGAACCAAGACTGGAAAGGCGATACCTGGTGGAAGTACCGCTTTGACCCTTTTCATTTCGGATTTTTTAGAGTCGGACTCAATCATGACTTTGACGTAATCAGAGGCTTTGACGCGATTACCCAAATCTATAAACGGGACAACTTTTTTGAATCAACCAAATTGAACCTAAACCTAGAATATGAACTTTTCAATGGTTTTTATGCCTATGCGAATGCCCAATATACGAAGCGAAGAAGTATTGAAGGTTATCAATTTTTAAACGGCATTGATGAAGCGCTGCCAAATAATGACCCCTTGGCTTTTGATCCATACGATGCTTTTATTCTGAATGTCGGAGCTTCCTACACGCCCGGGCAACGCTACATGCGCGAGCCCTATCGAAAGGTTGTATTAGGTTCTGCCTATCCTACCTTTTCTTTACATTTAGAACGCGGCTTACCAAATGTCTTCAAAAGTGCTGTAGACCATGCTTATTTACAGTTTGAAATCATGCAGAACTTCAAGATTGGTACAATAGGCACCTCTTCTTACCGCGCATCTGTCGGTAAATTCTTAAGTGCCAGAGCCATTTATGAACCCGATTACAAATTCCAAAGACGCTCTGACCCAATTTGGTTTTCTAATCCACTTTACTCATTCCAAGGCTTTGATACCACTTTACGCACCACTGATTATGTGTTTCAGGCCCATTATGTGCACCACGACAACGGCGCTATTCTCAACAAGATTCCTTACTTCAAGAAAACACGTGTAGGATTTGTTGTTGGAGGTGGAGCCATGTATGTCAAAGAATATGACTGGCAACATTACGAATTATTGGCAGGACTCGAACGCAATTTCAAAATGGGCCGAAGACGCCTTAGAATTGGTTTATATGGTGTTGTTTCAGATGGCAATCAGATTGCACCAACAACCGCTTGGAAAGTTTCATTTGCCGTACTCGACGATCGAAGTATGAAATGGAATTTCTAGCTTTCCGTTTCTTGCTTTTCAGCAACTACTTTTTTAGGGAAGAACTTTTTCTGGCGGATAATTGCCCAGAATAAACCAACAGAGATACATGCATCGGCTAAATTCCAGATAGCTGGGAAAATTTGCTGCCCACCCAATAACGGAACAGCAGTTGGCCAACTCACATTAAACTGAAACATATCGACTACGCTACCAAGTAGAAAACCCTGATGGCGCACCTCAATTGGATAAGAAAAATGACCCGAAGTACACACTGCTTTGATACCACTACCCGGCATTTGGTTGAAAGCTACACAAGGGTCTACGTTGAAGAAAAGATCGTAAAACATGGAGTCGAGTAAATTGCCTGTAGCCCCTGCTAAAACCAACGAAACCACCACCAAGAATTCTTTGGAAGCACTTTGCTTCATTTGCTGATATAAGTAACGAATGATCAGACCAATAGCCACCACCCTAAAAAGACTCAGGGCTAATTTTGCCCACATCGTAGCACCAAAAGTTTGCCCAAAGGCCATTCCTGGGTTTTCGGTGTAATGTAATACAAACCAAGAACCAAGAATGGGTTTGTATTCACCTGGGAAGAAATTATTTTTAATAGAAAGTTTGACCCATTGATCGAGTATCAGCAGCAGTAATACCAATGCCGAAATAAAGAGCGCTTGTTTTTTCAAGATTTACTTTTGAGCGTTTTTAGCATCAATACTCATGGTGGCATGCGGCACCAAACGCAATCTTTCTTTAGGAATTAACTGGCCACTCACACGACAAACGCCGTAAGTTTTGTTTTCAATTCTTACTAATGCAGCGTTCAGACTCTGAATAAACTTCTCTTGACGTGCTGCAAGCTGTGCAACTTCTTCGCGAGAAAGTGTTTCAGAACCATCTTCCATCATGTTAAAAGTTCGGCCGGTGTCATCAGTGCCGTGGTCATCGTTGTGAGACAGCGAACCTTTGAGCAAGTCAAGGTCTACGTATGCTTCTTTCAGCTTGTCTTGAATGAGTGTTTTGAACTCTGCTAAATCTGCATCTGAGTATCGAACTTTGGCTTTTTCCATGATTTACTTTTCAAAAAAAATGAGCAACAAATATATTATTTTTTGTTTTGTATGCAAGTGTAAAATCACGGATTTAATAGGAACTTCATTTCTTTTAAACAAAGTATGCTACTTATTCACAAATAGAGCGCTTGCTGCGTAGAACTTGGTAAATTTGAGGATGCTACGTTTGTTCCTAGACAACAGAATCGGAGTCCTCATTTTACTCCCCTTTTTTCTGCTCTTATATCTCTTAGGCGACATCATCGGCACGACCCCGTATTTTGGCAACCTTGATTCTAGGGCATTTATTGAAGCGCCGCACTGGAGTTATTGGCCTGCAGCATCTTTTCAATTCGTTATGCTACTGATCAACGCCTTATTACTCAATTGGGTCTTCAATAGCCAAGAATTCCTAGAAAAAAACACCTTTATCATTAGTCTTAACTATCTAATTTTTAATAGCTTTTTTATTGATTTTGGGCAATTTAGCTGGACGCCAATTGTTCAAACCTGCGCCATCTTATTACTCGCAGTTTTCTTCAGTATTCGACCGCAAAACGATGCGCGCAAAGCTGCTTACAACGCAGGCTTCATTTTTGGTGTGGCACTTTTGTTTTGCAGTTACCTCGTTTTTTTCATCCCGATGCTGCTCATCATGCTGATTGTGCTCAGAACATTGCAATTTAGGGAGCTACTTTTGCTTGTACTAGGTGTTTTGACTCCTATTGCACTTATCTATTCCGTAGATTACCTCTACCAAGTTCATCATGTTTTTCCTTTGAACTTTAACTTTAAACTAACGCAATTACATTGGTTTGAAATTGCCATCCTTTCACTCCTTCATGTCCTACTTGTTTTTGGTCTTATGGGTCTAAGAGCTAGACTTTTAAAGGCCTCACTGAGACTCAAAAAACAAGTGCAGGTACTCAATGTTTTTACCTTTTTTGCCTGGATATTAGGCTTAAGCGCATTTCTTTTCCTCGGGCAAGCAAGTTTGCTCAGTTTACTCATTTTACCACTGACTTTCTATTTTGCCTATGCACTACTCAGTAGCGGTCTTGGTATTTCATCGCATTTATTCTTTTACCTTTTCTTACTTTCTTCCTTACTAAAATTTGTGGTTTTGAGCTTTTAAGCTCAGACTTTTACTAACTTTGAAGCTCAATTGAAATAAACATGAAATTTGGTGTTGTAACCTTCCCAGGATCAAACTGTGATCAAGACATGATCTACGTATTAAGAGACCTCATGGGACACGAAGTTGTTGAACTTTGGCACAAAGACACAGGCCTCCAAGGGGTTGACTTTGTGGTTTTACCCGGAGGATTTTCCTACGGAGACTACCTGCGTTCAGGCGCTATTGCAAAATTCTCTCCTATTATGGAGTCTGTTATTGCACATGCAAATAACGGTGGCTATGTCATGGGAATCTGCAATGGTTTTCAGATTTTAACAGAATCAGGTTTGCTCGAAGGTGCACTTTTACACAACAACAACCAAAAGTTTATTTGTAAAAACGTACACCTAAAAGCAGTTAGCAAAACTGCTGCACCAACCATTGATCTCGACGCTAGCAAAGCATACAAAATTCCAATTGCTCACGGCGAGGGTCGTTTCCATGCAGATGAAGCAACACTTGCCTCCTTACAGGCCAACGATCAAATATTATTTACTTACTGTGATGAATCCGGAGCTCAAACTCCTGAAGCAAATCCAAACGGCTCCTTGCTTCACATTGCAGGTATCACCAACAAAACCAAAAATGTTTTTGGCATGATGCCGCACCCAGAGCGCGCAGCAGACAAGCAGCTCAATAATATCGATGGGCTACGCATTTTTGAATCTATTCTAGCTCATTGTAAATGAAAGTTCTGTTACTAGGGTCTGGCGGCCGCGAACACGCCATCGCATGGAAAATAGCACAAAGCTCAATCCTTGATGAACTTTTTATTGCACCAGGAAATGCCGGCACCAAAAAACACGGCAAGAACATAGAACTCAGCGTCACTGACTTCGAGGGTATTAAAAATTTCGTGTTGCAAAACCAAATTGATATGGTCGTGGTTGGCCCAGAAGAACCATTGGTGCTTGGCATCTATGACTTCTTCTCTAATGACCCTCAACTCAAAAATGTAGGTGTTATTGGCCCAAGCCAAGAAGGTGCTCAACTTGAAGGCAGTAAAGATTTTGCCAAAGCCTTCATGTCCAGACACAAAATTCCAACAGCCAAATATGGCACTTTCACAGCTGCTACGGTAGCAGACGGCTTGCGCTTCCTCGACAACATGAAGGGCCCATATGTCCTTAAAGCTGACGGTCTCGCAGCCGGAAAAGGCGTGCTCATCATTGAAGATCTCGATGAAGCAAAAAGAGAATTACAAGAAATGCTCCTCGAGGAGAAATTCGGCAAAGCAAGTGCAAAAGTTGTCATTGAACAATTTCTTGACGGCATCGAACTTTCCGTCTTTGCCATCACAGATGGTGAATCTTTTAAACTCTTGCCAGAAGCTAAAGATTACAAACGTATTGGCGAAGGAGATACCGGTCTGAACACTGGTGGAATGGGCGCTATTTCTCCTGTCCCATTTGCCGATGCTGCATTTATGGACAAAGTCCTCAACAGGGTTGTCATCCCCACAATCAAAGGTCTCAAGCAAGAAAAAATCACCTACAATGGTTTTGTATTCTTCGGACTCATTAATGTCAAAGGCGATCCTTACGTCATTGAATATAATTGCCGCATGGGTGACCCAGAAACCGAAGTGGTCATGCCACGCCTTAAAAGTGACATCCTCGATCTTTTTGAAGGTGTAGCTACTCACACTTTGTCTGAACGCGATATCCAATTCCACGACAAAACTGCAGCAACCGTCATGATGGTTGCGGGCGGCTATCCTGGCGCCTATGAAAAAGGTAAAACAATTTATGGCCTAAACAGTATTACAGATAGCTTGGTGTTCCATGCAGGTACACTTGCCGATGGCCCTTCAGTGCTTTCAAATGGCGGCAGAGTACTTGCCGTTACTTCTTATGGCAAAAATCTAGAAAGCGCCCTCGAAAGAAGCTATGATACTATTTCCAAAATATCTTTTGAAGACGCTTATTTCCGAAAAGATATTGGCCGAGACGTACTTGACCACTAAAACCAATGGATAGCGCTTACATCCTGATCATCAGCTCACTATTGTGCTCTGCTTTTTTCTCAGCGATGGAACTCGCCTATATCTCTGCCAACCGCTTGCGCATTGAGGTATTGCGTACTAACCAAAATTTTCAAGGGAAAATACTAGCCTTATTCTATCGTAAGGAAAGCAACATGATTGCCTTCTTGTTACTTGGAAACAATGTAGCGCTCGTACTTTACGGGATCGCTGCTGGCGAACTCTTGAATCCTTTGTTAGCGCAGCTTGGCCTGCAAGACCAAGGGCTTATTATGGTTACCCAAACCATCCTTTCTACACTCGTAGTCTTGATTACTGCCGAATTTTTACCAAAAGCAATCGTTCAGCTCAATCCAAATAAAGCGTTAGACCTTGGTTTAATTCCTATGCTCTTGCTCTATGTGTTGCTCTACTTACCTACGCAACTCATCATGCTCATTAGTTCAGGTTTTCTCAAACTTTTGGGCTCGGAAAAGGATCACAACAAAAGGGTGTTCTCAAAAGTTGACCTCGAAAATTATGTCGATGAACTTAGTGCCAATCTTTCAGACGAACAAGAATTTGGCAATGACATGTTGCTCCTAAGAAACGCCCTTGATTTCTCGCATGTCAAGGCCCGTGATTGCATGATTCCACGCCCAGAAATCATTGCACTTGATATCAACGACAGCATTGAAGAAGCCAAAGCACTCATGATCAATAAAGGGCTTTCCAAACTGATCATTTACCGCGACGACATCGATAACATCATTGGTTATATTCACTCCTTTGATCTATTCAAACAACCAGCTTCAATTAAACAAATCCTCAAGCCTATTTCTTTTGTACCTACGGTCATGACAGGAAAAGAGCTCATGGAGAAATTCACCAATCAGGCAGGGAATTTTGCAGTGGTCACCGATGAATATGGCGGAACTGCGGGTATCATTACGCTTGAGGACGTTATAGAAGAAATCTTTGGCGAGATTGAAGACGAGCACGATAAAGAAGCGCTCACTGAGGTTCAGATTTCCGAGACAGAATATTTGTTTTCTGCCCGAATTGACATCGATTACCTGAACGAAGCCTATGGTTTTAAACTCGAAGAATCTGAAGCCTACGACACCCTAGCTGGGCTCATCCTTGAGCATCTGGAACGCTTGCCTGCCGAGGGTGATCGCGTGCAAATTGGAGCCTGCGAACTCGTTATCGAGAAAGTAAGTGAACGAAAAATTGAAACCGTCCGTTTGTTTCATGACAACTAAACAACAACTTCCAAAAATTGAACATTTTAAGGCTGTGATCTATGACATGGACGGCGTTTTAATTGACTCCGAGCCACTTTGGAAAATTGCCATGGAAACTGTTTTTGGTCGCTACGGTTCAACACTTGACAAACATGATTTTCAAAAGACAGTTGGTCTGCGCATCGACGAAGTGATCCACTTTTGGAATTTACACGAAGGCTGGGGTCTTCAAGATGAGAAGCAAGTAGCGCAAGAAATCATCAGTACACTTATTGCCTTGATCCAAGAACAACCCCAAGAACTTTCAGGAGTTTCAGCTTCTTTGGCTTTTTTTAAATCCAAAGGGCTAAAAATTGGCCTGGCCACCTCTTCGTCTGAATTACTGATCAAAACTGTATTAGGTGCGCTCAATTTGGGCGCTTATTTTGATTTCACCTATTCAGCCGAGCACGAACCCTTTGGCAAACCCCACCCAGGCGTTTATTTAAAAGTCGCACAAGAATTACAGGTAAAAGCACAAGAGTGTTTGGTCATTGAAGACTCCTGGAACGGCGTTTTGGCTGGCCTTGCAGCACGCATGAAAGTCTGCTGCATTCCTGAAAAAACACATTTACCGCACCCTAATTTAGTGGTGGCTGATTACCATTTTGAGAACCTCACTGAACTTGTTGCTGCACTCGGCTAAACCACCGCTGCACAAATTTGTTACTTTTGTAACTGATGGAAGATTCCTTTGACTACCGACAAGAGGCTGAAGGCCAAAACGAGCAAGAAATTGATAAAGTCTTGCGCCCAAAATCCTTGCGTGATTTCGCAGGGCAACCAGCCGTTGTCGAAAACCTCGAAGTCTTTGTCAGGGCTGCGCAACTGCGCAACGAGCCCCTCGATCACGTCCTCTTACACGGACCTCCAGGGCTCGGAAAAACCACGTTAGCCAATATCATTGCCAACGAACTTGGTGTAGGCTTTAAAGTTACTTCTGGACCAGTCCTAGACAAACCCGGAGACCTCGCAGGCTTACTCACAAACCTCAATCAAGGAGACGTCTTATTTATCGATGAGATTCATCGCCTGAGCCCTGTAGTAGAAGAGTACCTCTACTCTGCCATGGAAGATTACGTCATCGACATCATGCTCGATTCAGGTGCCAATGCCAGAACCATTCAAATTAACCTGAATCCGTTTACGCTCATTGGCGCCACCACACGCTCAGGCTTGCTTACATCGCCATTGCGAGCTCGTTTTGGTATCAATTCTCGCTTAGAATATTACGATACCGAAACCCTTACGGCCATTATAGAACGATCCTCAAGCTTGCTACAAATCGGCATTACCCAAGGTGCTGCCTACAAAATTGCAAGTCGCAGCAGAGGAACGCCAAGAATTGCCAATGCCCTTCTCAGAAGAGTCCGCGACTTCGCTCAAATCAAAGGCACCGGTCTTATTGACGACGACATCACAGAATTTGCACTGAAAGCGCTCAATGTGGATGCCAATGGCCTTGACGAAATGGATATCCGTATTTTAAAAGTCCTCATTGACAAATTCAATGGTGGCCCTGTTGGCCTCTCTACCATTGCTACTGCTATCGGAGAAAATGCCGGAACCCTTGAAGAAGTCTACGAACCTTTCTTAATTCAAGAAGGATTTTTAATGCGCACACCAAGAGGGCGTAAAGCAACTGAAAAAAGCTACAAACACTTGGGTAGAGACCTCGGTTGGGCTCAGGGTGGCTTGTTCTAATATGAAACACGAGCATTTCAAACCCTATATCAAAAAACGAGCTACCGAATTAGGCTTCTTTTATGTTGGCTTTTCAAAAGCAGGTTTCCTAGAAGCAGAAGCTCCTCGCCTCGAGCAATGGCTCAAACTGAACTACCATGGTAAGATGGCTTACATGGAAAATCACTTTGACAAGCGCCTCGATCCACGTTTACTTGAACCCGGAACCAAAACCGTTATTTCATTTTTACTCAATTATTTTCCGGAACAAACCCAACAAGATCCAGAAGCGCCGAAGGTGGCCAAATATGCCTACGGACAAGATTACCATTATGTCATCAAAGACAAACTCAAAGAACTTCTCAACGATTTAAAACAGGAAATTGGCGATTTTCAAGGACGGGCTTTTGTGGATTCAGCACCGGTGTTGGACAAAGCTTGGGCGCAAAAATCTGGGCTCGGTTGGATTGGAAAAAACACCAATTTAATCCATCCAAAACACGGAAGCTTTTTTTTCATTGCCGAACTGTTTGTCGATCTAGAATTTGAACAAGATGGGCCTATCAAAGATTACTGCGGGACTTGCACACGCTGCCTTGACGCTTGCCCCACACAAGCTTTTGTTGCGCCCTTTTTACTCGATGCATCAAAATGCATCTCCTACCTGACAATAGAACTCAAAGACCAAGATTTACCCCAGCAATTCAAAGGAAAAATGGAAAACTGGGCTTTTGGCTGTGACATTTGCCAGGATGTTTGCCCTTGGAATCGCTTTTCAAAAAAGCACAACGAAAATGCTTTTGAGCCGCATCCTGAGTTTCTCAACCTGAGCAGTGGTGAATGGGAAAATATGAACCAAGAAACCTTTCAATATTTATTTGGAAAAAGCGCTATAAAGCGTACAAAGTTTGAAGGCATCAAACGCAATGTTGGCTTCTTAAAAAAGCCGAGCTAAACGTATATTGAACTATTGAAGTGATTACCTTTGTCGATAAGCAAGGAAACAAAAAAACACATGGAGCAGAAAAGAGAAGCCATCATTATTGGCGCAGGTTTAGTAGGATCCCTTTGGGCCGTTTATCTGTCAAAAGCAGGATACAATGTTACCATTTACGAGCGCAGATCAGATATCCGAAAGGCTGAAATCAGCGCCGGAAAGTCTATTAACTTAGCGCTTTCTGTTCGCGGCTGGACTGCCCTAGATGCTGTTGGTGTTGGCGATGAGATCAGAAAAATTGCCATTCCAATGTATGGCCGCATGATGCACTCACTTGAAGGTGAGCTCACGTATCAACAATATGGTAAAGAAGGTCAAGCTATTTTCTCAGTTTCCAGAGGAAAAATCAATGCCACCATGATGGACATCGCCGAAACACATGGCAATGCAAAAATTCATTACCAAACAGAATGTTTGCGCGTCGACCTCAAAAATGCCGTTGCTTATTTGCGCAACACCGAAACTGGGCAAGAATTTGAAGCCAAAGCCGACGTTATTTTTGCCGCCGATGGGGCCTTTAGTGCCGTTCGCTATCACTCCATGCAAAAGTTAGGACGTTTCCAGTATAGCCAGAACTATATTGCCGACGGTTACCGCGAAATCTTGTTGCCTGCTTTACCAGATGGCAATTACCCGATGGATAAAAATGCATTACACATCTGGCCAAGAGGTCGTTTTATGATGATTGCACTGGCCAATGAAGACGGTTCATTTACTTGTACTTTGTTTATGCCACACGAAGGTCACGAATTTGCTTTCGATAAATTAAATACGAAAGCCGATGTCGATCGCTTTTTCAAGACTGTATTCCCCGACTTCCATCAAATGATGCCAGACATCGCGGATAAATGGGAAGACCATCCGCTTTCCAATTTGGCGATTATCAGATGTTATCCTTGGGCGCATGGCAAAGTTGGCCTCATGGGCGATGCCGCACACGCTACCGTTCCGTTTTACGGGCAAGGTATGAATGCAGGTTTTGAGGATTGCAGGGTACTTAATGACCTCATGCATGAGCACAACCACGACTGGGAAAAAATCTGGGAAGCTTACAGCCCAGCGCGCAAACCAAACGGCGATGCCTTACAAGATCTTTCCCTAGACAACTATATCGAAATGCGCGACCTCGTTGCCGACCCATCTTTCTTATTGCGTAAAAAAATTGAGGCTAAATTCAACCAACTGTACCCGAATAAATGGCTACCGTTGTACAGCCAAGTGACCTTCAGCAATATCCCCTATTCGGTAGCCTATGAACAAGGTAAAAAACAGCGCCTCATTATGGATGAAATCATGGCTAGCCCGAACATAGCACAAGACTGGGATTCTCCACAAATCATGGAAGCCATTCTTGAGCAGTGTAGTTCTTTTAATTTTCAGACATGAGAATACTGATCTTATTTTTATTGTTTACGCCCCTCGTTTGGGCACAAGGTGGTTTTGAGAAATCGAAAAAGAAAGGCAATGACTACCTGCAAGTTCGCAATCATGGCTACCAATTTTCTTTGGGGCCAACCTACTCTTTCGTAAATGATCCGCTCAAAGGAGACTACCTGCTCAATCAAGTGGATCGTATAGATTACACCATCACACCCGAGGCAAAAGTTGGCTTCTATGC
Source organism: Bacteroidota bacterium (assembly GCA_041158525.1). Classification (GTDB taxonomy): domain Bacteria; phylum Bacteroidota; class Bacteroidia; order Flavobacteriales_D; family Crocinitomicaceae; genus UBA952. Next base: position 19,234 of record JBEBBE010000078.1, on the reverse strand, counting down.
CGAATTTGGGCTAGCACATTTCCCGAAATGGAAAGGAACACCCATCAAAGCACTGGGTAAAAGCCGTATTATGGATTACTTCGACTGGGGCATTGGTTATCGTCAGATCCGTGGTTTAGAAAGCACATTAATTGAAACTCAAAATTCAATCAGCGGTATTACGACAACCGAAAATGAAGGTCGACTAAGTACAGGATATTTGTATGGTAGCATTAGGGCGCATTCCCTCATTTATTTTGGAAAAAAAGTGGTAGTTAAAGTGCGTAAGCACTTCTTGGACCAAAGTTTAGGTCTAAATTTTGACTACAATCTGAGCGCCGGCCCAATGACCTATGACGATAATTTTACGGCTTATCAAGCCCCACAATTATTCCAACCTGACTTAGCCAAAAGTATGCTCCAACTCAATTATCAAATTGGTATTGGTATTCGTCTCAATAAAGCTTGGATCCTGATTCCGGGTGTTTCAATCCCTGTGGTAACGATGTATCCGTGGGAAGGCTTCAACGCCAATATTCATTGGTATAGCAGCACCTATTGGCCTTTTCAAGCACAGTTTAAAGTCATTAAATTATTTGAAGCTGAACCAAAATGTGGCATCTATAGCACACCAGAAGACCGCGATATGGAAAAGCAGTACCGAATGGATAACTAAGCTGTTACCCAGCTAGGAAGTAATTTTTTAGGTAAGCGCTTGCGCAGCCTTTTAAGCACAGAATCACGGTCAGAGACATTACCACAGCGCAATACTTGGCGCTCTATTAATTTACCGTCTTTGTAAAAAGAAAATTCGAAGGTCACCGAAGTAGCTTCGTCGCGGTAAATATGGTAAATACTGGTGGTCTCGAGCATTTCTGCTAAAGTTTGGGTGTCTTCACTCACTTTGAATTTGCGGTCATAGCCACGAACATTCACTACCAAATAAGTATCAAAACCTTTTTGACGCACTACCGCTTGAATCGAATCATTGAGCAAATGTTGGATATCTTCTCCTTGCTTCAAAACATTCATGACGGGTAGCACCTTCACTTGATTGGCCTTGAACAATTCTGAAAGCATCGCCTGCATGGCATAACGATCTTCTTCTTTTTCAAACTGCGCAATAATGACTGCATTGTTGAGCTTTAAGTTTTGAGCAAGAATCGACTTTGAAAAAAGTACAAGGAACAATAAAAAGGAATACTTCATGAGCGAATTTAAAAAACTTCTTTGGCAATTTGCCTAACTGATGTAGAATTTGACATCGTATAATAATGAATACAAGGCACACCAGCAGCTTTCAGCTCTTTTGATTGGTGGATACCCCACTCTATACCAAGTTGCTCAACTGCAGCGTTGTCTTTACATTTCAATAATTCAGCAGACAGCTCTGTTGGGTAATCAATGTGGAAAAACTTTGGTAAAAAACTAATGTGTGCCAAAGACTTAATGGGCTTCAGACCTGGAATGATTGGAACATGAATGCCCGCTGCCCGACACGCAGCAACAAAATCAAAGTACTTTTGGTTGTCGAAGAACATCTGAGTCACTAAATAACTTGCACCAGCATCAACCTTTGCTTTTAGGTATTGCAAGTCGGTTTCTAGGTTCATCGCTTCAAAGTGCTTTTCAGGATAAGCCGCCGCACCAATACAAAAATTGGTGGGGTCTTGCGCTTGATCGCCAGCCATGTATACTCCGTTATTCAGTTGTTCAACCTGTTTAATGAGGTCAACGGCATAGGCGTGTCCTTCAGGATGTGCTCTGAAATTAGCTTCTGATTTGACGGCGTCTCCGCGGAGTGCAAGCACGTTATCAATGCCTAAAAACTGTAGGTCAATAAGCGCGTTTTCGGTTTCCTCTTGGCTAAAACCGCCACAAATGAGGTGCGGCACTGCATCGATATCGTACTTGTGCATTAAGGCCGCACAAATTCCGACAGTACCTGGGCGTTTTCTGACGGCCTTTTTTTCAAGAAGCCCGTGTTCGCGTTCGATATAAACATATTCTTCACGGTGATAGGTCACGTTAATGAATTTAGGCTTGAACTCCATTAACGGATCAATACCAGCGTATATAGAACTAATGCTTTTACCTTTTAGAGGAGGTAAAATTTCAAAAGAAAAAAGCGTGTCTTTTGCAGCCGCAAGGTGATCTGTAACCTTCATAACATCGAATAGGGGTACAAAGATAAGTGTTTGTTAATGAATATAGCCGTTAAAGCTGATCTAAAGCCGTGAGAATGATGACTTGTGCCTGATCCCATTCTGCTTTTGATAAATTCAAGGGTGGTGAGAGTCTAAAACTGTAGGGGTGAGACAAAAACCAAAAAGTAATGAGGCCCTTGTCAAGACAGTATTGCACCACCTTTTCTACCTCCGTTGCATCTTGTAAATCAAAGGCAAACATGGCGCCAACTCTGCGGTGAGCTAGCACTTTTGGGTGACTCGCAATTTGTTCCGAAAAACTTGCTGCCTGCGCCTCAAGTTTTTCCCACCTGATTTCAGTAGTGAGTACATCAATTGTTGCAGCGGCAGCCGCACAAACCATCGGGTGTCCACCAAAAGTTGTGATGTGTCCGAGCATAGGTTCATGTGTAAACAAATTGAGGTGTTCTTGAGCCGCTACAAGTGCCCCTATTGGCATACCGCCTCCTAGCGCTTTTCCTAGGGTCAGTACATCAGGTACAATGCCAAAATGCTCAAAGGCAAACAATTTACCTGTTCGGCCCATACCGCATTGAATTTCATCCAAAATTAATAAAGCACCGACCTCAGTACAGCGCTCCCTCAGCGCCTGCATAAATTCATGGCTCGGCTTTCTGACACCAGCATCACCTTGAACAGTTTCAATAATAACACCTGCTGTTTTACAGGTAATTTGATCAAGAACAGAAAGTTCATTGTGAGCCAATATGCGGACATCGGGCAACAAAGGTCTGAACGCGATCTTTTTGACTTCATTGGCAGATACACTCATGGCACCGTGTGTACTCCCGTGGTAACTTCCTTTAAATGAAACGAGTTCTGTACGGCCAGTGACGCGTTTGGCCAATTTGAGTGCCGCCTCAATGGCTTCTGTGCCTGAATTCACGACATAAACACCATCTAATTTTGCCGGAAGCACACTCAGTAAGGACTTTACCAAAGCTTGTTGGGCATCCTGAACAAATTCACCGTACACCATGACGTGCAAGTGCTTCTCGAGCTGTTTTTGTAGTGCTGCAATTACTTTTGGATGTCGATGACCAACATTATTGACCGCAACACCTGCAATCATGTCGAGGTAAGCCTTTCCTTGTTTGTCATAAATGTAGGCACCCTCTGCCCGATCAACCTCAATTAAAAATGGATACGGACTCGTTTGACCAAGGTGCGCCTTGAAAAATGCTTGTTCGGTGGTCATTACTTTTCTAAAATAGGAAGAATAGGTTGTCCAATCATTGAACCGCTTCGTTGCAGATTCAAGATATGAATAAGGGTTGGGGCGATATCGGTGATCTCTATTGGACTATAAATTTGTTTACCTGCTTCGATACCTTTCCCGTACCAAAGTAAGGGCACATGTGTATCGTAGTTAAAGGCAGAGCCATGTGAGGTGCCTTGATGGGCTTTGGGCTCGTCATGCTCTTTCGATAAATATCCTGGTTGTAATAAGAAAATGAGCTCTCCACTTCTTTGAAGATCAAAACCGTTTTTTAACATTTGCCCCCAATAATCTGTTTGCGCTGCTCCTGACAAAAGTTCTTGGCGGGTGAGCACCGTCTTTACCTCAGGCCATTTTCTCAATTCATTGGCCGCAAATTCAGCTACCTCTTGCACATCTAACTTCAAAGAATCAATTTTAGCAAGGTTTAAGTAAATGTTCTGATTGATTTCGTATTCCAATAAATCTGCGTTGTATTTCATGATAAAGTCATCGCGCAACACTTGTAAGTGACTATCCATAAAAAAGTAGCCACCTGGCATCTTTTTTTCGACGAGCATTTGCGGAACCGGAACCACCGCATGATCTGCGGTCAAAAACAAAACAAAGCCATCTTTGCCATAGCGCGTTTCCAAACTCGAGAAAAGTCGTTGTAATTCACGGTCAAGACGCGCATACATATCCTCCATTTCTCTGGAATAAGGCCCAAATGCATGCCCAGCAATATCAGGAGTTGAATAAGAAACACATAAAAAATCAGTGAATTGATCTTGGCCTAAATTTTCTTGCTCAAGTGCTGTGATGGCCAAGTCTGTTAATATTTCATTGGCCTGCGGCGAAATGGTAAACATACTTGATGCATTCGCTCCTTTGGCAATCATGTCTTGAAAATCATACGGGAAAGTTGCGCTTGTTTTGCCAGGAAGCACCACTTCGTAATTGCTTTGATCAGCTAACTGATAAGTGCTCTCGGGTAATAAGAGTTTCCAAGTACGCAAATCTTTTGAAGGGTCAAACTTTTCATTGAAGCGTTGAACCCAAATTGGCAGTTCTTTTTTATAGAACGTACTCGTGATGAAGTCGCCGGTATTGTAATCAAACCAATAGGTACCGTCTGATAAGTGCCCGCCGGGCAAAATAGCACTGCGGTCTTTAATTGAAACTGAAATGACCTTTGACTTTGGTGAAGCCATTTTGAGTTGATCCGTTATGGTATAAGTTCGTAAATTTAGTGGAGCAGCGCCAGCGCTTAGCGCAGAACCACCCACCGCAGAATAACTTGAATTTGAAACACTTGTGACTGTTTTTTTGGTTGCGCGGACATACCAATCGTTGGAAATAATGCCATGATTAGACGGTGTTGTCCCGGTATAAATGGAGGCATGCCCAGGTGCAGTGTATGTTGGCACATAATTGTATTGTACATTTCGACAATTTGCACCCTTGGTCATGAGTCTATTGAAGCCACCAGTAGTATACAAATGCTGAAAGCGATATAAGTAATCATAGCACATCTGATCAATGACCACGCCCACTACAATTTTTGGTTGCTTTACGGCTTGGGCATGAAGCTGAGCCAAGCTCAAAAAGAAAACAATGAATAAGCTTATTTTTTTCATACCTCAAAAATACACATTCCATTTCGCTGAGTTAGGCAACTTTATTCCGATTTTTGCGTCTTAAACGAAATTTAACAAGAACCTATGAAAGTATTTTTACCATTTTTCTTGCTTTGCCTCAGCTTATTTGCAAGTCCTCAAGCCAAAGCGCAGTTCGTCCTCAATGTTATCGTAGTAAATACTACTAGCCCTACCAGCTGTGACGGTTATGCTTCCCTTGACTCAAACAACATTAATTTTACAACTATCAATTGGTTTTTAAATGGTACACTCATTCAAAATGGTGGTACTTCAATTTATAACCTATGCCCTGGAACTTACACTGTAAATGCAATGGGTGGTGGTTTAACCCTTACCTCTCCTTTTACAATTGGTTCAGGAACGGTTAACCCTTGTGCGGGCTTTGGTGTTTCAATTTCTTCAACACCTACAAGTAATCAAACTGCCTGTGATGGAACGCTTACAGCTAGTGTCTATGGAGGTTCTGCTCCTTACACTTATGCTTGGAATAATGGCGGTGTCACAACTACCCAGAACGCTACAAACCTATGTGTAGGCACATATACATTGACCGTTACCGATGCCAATGGTTGCAACGCAACAGAAAATGGATACGTATTTTACGACACCTCAACTGTCAATCCTTGCGTAGGCTTTACACCGGTAGTTACCGTAACCGACCTCAGTGCCCCTGGTGCTTGCGACGGAGCAGTATCCATTTCTTGTTCAACCTGCGCACCTTTTTGGGTAGCATGGAGTCAAGGCTCATCTACGTTCAGCATTACCAACCTTTGTGAGGGAAATTATGCTGCTGTTGTTACTGATGCCAATGGTTGTACTTTTTCGACCACCCAATTTGTAACTTATAACGGAAGTGGCACCATTGACAGCATTAATGTGGTCGGTACGCTTGCCACAGGTGCCAATATTACTGGAACACTCACTTCAAGCTGGATTTACAACTGTGATATCGATATGTCGATGCTAGACACTGCCTATATGGTGTCTGCAACCTTTGGTAACAACCCTGCTAACCAAGATTCTTTGTACACTGTTTGGTACTTATCTGATACGACGGGTGCGTTTACCTACATTAACTATACTTATTATGTTCCAAACGCAATTGGTATTTACAACCTCGTGCTATCAGTCTATTGCCCAATCAAATCAACACCAATTTACTATCAAATTATCAGTCAGTTTGATGTATTAACAGCAGGAATTGTTGTAAACAACCCAATATCATTAACACTTGCACCAAACCCAGTTCAGGATCTCATTTCAGTAAGTGGTCTTGAAAATGGTCAGTATGCCATTTACAACCAAGCAGGTCAAGTACTGTTAGCTGGTGACTTCAATAAAGCTATCGATGTACGTACGTTAGCAAATGGCACTTACTTCTTACATTTGAACGGTCAAGTACTTCCATTCATCAAAACAGCACAATAAGCGTTCAGAAAATAAACGCTCTCCAAGAAAAAAGGGGCCGCAAATGCGGCCCCTTTTTTTTATGAAATAAGATTTCAAGACTTAACCTTTTCCTGATTTCACAGTTGGAGTTGAAGGTTTTGGAGAAACAGGTGTACTTGGTTTTGGAGCAGATGGTGCAGGAGAAGATTGAGTTGCACTTGGTCTTGGTGCCGCTGGCGGTGGTGGAGCTTGTCTGGGTGCGGCTTGAGTTGGTGCACTAGGTCTTGGAGCAGTTTGAGTTGGTGCACTAGGTTTTGGAGCTGCTGGCGGTGGTGGAGCTTGTTTGGGTGCGGTTTGAGTTGGTGCACTAGGTCTAGGTGTTCTTTCTGGTGAAGAAGTTCTTTCGGGCGCTGGAGTTCTTGGACGAGACTCTGGCATGACTTCTGGCTCGCGTGGAGTTCTTACCGTAGTCGGTTCTTTTGCTTGAAATGGTTTGTTTTCTTTGCTCTCAACAGTCGGTTTATTCGGCGTACCGTTTGGCTTTCCAGAAATAGTTTCAGGGCGATTTGGATACTTTCCTTCTCCAAAGGAATGTTCATTGTTGTTGAGCGCCGGTCTTGGCACTTTGTTAAGAACAGTTGTTCCTGGGCTTGGGATATTTGGGGTTGGCGGGACATTTGGGGCTATATTTAAATAGCCTTGGTCATAGATGCAACCACCTAGTTCGTCAGCAGGAACACCCATTTGCAAACAGCGCTGTCTGGCGTTTTCTCGACTCTGAGGATCCATCTGACTCAGGTTCATGTGTACGCGCGGAAAACTGCGATCTGTATAAGAAGCCGTATTCATGCCAGGCGTGTAATCAAAAAGCGTGTTGCGATCAGTTAGGCGCCATTCTTCGGCGTAATCTTTGGCTAAAAACGCTTGAAATTCTTGTTCGGCCAACTGATTAAACTGATTGGCTTCGCGCGAATCAAAAGCATAGGCGGAAGCAATGCTCAGTGCAGCTATGTTGTTGGGTCTTGGCGTGTTGAGACGAGTATTGAAATCGTTGTCTGCAAAACCATCGTTGTTGCCAAGTAAGCCTTCATATTGATTGCGATCACAGTCAAAGATGCCAACAGTAATGTTGACAAAACCACGAAGACCACCACCTCTTGCATCAATTACAGTGGTTTCACCCGTTGGCCATGCAATGGTGTAATTTCTTCCGTCAAGACGCACAACACCACCGTGGGGCAAGTAATAAGAGCGGCCTTGAAGTTGAATCGGCATGCCATTGAGTCTGAGCGGAGTTTGCATGCCATCCGGTTTATCAGAGGCATAAAAACACAAGCGGTCACCGGCGACGTTCATAGCCACGGCTTCATTCAAAGAAAAGTTAGCATCCTGGGCGCGTTGTCTGGTCTGCACTTCAAAATTACCGTTTGATGATTTTGCCAAAACGAACTCACCGACCGTTTGGAAAGAATAAGTTGCACGGTCAAAAGATTTGAGGTGTGGATCACCGTAAGAACGTCCGTAATTACGGGAGCAAAAAGTGCGTTCGAGCATGGTGGAAAATAAAGGATAGGCACCGGTATTGTTGCCGACGACCATACGATTGTCTTGTAAAATTTGACGTAAATCTTGACGCTCGCGCAGTGGAATCATGCTGAGCATCTCATAAGGAGTGAAATCTTCAGGGAAAGTTCTGTCTGGGACTGCCTTGCGATCAGCCATGGCTTCAATGGAGGCGGCGAGCCAGGGGCCACGAATGTCATCCCAGCGCTCGAGTTGTTCTTTTACAGGAGCAAATGCTGCATTGTTGTTTTGGGCAAAATAGCCGTGAAGTACAAAAAATGTACTCACAAAAAGTAGGTGTTTTTTCATGGAATTGGTTTTTGTGCAGATGGCATTACAAGATTCAGGCCAAACTCATTCATTGAATTTATAGCCAATACCTTTTATGGTAGAAATGAACTGATCGCCAATCTTTTCTCTGAGTTTGCGGATGTGCACGTCAATGGTGCGATCACCGACAATAATATCGGTACCCCAAACTTTTTCAAGAATTTGATCGCGCTTGAAAACAAAATTAGGACGCGAGGCTAAAAGCGCTAATAATTCAAATTCTTTTCTTGGCAAATGGATTTCTTGGCCATCCATTTCAAGGAGGTATTTTTCTCGATTGATGTGAAATTTAGGACTACTTTGAGGCTGAGGCTTTTGTACGTTTCCTCTTCTGAGCATGGCTTGTATTCTCGAGAGTAAAACTTTTGATTTGATAGGCTTGGCAATGTAGTCATCGGCACCCGCATCTAGACCTGCAATTTGGCTGTAGTCTTCGTTTCTTGCGGTTAGAAAACAAATGAGAATATCTTGATTCTGAGGATCAGCTTTGATTCTTTCACAAACCTCAATGCCATCTAGTTGCGGCATCATGACATCGAGTAAAATGAGCTGAGGCTTTTGATTTTCAATAAAATCGAGACACTCTTTGCCATTACTTACGGAAGAAACCTTGAAACCTTCTTTTTCGAGGTTGTAAGTCAGTAAGACTCTGATGTCTTCTTCGTCATCGACAATTAAAATGTGTGTCTCATTCATCGACATAAAGTTAAGCATAATGAAGGAGGCGTTATTCAACCAAAAATAATTTTTATGAATTTTTTAACAAACGATGCGTAACCAAATTGAAAAAACCAATTACCTTTGTTGAACTAGTAGTAGGTTTAGGTTAATGGTCAGGAGCTTTGGTTTACACCAAGGCTCTTGGCTTTTATAGACGCTTATGAAAATCAAAATACTCATGGTTGAAGACGATATCAGTTTAGGTATCGTAGTCTCAGATCAACTTCGTTCTGATGGTTATACCGTCACGCTCTGTGAAAATGGCTCAGAAGCACTGCGCCGCTTCCAAGAAGAGACCTACCACCTTTGTATTCTCGATGTCATGCTTCCGGTCAAAGACGGCTTCACTTTAGCGCGTGACATTCGCAAGCAAAATACTGAAATTCCTATTTTGTTTTTGTCTGCGCGTTCCATGACCGAGGATAAAATTGCAGGTTTTAATGCCGGCGGTGATGACTACCTCACCAAACCCTTCAGCGCTGAAGAATTACAACTCAGGGTCAAGGCGCTATTAAAGCGTGTTAAACTTCAGGTAGATAGCCCAGAACAAAAAATCCTACAAATCGGCACCTATATTTTCGACACTGAGAATTTCACATTGAAGTCACCGAGTCAGTTAATTACCCTGACTAAGAAAGAAGCTATGATTTTGCGCACCCTCAACAAATTCAAAAATCAACTCATCCCGCGCGATGTCATTTTGAATTCTGTTTGGGGTCAAGATGATTATTTTGTGGGCCGTAGCCTCGATGTTTTCATCACCAAATTGCGTAAATACCTCAAGGAGGATCCGCGTATTCAAATCACCAATGTTCACGGCGTTGGTTTCAAATTTGAATGTGAAGAATGAGTGTTTTCATACTACATCTCGAAACGAGCACTCCCATTTGCAGCGTAGCGCTGTCCAAAAACGGGCAACTTTTAGGGCATCTTGACCAAATCGGAGCTGGTTTCATTCACGGAGAATCGTTAACACTCATGATAGAAGCGCTATTGGCTGAACAAAAAGTAACACTATCAATGCTACAGGCCATTAGTTATAGTGCTGGCCCAGGTTCCTACACGGGCCTGCGCATTGGGCTCTCTACGGCCAAGGGTTTATGTTTTGCCTTACAAATCCCTCTAATTGCCATTGCTACACACCTGAGCCTCTTGCAAATAGGTCTTGAGAGCGAACAGACACAAATTACGAGCTTTGTCACAATGCTCGATGCCCGACGCATGGAAGTTTATTTCGAAGCATTTGATCAGCATGGAGTCAGTAAAACCCCACTTTGTTGCCAAATTATTGAAGCTCATTCGCTTGACCCATACAAACCTTGTGTCGTTATTGGCGATGCCAATGAAAAAGTTGCTGCACTCATTCAAGATTCACAAATTCATTACCTAAACACACCGCTTTCCGCCAAATATCAGTCTAAAATAGCATTTGACTTATATCAAGAAGGGAAATTTGAAGATACCGCCTACTGTAGCCCTATTTATTTAAAGGGGGCAAACGGCGTATTACTCTGAGGGTTGAGTTGGCACCACTATTTGGGGCTTCGGTGGCACCCTCCATTCTTTTTTTGTTTCGTTGCCTACCGCATCTCTAACTAAAAGTACCACCCGATCATTTTCTTGAAAAGGAACTTTAAATTGTGCACTTATTTGCTTGTTTTTTGCATCATAATAGGCGGGTACCCAAATGTCATTTTGATAACAAGCATAATAAGCCAAGCCCGAAAAATCATCAGAGACCGACCAACAGAATTTTCCCGAACTTGTAGAGTCGAGTTTATTCAATGCATTTTCTTTAATTACCGGAGCAACAAGATCTTGTTTGAGGCCCCAAATGCCCATCGTTTTGGTGCTTGCGCTCAAAACCCCGTGCTCTATTTGGCCAGCCAAGGCACTGCCATTCATCGTGATGCAATATTTCTGAGCCGCTGCATCAGTATCAAATTGATATGCAATTTGAATGGGTTTTTGAATCAATTGAGTCGTACTGCCAATTGTTTTTGTTTGAAAATTGAGCTTTTTAAGCGTGGGTTCGTAAAATGTCAAGGAATCTATTTTTATAGACCATGCACCTTGTTGATACGCATAAGCGTTTTGAGGCATCCAATGCGTTGTTTCTTGATAAAATGGCTGAGCAGGTGCTTTTGGGTGCTGATTGATGATTTGCAAGTTGTGCTGCGCTTCGTTGCCATTGACATCTCGGAGCATCAACTGACAAGCAAGTGTATCCATTACACCCAATTCAAATACACCTAAGCCTTCGTAGGGGTAAATGGTCAAAGGATTTGAATTGGACCTAAACAACTTTTGAAATTTACGTTTGGTACTGCGCGCATAAGTCGCATCATGGTGGGTATTGATATAGCGCGAATGGTCGAAGTTAATTTCGTCAAATTCTACCGCAGTTGCCTTTTGACCTGCTGCAAATAGCTCTGTCGAAAAAACGTTGTAGGTCCTGCCTGCACTAGAAAAATAATCCTCCACTTCTAATGCAACACCAATCAGCTGACCTTGTGCCAAAAACCCTGTTGGTAAATCTATTTGATGCGTTTTTGCCGTAAGCACAACATTCAAAACCTTGTTGGGAACTGCATAACCATTGGTATCGAGGGCATAAACTCGGATACCTTTCAGTTGCGGCGTTGCTTGATCTGAAATTTGAAAACCATGTAAAAATGGATTGAGCGCGTGCTCCGTTTTGGTATCGCGCAGCTCAAAATGTAAGTGCGGGCCTGTAGAGCCACCTGAGTTCCCAGAATAAGCAATGAGTTCACCTCTTTTTACAGGCAAGATCTGTGCTGGCAAAATGAGATCAATTTCATTATTGAGTCGTGTAGCGGTACTATCCAAATATAAATTTTGAATGCGCTCTGCAAAACGCGTGCAATGCGCATAAACCGTGGTGTATCCGTTTGGGTGTTGGACATACAAAACCCAACCATAGCCCACCGATGAAACCCGAATTCTCGAGACAAAACCATCGGCACAAGCATAAATCGGTAAATTGATTTTCCCGCCCGTTCGGATATCAAGACCCATATGAAAATGATTGGGGCGTAAATCACCGAAACCTGCACTTAATTCCACAGGCGCAGCCATTGGAAGTGCCCAATTTTCTTGCGAAGTCAGAAATTGTCCGACACTTTGAAATACCGAAAGAAAGAGCAAAAACAAGAGCAGGTAGCGCATACACAAAACTAATCAAGAAAAAATACAAATTCCTTGACTGATTTTGTAGGATGTAAACGAATGCTTGTTAACTTTGTGAAAAGTCACCGCTTAACATGACTGAAAATCTAAATAACCTCATTTCCGATATCCGTAGCCGCAGCTTACATTTAGCTGAGCTCTTGCATACTGAACGTGCACAGCACGAAGTTTTGCAAGGTGAAATCAATCGCGTCAATGAACAACTCAAGGCAGAGCAAGCATTGGTCGCACAACTTCAACTAGAGGTTACACAGTTATCAGATGCATTGGCGGAGGCTCAAAACAAAGTTGTGGAAATTCCGGTTGCACCAAAAGGTCGCAATGCCGAGGAAATTAACGCACTCGTGAAAGAAATTGAATTCTGCATAGAAAAGCTTAAACAAGCCTAATGAGTAAAGTTGCCCTTAAAATCAATATCGCCGGCCGGACCTACCCTTTAAATGTTCCGGAATCCGAAGCTCCTGCCGTATCAAAGGCAGCTGCCGATATCAATAAAGCGATTGAATTACTCAGAAAAAACTATGCTGTCAACGATAACCAAGACTTGCTAGCTATGTCCGCACTGCAATTGCTCACCAAAGCACAAGCAGAGGCCAAGCCAAGTGTTCAAGAGCCAGATTACTCGGACCTCGAGGCTGCACTTGAAGCGCTCAGACAAGACTTAAACGACATTCAATAATCCTTCGCGCTTGCCATTCACAACTACAAATTAGTGTAGTATGGATATATTATGGTTATTAATCGGAGCACTTGGAGGTGGTGGCGCCACTTTCGTCCTTCAAAAAAGTGTGCTCAAAAAAGATGCTGAACGCATCATCAAAGACGCCGAATCAAAGGCTGAAACCATTCAAAAAGAGCGTGCATTACAAGCCAAAGAGCGCTTTTTAAAGCAAAAAGAAGAACACGAAGAAGCCATCAAAGAGCGTGAAAAGCGCATGCAATCCAATGAAGATCGCTTCCGCACCAAAGAAAAAACACTCAATCAAAAACTAGAGGAAATTGGGCGCAAAGAAAAGGAGCTAGAAAGCACACAAGCCGACTACCAATCTAAAGCTGCGCACCTCGAAACCCGCATGCAAGAACTCGACAAAATGCACCAAAAGCAAATTGCTGAGTTGTCAAAAATTGCGCAGTTGGCGCCTGAAGATGCCAAGCAACACCTCATGCAGGCGCTTACAGACGAAGCCCGCACTGCAGCAATGGCCACCATCAAAGAAATTACCGAAGAGGCCAAACTCAATGCTAACAAAGAAGCGCGCAAAATCGTTATTCAAAGTATCCAACGTGTAGCCACTGAACAAGCCATTGAAAACGCCGTTTCTGTTTTCAACATTGAATCAGACGAAGTCAAAGGTCGTATCATTGGTCGTGAGGGTAGAAATATCCGCGCACTTGAAGCTGCTACTGGTGTAGAAATCATCGTAGACGACACCCCTGAAGCGATCATTCTTTCTTGTTTTGACCCTGTGCGTCGTGAAATTGCACGCCTCAGCTTACACCAATTGGTATCTGATGGTCGTATTCACCCTGCCCGTATTGAAGAAGTTGTTGCGAAAACGCGCAAACAACTCGACGAAGAGATTGCAGAAACTGGTCGCCGCACTTGTATTGACCTCGGTATTCATGGCTTACACCCAGAGCTTATGCGCATGGTAGGTCGTATGAAATTCCGTTCGTCTTACGGACAAAACCTTTTGCAACACTCCCGCGAGGTAGCCAACCTTTGTGCCATTATGGCTGCTGAGTTAGGTCTCAATGTCAAACTTGCTAAAAGAGCTGGTTTACTCCACGATATTGGTAAAGTGCCAGACGAAGAGCCAGAATTGCCACACGCCATACTCGGTATGAAAATTGCTGAGAAATTCGGTGAAAAAGGCGATGTCCTCAACGCCATTGGTGCTCACCACGACGAAATCGAAATGACTACCCTAATTTCACCTATTGTACAAGTATGTGATGCCATCTCAGGCGCGCGCCCTGGTGCACGACGTGAAATCGTAGAAGCATATATCAAGCGTATCAAAGAACTCGAAAACTTAGCGCTTTCTTACGAAGGTGTAGGTAGTGCTTATGCCATCCAAGCGGGTCGCGAATTGCGTGTCTTGGTAGAAGCAGAAAAAGTTTCTGACCAACGCGCCGAAGAGTTGTCATTTACGATCTCTCAAAAAATTCAAACCGAAATGACCTACCCTGGTCAAGTTAAAGTAACCGTCATTCGCGAAAAACGCGCAGTGAGTTACGCCAAATAATTGCTATGCGCCAAGACCAGCTGCCCCTACTCATTTCAGGGCCCTGTTCGGCCGAAACGCAAGCGCAAGTTTTAGCGACAGCGGAAGCCCTAGTTGGGCTTCCGCTGTCTTATTTTAGAGCCGGTATTTGGAAGCCCCGTACCCAACCTGGTGCTTTTGAAGGAGTCGGAGAAAGCGGCCTTCAATGGCTTCAGGAAGTCAGAACCAAATATGGCTTTAAAATCTGCACCGAAGTGGCTACTGCAGAACACGTCGAACTCGCTAAAAAATATGCCCTCGACATGGTCTGGATTGGCGCAAGATCCACAGTGAATCCATTTACCGTTCAAGAACTTTCAGAAGCCTTACAAGGAAGCCAAATACCTGTAATGGTCAAAAACCCCGTGAACCCAGACCTCAAACTTTGGTTGGGCGCCATTGAAAGACTCGAACGCCATGGCATTCAAGTGCTTGGCGCCATACACAGAGGTTTCTCGGTTTATGAAAAAACCAATTACCGCAATAACCCCCATTGGCAAATTGCCATCGACCTCAAACAAGAAAGGCCGGCGCTGCAACTTGTCATGGATCCTTCGCATATTGGTGGCAGGGCCAACCTCATCCAACCCTTGGCCCAACAAGCACTTGACCTCAACTATGATGGGCTCATGATTGAAAGTCACATCGACCCAACAGCCGCCTGGACAGACGCCAAACAACAAATCACCCCTGAAGCACTCAAAGAAATATTTGCAGGTTTAGAGCCCAGAAATCCGGCAGCTAAACAAGCCAATGCCTTGGCGCAATTCAGAGAGCAACTCAGTTTCATCGATGAGTCTTTGATCAATTTACTCCAACAGCGCATGTCTATTTCTAAAGAAATTGGCATCTATAAAAGACAGCACAACCAGCACATTTTACAAGCCCAACGCTGGGAAGAAACGCTCAAAGCCAATTTGCAAAAAGCTGTAGACAGCGGTTTATCTGAAGAATTTGCAAAGCAAATGATCAAGATGCTACACGAAGAATCGTTGCGCATTCAAATGGCCGTTAATAGCCTTTCCGACAATGAAAATCAAGGGCAATAACTATCGCGGAACACTCCAAGCACCTGGCTCTAAAAGCCATGCACAACGCTTGCTCCTCTTAGCTTGCTTGTCAAAAAAACCGAGTCAAATTGCTGGCTTTCACCGCTCAGCAGACAACCTCTCGATGCTTGCCGCACTTGAACAATTTGGCCATACATTTCAAGAGCTTGACACCACCATTATGGTTCAGCCAAGTAAGCACAAAAGTTCGCATTTAAAAATCGATATTGGCGAAAGTGGCTTTGGAATCAGAACTTTGGCTTTCGTAGGTAATTGTTTTAGTGAAAGTTACCAGTTAGAGGGTCAAGGAACTTTAAAGATTCGGGAGCATTGGGCTACTATTGAATCACTGCAAAAATTAGGTTTGGAAGTGGTGCATCAAGAAGGCAAATTACCGCTTCATATAAAAGGAAAAATCAAGAATTTTCAACTCAACTTGGATGGCACTAGTGGTTCGCAACATTTATCGGGCTTGTTTTTGCTAGCCGCCGCAACTGAAGGGACTTGGCAAATTAGCATTGAAAACTTAAAAAGCGCTCCCTATTTTGAATGGACGCTCGGCATGTTACAAGACGCTGGCTTTCAATATAAAAAACAAAATAACACCTACTTTTTTACAGGCGCCCAAGACCTCCAATTAACCAATACGGCAGTAGAAGGCGACTGGAGCAGTGTTGCCGCCCATTTGGTAGCTGCAGCAATTAGTGGAGAAATTTTGGTGGATGGTCTCAACCCAAACAGTCTTCAGGCAGACCAAGCGCTATTGGATATTTTGGTCGCTTTTGGAGCAAAACTTGAGTGGAAGCAAGAAAAGTTATTGGTTTTGGAATCTGCAGAGAAATTACCTTTTCATGCCAACCTAACGGATTGCCCAGATTTATTTCCGGTGTTGGTCATATTAGCTTGTGCGAGTAAAGAAGTGTGTCAGATTTCGGGTATTTCACGCCTTCAAAACAAAGAGTCGGACCGCCTGGCCGTGATGTCTGAGGCATTAAGTGCTTGGGATATTCCTTTTGAAATCAAAGGAGATACCATCAGCATTCATGGCAAAGGAAGGCTTCCAAAGGCGCGTTTGAAAAGTCATCATGACCACAGAATTGCCATGGCAATAAGCATTGCGAGTCTGATCAGTGAGGAAGGACAAGAGTTAGATGATATAAATTGCCTCAATAAATCCTATCCTGAATTTTTTGAGGACTTTAAAAGATTGAGTGGTTCAATCTTCTGAATTCTACCAATGGATTAGATTCCTTTCTATTGATTCATTTGCAGAATCAACTCCTCGAAACTTAGGTGTAACTTAGAAAGTCTTTCTTTGATTTCTTTTTTCTTTTGAGCCGGGACCTGTTTTTCAGCCAAAAGTAAGTTGTAATATTTTCTAACCATTGCGGTGTCGCGCGGTTCGTTGATATCATAAGAACTGGCTAAACTTTCTAGTACTAAAACCTTGTTTTTGTAATTCGGGAAACGCGCTAATAAAGTATCGGCATAAGCTCGTGCCTCTCTTGGTGCAGACATGCTTTCGTAAATCATGTGGGTCTTGAATAGGCAATCGGCACTGAAGTCATCTGAAGGAAAGGCCTGAAAGTAGGCTTTGTAACGATTGACCAATTCAATTTGGGACAAACTCGTGATGGTTTTTGCCTTTTCGGGATCGGCTTGTAATTTGGAAAGAGAATCTTCGTAATGGGTTACCGCCTCTTTGAGGGTCTCCTGCTTCGTTTTTTCAGTGGCACTTGTTCCACAAGCAGCAATGAACATGGAGAGCAAAGCAAAACTTAATATTTTTCTCATATCAATCGTTGTTTTTTATGACCCGGAAAACTCATTTTGTAATCGACATTAATGGCACCAATTGTAATGTTGCCAAGGCGCTTTGTCAGTAATTTTTTCTTGAGCGGACTGAGGTGATCTGTAAATAAAATGCCTTCAATGTGGTCGTATTCATGCTGAATGATACGCGCTGCATAACCTTCATAGCTTTCTTCATGGAACTCCCAATTTTCATCGTAATAGGTAATGACCAATTTTTCATGGCGATTCACGTTCTCGCGAATGCCCGGAATTGACAAACATCCCTCTTGAAAGGCCCACTTATCACCTGTTTCTTCTTCTATAATTGGGTTGATAAACACCTTTTTGAAATTTTCTATGCCTTCAGCTTTTGGATCTGGTTCGTCATCTTCTTCATCGGCAAATGGGCTGCCATCCACGATAAACAAACGAATACTTTTGCCAATTTGTGGAGCGGCTAAACCAACACCTTTGGCATGATACATGGTTTCGAACATGTCCGCGATTAACTTTTGTAAATCAGGGTACTGTTCGTCGATTTCGACGGCTTCTTTTTTCAGTACAGGGTCGCCATAGGCTACAACAGGTAAAATCATGATACAAATTTAGTAAGGATTAGCTTTGACTCAAGAAATCTTGCAAAATCAGTGCGGCGGCAACCTGATCTATGAGTCCTTTGTCTTGCTTTTTCTTTTTGTTTCCCATCAGGGCAATGGACTGACTGGCCATTTTCGAAGAATAACGCTCATCCATTAAATGAACCGCGATACTTGGGAATTTGTTTTCAAGTTCAGTCTTCAATAAACGGACATTTTCAGTGACATGTGAATCTGAACCATCTAAACGAGTCGGAAAACCCAACACAATTTCTTCAATTTTCCTTTTTGGAATTTCTATAATTAACCAATTTTCAAGCGTGCTTGAATCAATGGTGGTTAAGGGGCTTGCAATGATACGATTAGGGTCACTGATGGCTAGGCCACAGCGCTTTAAGCCAAAATCGATGCAGAGTACTACAGACATGTGTCAAATTTACGCAGAAAGCCCGAACAAGCTTCTAGAGAGCGGTCTTCAATTAAACAAGTATTTGTAATTTCGTGAACAAATGAGCAAATACTTCTTCTTTTCAGGTCTTCTCTTGTGCCTCTCCTTGTTGGGTTGTAAAGACAACAGCGCACAGCAAAACGCAATCCTGACAGACCAAGATGGCTTCAGATATGAAACGCCCTTTGAAGGCATTGAGGCCTTTCTAGACTACCAAAAAAAAGTTGACCAACGCACAGATCTTCAAAACCTGCGTTCCTTGCTTTTCACGCACAAGAATGGCAAAAACTTGCAATCTACTGCTAAAATGGACAACACTGGGGAACTTGCTAAAGCCGAACTCAACAAAGTGCTAGAAAACGGGCAACAACTCAACTACACCTTCTACTTTTTAAAAGGCGTCCTGAGTACGGCAAAAATTGAAAAAGTGAATCAAGAAAAAAGCCAAATGCACGTGGTCTTCTTTAATGCAGAACAAAGCCCCATTGCCAGCTACATCTGCCATTCAACAGCCTCAGAATCTGAACCCAATAAAAATCTAAAGCTCAACAAAAACACACCAAGCTTCTACAAAGACATCGAAAGCACCCTCCAACAACTCTCCGATCTCCAAAATCAAGAAGGCGAATTCACCCTTCATTTCCTCGGTTTCAACGAAGCCTACAACAAGCGCTTTATCGAATTTGGCAATGATACCTACACCACCAACCTGGCCTTCATTCCTCAAGAACCTTTGGTCCAAAAAATCCAAAGCAACCCTGAACCTTACCGCAACAAAACCTTCAACATCCAATTCCAAGAAATCACCGAAGCCTCAGGGTTT
>JBEBBE010000077.1:0-26269 GCA_041158525.1 Bacteroidota bacterium | reverse complement strand
ATAATATTCACGGGGCAGTTTTTGGCGGCGAGTTCGTTTTCTTCTTTTTCGAAGTCGGGGAGGTTGATGGTGTAGAAGCCGCGTTTTTCTTTGGCGCCAACGAGGGTGCAACGGCCATCTTTTTTACTGATGCGCCAGCGGTGTGGGGCGGCTTCAACACAGGCATTGCAGCCAATGCAGCGCTCGCGTTGTTGACTCACTTGAATCATTCGCTGACCAATTTGTAAAGTTTGTCTGAGGGTCTGATTTTTTCTGGAAGCGCGATGCTGAAAATTTGTCCTTTTTTAGCTTCTTCCGTTGGGCCGTCTTCGAGGTGGATGCTTTGAACTTCACTTTCGATATAACCTGTGGTTGGGCCCGTAACAATGATTTTGTCACCTACTTTCAAAGAGTACGCCTCGCAATCAAATTCGGCAACGCCAATTTTGTCATAGTAATGCAGGCCTTTGGCGATATAAATTTTCTTTTGCGTGGCTACAGAGCCAGGCACATTGGACCATTCGCCCATTTGGCGCCCTAAATAATAACCATCCCAGAAACCTCTATTGAAAACTGTAGATAAGCGCTCTTTCCAGTTTTGAATGGCTTTAAGGTTGTAGGCCTCGGTGCCAAGCGCATCTATGGCTTCGCGGTAACATTGGGTAGTCGTGTAGACGTAATCTGAGGCACGGCCGCGACCTTCTATTTTGAGTACGGAAACGCCAGCTTCTATAATTTGATCGATGAAATCAATGGTGCAGAGGTCTTTGGCCGACATAATGTATTCGTTGTCGAGTTCGTATTCGGTGCCATCTTCTTTATCGGTGACGATATAGCTGTGTCGACAGTTCTGAATACAGGCACCACGGTTGGCGCTCGCAAAATGAGAATGTAGACTTAAATAGCACTTGCCAGAAACTGCCATACACAGGGCTCCATGTGCAAAAACTTCTAGACGCACCAAATTGCCACTTGGACCAACAATGTTTTGTCTTTGAATTTCTCTGGAAATTTCGGCCACTTGCTTCAAAGATAACTCTCTGGAAAGTACCACGACATCTGCAAAGCTGGCAAAAAAGGCAACTGTTTCCACGTTTGTGACATTGGCCTGAGTGGAGATGTGTACAGGCATGCCAATAGATTTAGCAAACTGCATCACGGCAAAGTCAGACGCAATAACGGCGTTGATGCCGTCGTCTTTGGCTGCCTGCACGATGGTTTTCATGAGGTTCATGTCGTGCTGATACAGAATGGTATTGAGTGTCAGGTACATTTTTACCTGGTGTTCTTTACCAATTGCGGCAATCTTCTTGAGATCTTCTAGCGTAAAATTGTTGGACGAACGCGCGCGCATATTGAGCTGCTCAATTCCAAAATAGACAGAATTACAGCCTGCTTTAATGGCAGACATCAGGGCTTCGTAAGAACCCGCAGGAGACATTAACTCTACATTCATGGCGCAAAGTTAAAACATAGTTTGAAAATGTTTTGGCTATTCTTTAGGAAGGATTTTCACGTTGAGGGCTACCCAACCTTTCTGACCTTTGCTTTTTTCGAAGCTCACGACATCGCGCTCGGCAATCGGGTGCATGAGGTTTGCAGCGTGTACAAAAATGTTTTCGCCACTGGCCTTGTCTTTGATAAAGCCATAACCTTTGGAGTCATTGAAGAAAATAACGGTGCCTGTGTCAGCTGCGTCGTCTTCGTCGGATTCTTCGCGGCGTGGAATGCCAATTTCTATGGTTTCAGCGTCGATTTCAACGCGTGTACTAGGATCAATCGGTGCATCGACAATACGTCCAAATTCGTCTACGTAAGCCATCATGCTGTCAAGGCCGCCACCTCCGGCATTTGCCTTTCTTTCTTCAGAACGAAGTAATTTTTCTTTTTTCTTTTTTGCCTTGAGTTTTTCTTTTTCCTTTTTGGAGAAGGTTTCCTTGG
Source organism: Bacteroidota bacterium (assembly GCA_041158525.1). Taxonomy (GTDB): domain Bacteria; phylum Bacteroidota; class Bacteroidia; order Flavobacteriales_D; family Crocinitomicaceae; genus UBA952. The sequence goes on along the minus strand of JBEBBE010000077.1, from coordinate 24,349 downwards.
ATTTTGCCATTAGAGCGTGTTAGTTGTATAAAATTGCCGTGTGAAATAGTAGGATGGAAGGCAACTTACAATAACGTTGGCGTGAATCAGGGTACAAAGATACGAAAAACTTACTGATGTCGCTTGGTCGGTTCCCAGACTGAGGAGCGGATTCCTCTTAAAAACTTAATTAGGCCCAAAAACAAGGCTAAGTTCATGCTGACAAAATGTATGATGTAGCGCAAAAACACAACATGCGTTTGTTGTTTTCTAGCGATGTAATCGACAACGAACGTAATTGGGATCATGATTAAAATGAAATAGCAGATGCTGTAAAACCAAGAATGATCTGCCTGGCTAAGAATCTGAAGGATCATGAAGACCAAAAATACTGGGATGATCCAGCGCAATACTTTGTGAGAGAAGAAGGCAAACGAAAGCCCATTGAATTTGAGCAATTGGCGCCAAAAACGTGTGAGGTTTTGGAAATTACCCGCTGAAATACGGATTTTTCTTTTGAATTCTACACTGAGGTCATTGGAAACGTCTTCTAGAACAACCGCTTGGGGTTCATTGATGCATTTAAAGCCTTTTTCAAGGCAAGTCATGTTGATATAGAAATCATCGACCAAAAAGTGCTTCGGAATAGGAGAGAAGCAGAGTTTTCGAACAGCAAAACAGCCGCCAAACGGGCCCATCATGGCTCCCCAAAGTTGGCCCTCGGCTTCTTTGATTTTTACTTCTCCGGCAATGTATTCGGACTCAGGCATGGAAATCCCGGTGTTTTTGAGCCCGTAGTTTTTCATGCGGGTATCTACTAAGCCGATGGATGGGTCGATAAAATGCTGACTCAGGGCGCTTAGCGTATCTTTGGTAAACAGCACATTGGCGTCGGTGAGTACAATGATTTCGTGGATGGCACTCGGTACTAACGCATTGACAATTTGAATTTTACCCTGACGCTCTGTAAAATGCTTGACTTTATAATTCGGGAATTTATCTGTAAAGGATGCTGCTATGATGCCACTAAAATCAGAGGAAGCATCGATGCCTACAATGATTTCGAGCAACTCAAGGTCGTAGGCACTATTTAGAATTGAATTGAGTTTCTCCGCTAATACTTGTTCTTCGTTGTGAGCCGGAATGATGATGCTTAAGGCTGGTTTGTGTGTCAGCATGGATCTTTGTGAACTCAAACCTTTTTTGCGCTGTAAAAACTTCAGCAAAAATGGGTAGAGCACATAGCTGTGCAAAATAAAGATAAAACCTAACCAAAAGAAGATACTCAACATCTAGGCAATATTAAGGATAATTTTAGAGTTGTTTGAGGATGTGTAATAAATCAGCCTGAACTTTTTGAGGATAAAAATGCTGCTGATAATAACTGAAATTGGCGGCACCGTCTTGCTGCATTAGTTCTGGGGAATGGAGCAGTTCGAGACACTCTTGGGCAAAGCTATTTGGGTCTTGATGCAACTTTTTATAAGCAAAGGCATCTAGGCCTTCAGCAGATTTTTGGGTCAGGACCATTGGCGCGCCCACGCTCATGGCCTCGAGTACTTTCATCTTTACACCTGAGCCCGCTTGCAAGCCACTGATAAACAATCCGTTATTTGCAATAAACGCTTTGGAATCTGGGACAAAACCATGACACTGAACCCCTGGTATTTGCCATCTTGCAATTTGATCAGAGCCTTTACCTGCAACATGAAAAACTAAATTTGGCATTTCTTTTCTAAGCGTAGGTAAAACCTTGGTGATGATCCAGTCTACCGCCTCAACGTTGGGCTGCCAATCAAAGGCACCAATAAAACATAAGGCTTGATTCTGAGCATTGGAGCGTTCAGTTGGTTCTTCAATCGAGGAAGGTAAATAACGAATAGAGGTTAGGGTCTGGGACTCCATGTTTTGGGCGTCTTGCCCTGAAATGCTTAAGATCAAGTTGAGCCCACCTTGATCTTCACTCCAGCAACTGCGTTCGGCCCATTTCAGGCTGTATGCCAATTGCAAAAGATACCAACGCTTCAAGAAATTCTTGGTGTTTTTAGCGAGGTCTTTCCAGATTTGATGTTCAATATTATGTGATCTGTAAATGAGCTTGGCCTGCGTTGCACCTTTTAAATACTTCGCATAGATAGCCGTAAACAGACTCTCAAAAATGATATAGTCGTAGTGCTGTTGCTTGTCTAGTTTTTTGAGTGCCTCGGTAATTTCTGCAGTGTAAAAACGAGTGAGGTTATAAGATTCTTGCTTGAAAAGCGCATACAGCGCTGGCAAGGGTTTCACCTTAGTGTCAATATTATGGTGGAATAAATTGAGTTTAGCGTGTTTTGGGAACTGCTCTGCAGCAAATGGATGCTTGTGGGTTGAACAACTGAAGTAATCGAGCTGCTCGAGGCCGGGTAGGGCTAAAGTATCTGAAAGCAACCTTGCCATAGCCAAACAACCACCGTCTAGGATGGGGTAAGGGGGTTTGTGGCTGACAATCAGGATCTTCATATGATTTTTTTATCGAGAATGGCTGCTCTAGTGAAAAGAAAAGCCACAGGTGTAAAGACAAAGGCGGCAAGCCACATACCAAGCATGGGTGAAATCGAACCGGTATCCGCTAAATTATCACCAATAGAAATCAGGATAAAATAAAGCATAAAAATGAGTGCAGCAATCACGACCGGAGCGCCGAAACCACCTTTTTTGATGAGAGCGCCTAAGGGTGCGCCCACAAAGAATAAGACTATGATAGAATAGGTCAGGGCAAACTTGCGATGAAACTCTATCCAGTAGAGTGTGGTTTCGCGGTCGAGTGCTTCGGTGTTTTGTTGTTGCATTTGAAGTTGCTGCTGATTTCTGCGAATTTTTGAAAGCGCCAAAGTGCGGGCAATTCGCAATGAGGAAGCATCAAGTTCGGAATAACTTTTAACGGGTACCTTCGGTAATGTTTGTAGAGAAGGGTCGTGAATTTTAGAAGGTAAAATTTGAGAATTGAGGCTTAAATAAGCACGTGTAGTTTGTAAGCCAAAAAGTTGTTGGAATTGAACGCGTTTTTTGTCTACGCTGTCTAGGGCTGCATTGATCTGAAATACATTGAGCATTTCGTATTTGTCTGTGAAAAGATCTTCTTTGGAGCGGTTCAGATCAAGGCCTTCGATGTCGAGTTTGTAGACCCCTTGATCAAAGGTAGAGATGCGCGACGGCCGGTCTGAAGGGTTGGTCAAGACTCCGCTTTGCAAATACATGGGTGTTTGAATTTCAAGCTCTTCGAGAATACTGCCGTTCTTTAAATCAAGAAAGAGGTAGCGTCCATTTACCGATTTATAAACAGTTGCTTCTTGAGCCCTAACCGTTCTGAGTTGGCTAGGCTGGGTGTAGTCGTGGATGGTCACGCCTTGGCAGCGATTGCCTTTTAAAGAATCGATTTTAATGGCAAAACCTTCAAAATGCTTGGAATAAACGCCAGGGGTGAGCAGCGTTGAGATTTTTTTGTTCTGAATGTCATAAATAAGGGTGTGCCACTTCAGGTTTGCTGCGGGGATGACAAAATTGGCAAAAAGAAAGGTCGAGACTGCGATTATGCCCACAATGACAATTAAGGGGCGCATGATACGCAACAAGGAAAAACCGCTCGATTTCAGGGCTGTAAGCTCGTTGTGTTCGGCTAAATTACCGAAAGTCATGAGTGAAGAAAGCAAGATGGCTAAGGGTAGAGCTAGCGGAATTAGACTTGCCGATACATAGAAAAGTAATTCAAGAATGACCCAAACACTAAGGCCCTTACCCATGAGGTCGTCGATGTAAACCCAGAAAAACTGTAAGATGAGCATGAACATCGAGATCAGGAGTGTCACGATGAAAGGCCCAGTAAAGGCTTTTAGGCTAAAAAGGACCAGTCTTTTCAAGCAAAAGGTGTTTCGGCAAAATTAAGAATTTAAGTCTGAATTAGGCGCCAATAATTCTTTTGAGCTCAGAAATTGCCTGATTCCAGAGGGCTAAATTTCCTTCTTTGTCTGAGGGGTTAGCGAAGTCTGTGATGTGCAAGATGACGGAGTTGGTCATGGGGTCAATGATGTACGAGAGTTCAAAGTAGGTTTCTAGGTCTTCTTCCTCATCCTCGAGCCATTGAAAACGAATTTTGGAGTTCATTTTGTAGAGTAGCAAACGCGCTTGCTCTTCGTTGCCGTCCCATTCAAAAGTGTAGATGTCGTCTTGGACTTTGACGTCGTCGGCAAACCAGTCTGAGAGGCCATCTGGGGTGGTAATTAATTTTTCTAAAACGCGCGGAGAGGTTTTGAGAAGAAACTCTAGTTTGTATTTTTCTTTTGTTAACCCCATATTAATTATACATTTGCTGTCTTTAAAGATACTAAAAATTCGTCAATGACCACACAAAATCGTTCGGAAAAGCTAGGTAATCAGTTTTTTAAGTACCGCGGGCAAATCCCTGTCTTGTTTTTCTTGCTTGCTTTTTTCTTGATGCATTATTTTCCTGCGCAAAACAAATGGCTTGACCAAAGCAATACTTTAATTGCCGTTTCTTTAGTCATTCTTGGGCATCTTATCAGAGCTTTAGCGGTAGGGAAACGCGCTGCGCACACCTCAGGTCGTAACCGCGACGAACAAGTGGCAGAAGCCTTAAATTCTACAGGTATTTATTCTATGGTGCGTCATCCGTTGTACCTCGGAAATATTACAACCTACATGGGTTGGGTCGTTTTTACGGGTATAGATTGGCTGATTCCTGCTATGTTAATTGGCTTCTTGTTTTATTACCGCTTCATCATTTATGCGGAAGAGCAATTTTTGACGCGCAAATTTGGCCAAGACTACCTCGATTGGAAAAGTGCTACCCCGCTTTTGTTGCCGGCATTCTGGAAATTCAAGGCCAACCCACAGCCTTTTTCTTTTAAAACTGTGTTAGAAAATGAATATTCAGGCATTGCTGCATCTATGACCACTGCATGGGTGCTTTTAGCTTTTCAATGGTATGTGCTTGGGCAATTTCAAGAGAAGAGCCTGTTGATTTTAGCCATGGCGCTTTTCATTGCCGTATTTACTTTGGGGCTGCGTTATTTGAAAAAGAAAACACAGTTCTTTAAGGTTTAAATTTTCTTCGCTTTAAAAGGCAAAACCAAGGCTTCGTCATTTGAAGCGCATTTCTTTATTCTGTCACATCAAAAACCTGACGCTGTTGTAAGCTGCGTCCTAAGGTGAGTTCATCTGCATATTGCAGTTCAGAACCCACTGCAATTCCGCGAGAAATTCTTGTGATCAGCACCTCATAGGGTTTTAACTTCTTAAAAAGGTAATAGTTGGTTGTATCGCCTTCCATTGTTGGGCTTAAAGCCAAAATTACTTCCTTGATCGCTTGCGTTTCAAGGCGCTCTAGTAACCTCGGAATATGGAGGTCTTGCGGCCCAACGCCATCCATAGGGGCAATGAGGCCACCCAATACATGGTACAGCCCTTGAAACGAAGCGGTGGCTTCAATGGCCATGACGTCTCGGATGTCTTCTACAATGCAAATTAAAGAAGGATCTCTTTTGGGATTGTTGCAAATATGACACACCGGCACATCTGTGAGGTTACCGCAATTAGAGCAGCGCAATACTTTGTCTTGCAAGTTGGAAATAGCCGACACAAAATCTTGAATTTCAGGCTCTGAACGCTTGAGTAAATCAAGCGCCAAGCGCAAAGCACTGCGTCTGCCAATGCCAGGTAGACTTGCAATTTGATCAACGGCTGCTTCTAAATGCTGAGATGGAATTTGCATGAATGTAAAATTAACGATTCTTTTTACGCGACACCTTTAAAACACTAACTTTGCAACATGGCCCTCAAGGAACTCAATATTCGCAACAAGCGTGCGCGCTTTGAATTTCACCTCGAAGAAGTTTTCGAGGCGGGTATTGTGTTGTCGGGTACTGAAATCAAGAGCATCCGCAATGGAAAGGCCAGTATTCTGGAATCTTACGGTATTTTCGATAAGGGCGAGGTGTGGTTGCGCAACATGCACATCACCGAATACGAAAACGGTTCTTTTTATAACCACAAACCGCGTGCTGATCGTAAATTGTTGTTGCTGCGCAAAGAAATAGTGCGCATAGAGAAGTTCTTAAAAATCAAAGGAAACACTTTGGTTCCTCTCAAATTATTCTTGTCAGAAAAAGGTTGGGTAAAGGTCCAGATTGCTTGTGGAACGGGTAAAAAACTCCATGACAAGCGTCATGACCTCAAAGAAAAGGATGACAAGCGCGAGATGGATAGGATGATGAAACGCTAGAACTGATGAGCGTCCAAAGGACTTACTAGTCTTTGATGACCGGATATCCTGGATATTTCTTTTTATCGAAAACAAACTTAGCGTCGTCTATTTCAGGATTAGCTGTAAACTTAGTAACTACGTAGGTCATGACGGTACCGTCTTTGGCTTTCATGCTTGCTTTCAATAATTCGTTTTCAGTCTTTGAAATGTAAAGCACAATGGTGTGGTATTCTGCCTTTGCTGGCACTTTAGGATACAAGTTAATAACGTGTACAGCCTGGCCGTTGAGTTTGTCTTCGTGGTCGTATTTGTTTTTAAAACCCGTTTCCCAGATGGTCATGAGTTTTTTAGGGTTGATCGATTCTTCGTCGTTGGTGTTGGCATCTGATTCATAAACCGAGCGCTCGTCTTTTACAATTGTCCAGGTTTTGATACCGTTACAAATCATGGTGTTGTCACCATAAGAAGCGTAGAATTTATTGCCTTTAACCCAGCCTTTTCCAATTTCATTTTCATTGGTGCCGGTAGTGGTGTTTTTTACACTTGCCGAAAACTCAATATAAAATGATTTCATGCCTTTCATTTTGGTAGAAAGGCGATCTAAAATTCCTTGTGCCTTAGCATCTTGAGCCGAAACATTTAATGAAAAGAAGGAAATAACTAGAGAAAGTAGTAAAAAGCGCATATTGAAAATTTACAGTGCAAATATCAGAAATTATGCCAAATAGACGAAATGTTTATTGCACAACTATTAGCGGTATGTTGCTAATAAGTGTTTTACTATGGATTTGTAATAAATAGGTACCTGCTTTGATTTCTTCAGGAAGTTGCAACGGAGTTGCTCCATCATATTTTTTTACTGTTTTCCCATTGAGGTCGCGTAGCAAAACGTATTCAAAGTCAGGGCCTTGAATATTAATATTTGAACCAGGGCATAGCGGGTTAGGGTAGACACTTCTTTTTTCATTTAGAAGTTCGGTTTGCTGAGCCATTGAACCAATCTGAATGTTGTCAAGATATAAGCAGTTGCCCCAGTCACCAATATTTCTGAAGGCAATTTGCACAAGACCAATTTGAGCATAGGCACTGAGGTCAACCGAATCTCTTCGCCATTCAGAGCCTGATGGCACAAAGAAACTTTGGTTGTCCAGAGCGGTCGAAAGTTCTACACCACCTTTGAAATAAAGCACTTGCTCCGTTTCAAAGCAATCTGTTGACACCACCACTTGTAAAGAATCAGAATAGCCTGAGCCCCAACGTGCGTAGGCAACATCAAAATATAGGGTCGGTTGAATGTCTAGAAAGGCAGTTTCTAATGGGATGATCAAATCGTCATAAGTGCCGTCTGAGTTGATGTTGTAATTATCAAAATAGGTAGACTGTTGTGATGTTCCGAATCCGCCAGCATTTGCTGCGAGTGTCCAGGTGCCGTGGCCATTTTCATCATAGACTGTCCATCCCGGTGGTAAAAAAGTTGCCTGAAAATCTTCTTGGATGCCAGACTGAAAAGGAAAGAAGTCCAAAGAGACATAGATAGAATCAATGTCTGTGTGGCCATTGGCATCGGTTATGGTGAGAATAGCTAAATGTTGCCCCGCGTTTTGGAAATAAACTGAAGGGTTCCTTAAATTGGAAAAAGCTGGAATTCCGGTAGGAAAGTTCCAACTCCAGCTCGCGCCTTGGTGTGCCAAGAATGAGTAATCATCAAAATAAAAGGAATCAATTTCACAAACTACGGTCTGACTCAGTTTGTCAACAGTAATACGCGCCTGCACTGCACCTGGGTTTTCTACCAAGTTACTCTCGTAAATACCTTTTCCGTAGGTAGCTAATCTGATTTTTTGATCGCGGTAAAATGGTCTAAGGATATTGCCATTTGTAAAAGTTGGCAAGCCTGTATTTTCAAGTGTGAAATTTTGGGTATTGTTGCGATAATAAACAGCTTTATTAGTAGCTACATATATTCCACCATCAGTGCCTGCAATATGCACCAAGGCTTGAATGGATTCATTATTTATAATACTGCTGCTTAAATTTGTCCAGGAAGCACCACCATCAGTTGTTTTAAAGATTTTAAAGCCATTAGAACCACTCGGATACGCCAACCATAATTCTTGATCGTTAGCAGGGTTTAGCGCCAAGAGCATTCTGCTAGAATTGCCTGAAGGAATGTTAAGTTGGACCCAATTTTGCCCCGCATCTTGTGTTTTCCATAGTTTTCCGATTGCGCCGCTTGCTGCTCTTTGATTTAGATAAATCACAGCGGGGTTATGACTCGAGATTTCAATGTAATTTACTTTTTCATTGACATTAGCGCCAAAAGTTTGGACCAATTCAAATGAAGCCCCCTTGTCTTTGGTGCGAAATAGGCTGTTTTCTTTGCCTACATATGCAATGCCATAACAATGAGGATGAAAGACCAATTCACTTGATTCTGCTGCCCAGTAACTTTCATTCGGGTCTATGCCAAAAGAGGCATTTTGAATAGCACCTTGCAGTTGTTCTGGAATTCTTTTTCCATCGACATCTGAAAAATAGGTGAGTCGGTTTTGTCCTGGATTTACATAACCTGTAGGAGCTTCACCACCACCAAGTTCTAAGAAATTTCCTGCCCCATAGTTCTCGTGATGTGCCAAATTCCCATTGTGATATAAGCCACCTACTAAGACATCTTCATTCCAACCGTTGTCAAAGCCCCAATAATCTGAACCGTGAACACCAGACATATAAAATTCGGGCTGTGTGGCCAAAAAGTCCGTCGAATGGTAGATGCCACCATCAGTTGTGATCCAGGTTTGGTTACCAATGACTCTGAAGTCCTGGTTATCGACATGTAAATTAAGGGGGCCGCCTACGTAGCCAGAAACCGAGCTAAAAGAGAGGCCGGCGTCTGTTGATCTGTATAAATTTAAGCCACCAATAAGGACTTCATCGGCATTATTGGGATTGACCACAATGGCGCAATTATAAAATCCTTGGTGGTAGTTCCAGGTTGGCGTCCCCATTGCTAAATTGACATGAGTAGTACTATACGGGCCTCCAACGGGGCCATTTGGTAAAGTCCAGGTAGCGCCCGCGTTATTGCTAACATAGAGCCCGATATAGCCAAAATCGTTGGGTTTGGAATCTCCAATGAGGTAAGCGTATACTTTTTCAGGAGCTGCGGGCGAAACCCCTAATCGACCTCCGCCGTCAATGCGTGCCGGATCAGATGAACTGTACCAGCCGTTGTCTTGAAGCGTCCAATTGAGACCTGCATCTGTAGAAATGAAAAACTCACAGCGAATCTGGCTGGGGTTGTTTTTTAAAAGGTACAAGGTTTGAGCGCTGTTTGGTTTCTGCTTGATATCGTAGGTCCTCTGATTAAAAAGTAAATTCCAGTTCTGGCCAGCATCATTACTGCGATACAAACCCTTGTCTGTGGCTGCAAAAACGATATTCGGATTGCTGGGTAAGATGAGTAATTCATTGGCATTTAGGCCTGTTGTTTGCAACACTTGCGTCCAGGTCTGTGCGCCATCTGTACTTTTGAAAATACCATTATTCCCAGCAGAAAAAACAATGTTTCCATTCGTAGGGTGCACCTCCACGGCTGTCACACCACTTCCAAAATCTATAGTTTTTGAAACAAGTTCCCAATTGAGCCCACCGTTGCTACTTTTATAGACTTCCCCCGGCTCTGTTCCGCAATAGCAAAGCTGTGGATTTCCTTCGCACTGATCAAAAGAGTAAACATTCGTTTGCCCCGAACCCGGAGTAGCGCCTTCTTGGAAATTTGTAATTGGTCCAACAATGCTCCAATTGGTGGTTTTGTTTTGTTGCGCTTGCTTCTTTAAATAGGCTAATTTTTCACTTTGAATTTGCGCATTTGAAGGGTATTCCAAAAAACCAAGGTCGTTGACGAAATACTGATTGCTTCTCATGAAGCGCTTGTAATATTGTGTATGAAAGTTCTTTTCGAATGGATGCGTGCGGTAATATTGCTCGTATTCGGTTCTTAGCGTATATACATTCGGATGCTCTGAATACAGCAACTGCGCCCAATAAGGCAAAACAGCGATCTCGGTTGCAGAGGGCTTTTGTAATTGTTGTGCACTTACAAAAGGAACCAAGAAAAATTGAAGAAAAAAGTAAAAAGAAAGGGCTAGACGCATCGCTTGAAATTTGATGCCTCAAGTTACAATTTCTTTGCGAAATAAAATAAACTTAAAAACCACTAACCAATAAAACGATTTGCCTCTTCTTGACTCGGAACCCGACAACTATCAGTCTTGCCAAACCATTGATAGCGGCGCTTGGCGACTTGTTTATAAAGGAAATCACGCAGGAAACGCGGTGCTATCCAGGCCAGCTGTGACCAATGAAAGCGTCCGTAAAGCTTTTTGAAAATGAGTAAAACAGCAGTGCTTTGTTGGAACCACGCGCCGTTGTCATAAAGCGCAATACTGTGCTCAAGAGGAATAGAGACACCCTCCTTCGAAATATATGAAGGTAAGCCTTGGTAACTTGAAAAGGTAAAAACTTGCTTTTGGTCTGCTTTAAGAATAAAATTTACCCAACGATTACAAAGCACACAAACACCGTCAAAGACAATGAGTGGGCCTTGCGCTGCGGTATTATTTTGCGCTTTTGTCATGGACAGTAGGAGACTCTAGCTTTTTAGGATCTTTGACCTTTTCATTGAGTAGCGCCAAATCAAGGACTTGTTGCATTTTTTCTACGAAATGGAATTGCAAACCCTTGAGGTATTGTGCCGGAATTTCATCGACATCTTGTTTGTTCTTGGCGCACAAAATGATTTCTTTGATGCCAGCTCTTTTGGCAGCTAATATTTTTTCTTTGATACCTCCTACAGGCAAGACTTCCCCTCTGAGTGTGATTTCACCGGACATTGCTAAGTTTTTGCGCACCCTGCGTTGTGTAAATAAAGAGGCGAGGGCTGTTAGCATTGTGATACCTGCGCTTGGGCCATCTTTTGGAGTAGCACCTTCAGGCACGTGGACATGCACGTTGTAGGCATTGAAAAGTGCGGCGTCTAGGTTGAGTAAATGATGATTACTCTTTAGAAACTCAAGGGCAATAACTGCAGATTCTTTCATGACGTCTCCGAGATTACCGGTCAGTGTAAGTTTTCCTGCTCCTTTAGAAATCAGAGATTCAATAAATAAGATATCTCCGCCGGCTGCTGTCCAGGCCAAGCCTGTTACAACACCAGCTACTTCGTTGTTGTCGTATTTGGTGCGGGTTCTGCCAGCGCCTAAAAAGTCAAAGAGGTCGTTTTCTTGAATGCTGGTTTCAAAAGTTTCTTCCATGGCTATTTGGCGTGCTCGGTTGCGCACCAATTTGGCAACAATTTTATCGAGGCCCCTCACACCAGATTCAAAGGTGTAGGACTCAATGATTTTTTGCCAGATTTTTTTGTCGAGGTCGAGGTCTTTTTTGGTGATGCCGTGTGCAGCTAATTGTTTGGGCAAAAGGTGTCTTTTGGCAATTTCTACCTTTTCTTCAAGGGTATAACCATTGACTTCAATGATTTCCATGCGGTCTAGCAATGGCCCTTGAATTTGAGACAGGTTGTTAGCAGTAGCAATAAATAAGACTTTAGATAGATCAAATTCGGTTTCTACATAGTTGTCATAGAAATTGCCATTTTGCTCAGGATCAAGGACTTCAAGTAGGGCAGAAGAAGGGTCGCCGTGATTGCTACGCCCCAATTTGTCGATTTCATCAAGGACAAAAACCGGGTTTGCGGATTCTGACTTCTTGAGGTTTTGCATGATGCGCCCTGGCATGGCGCCAATATAGGTTTTGCGATGCCCTCTAATTTCAGCTTCGTCATGGAGGCCACCCAAAGACATGCGGACGTATTTTCTGCCCAATGCTTCGGCAATCGATTTGCCTAAAGAGGTTTTACCAACTCCTGGAGGCCCATAGAAGCACAAGATTGGCGCTTTCATGTTGCCTTTTAATTTGAGTACAGCTAAGTATTCAAGGATGCGTTCTTTGACCTTTTCAAGGCCAAAATGATCGCGTTCTAAGATTTTTTTGGCTCTTTTGAGATCGAGTAGGTCGGTGGTGAATTCTCCCCATGGTAAGTCTAGTAAAAGATCGAGGTAGTTGAGTTGCACGGTGTATTCCGCTCCTTGCGGATTCATGCGCTGCAATTTGTCGAGTTCTTTTTGAAAAAGCTTGGAGACGCGGTCGTCCAATTTTTTAGTGAGTGCGCGCTGTTCGAGTTCGCGAACGTCTTGGATTTGTGGGTTGTCTCCGAGTTCGTCTTGGATGGTGCGCATTTGCTGATGCAAAAAGTACTCGCGTTGTTGTTTGTCGAGGTCTTTGCGCACGCGGTTTTGAATCTCGTTTTTCATTTCGAGCAGTTGTACTTCTGCCGTGAGGTGCTCAAGTACCAAAAGCACGCGTTTTTTCATGTCCATTTCTTCGAGCATGGCCTGTTTCTTAGAAACATCGGCATTCATGTTGGAGGAAATAAAATTGACTAAAAACGTTGGGCTATCAATGTTGCCGATGGCAAATTGCGCTTCGGATGGAATGTTTGGACTTTCTCTGATGATTTGTAAGGCGAGGTCTTTGATGGTGCTGAACATTACCTCTAGCTCTTTATTAGCAGGGTCAAGGGGCAATTCGGAAAGCACCTTGACTTTTGCTTTCATGTAAGGCTCTGTTTGGGTAGCTTGCAGCATTTCAAATCGACGCTTACCTTGGATAATTACGGTAGAACTACCATCGGGCATTTTGAGCAAGCGAATGATCTGGGCAACGGTTCCAACTTGATGAAGATCAGCAAATTGAGGCGCCTCGACATCTTGATTTTTTTGAGAAACCACACCAATGATCTTAGAGCCTTTATTAGCTTCTTGGATTAATTTGATGCTTTTGTCTCGGCCAACTGTAATGGGAATAACCACACCCGGAAACAACACATTGTTGCGCAAAGGCAAGATTGGGAGTTCGTCTGGGAACTCTTGCTTGTTCATGTGTTCTTCTTCTTCAGCAGTAATTAGTGGAATAAATTCAGCGTCTGAATCGTAGCCCGACATACCAAAAAAACCGTGGTCAAATAATTCGCTCATAATATTGAAAAGTATCGGACAGTTTGGCAGAAAGTAAAGTGCCTGCCTGACAAAAGCCCGCTTGTTTTAATTTACAGGTTAGGTTTCAAGGAATATGCCAAAAGAATGGTACTGCTAAAAAGTCAGTACATAATAGGCTAGTCAACTTGTTTGGAAAGCGTTTCAAAAATTTCTTGATCAGCGGCTGTAAAATCTATTTTTCTTCTGGACATCATGGCTTTGGCAGCTTCTATGGCCTTGCTGAGTTGAAATGCATCTGTTTGCGCATCGCTCACCCAAGAAAAAGAAGGAATAAATTTATCGGGAAAGCCACTGCTGAAAATGTTGGCAGAAACGCCAATGACTGTTGCTGTATTTAATTGGACATTGATGGCTGTTTTGGAGTGGTCACCCATACAAACTCCCATGAACTGCAAAGGTGTTTTGATTTGCGCTTGGTGTTCATAGCTGTAGGTATTGATCAAACCATAATTATTTTTAAGATTGGAGCAATTGGTATCTGCACCAAGATTACACCATTCGCCAAGTAAGGCATTTCCAATAAAGCCATCGTGACCTTTGTTGGTATAGCCGTAAAAAATACTGTTGCTAACCTCGCCTCCGATGCGGCATTCTGGGCCAATGGTCGTGCCGCCGTAAATTTTGGCACCCATTTTAATAACAGCACCATCAAGAATGGCTAAGGGGCCTCGCAACAAAGCGCCTTCCATAATTTCTACATTTTTCCCAATATAAATGGGGCCAGTTTTTGTATTTAAAATTGCACCTTCAACAACTGCTCCCTCCTCAATAAAAAGTTGGTCAGTGGCACCAATCAAAGTGTTGCTTTTCGATAATTTACCCGACAGACGACCGCTAGTTGCTAACAAAAAGTCTGCTTTTAGAACGGCGTCGTTTTGTTCAAATAGATCCCAGCGTTCTTTAAGAATGATTGGGTTTTCACCCGTATAATTGATTTTTGAAAGCGCTTCGCCGTTGGTCGCAAGCCAAAGTTCATTGCCGTACAAGCTGGTGTTTTCCGGCAAAGCTTGAAGGGCAGCAGCGAGCTCTTCGTTGGGCAGCACCTGAGCATTAATTTTAATACCCTCAACGGCTGGGAATTTTGCCTGTAAATAGGCTTTAGTTTCAAATCCGATTGCTGCTTCTGGGAACCATTTTGACCAGCGCTCAGCATTGGTGTAAATGCCGCAACGCAAAGCCCCAACAGGACGTGTGAGGGTTAGCGGTGCAAATTTTAAATGGGCTTGATGATCAGCGAGGAGCAGTTTCATGAGTTGAACTTTTAAATACAAAGCTACTAAGAACCAAGAGTAAAAACGTTAGGGCACCGTTGATGAGTAACATTTCTTTGCCAAACTGAAACTTTTCTCCAAAAATAGCCGCATTTTGACTCAGTAAGTAACACAGAATAGGGGCGCCCAAAACAATAAAAGGAATGCTATTGGTATGCACCTTGAGTTTGGTTAAAATGCCAAAACTGAATAAGCCGAGCAAGGGCCCGTAGGTGTAGCCGGCAATTAAGAAAATCAGATTCACGATGTTTTTATCGTCAACAGCTTTAAAGATAAACACCAAAATGGTGAAAAGCGCTGCAAAACTCAAATGTACCCAACGCTTGAGTTTTTGGCGTTTGACTTCATCAAAACCCTTGCGTTCAAAGCCAATGATGTCAATGCAAAAGGAGGCGGTCAGTGCTGTGATAGCGCCATCTACTGACGGGAAGAGAGCAGAAATCAAGCCAATGATAAAGATGATGAAAACCCCAAAAGGCAGGTAGTTTTGGACAATATGCGGAAAGAGGTCATCGGGTGCAATTTGCAAGCCGTTTTTCTGAGCAAACATAACCAAAACACTCCCTAACAATAGAAACAGTGCATTGACAAGCAGCAGCGTGAAGCTGAATACCACCATGTTTTTTTGTGCATCCTTAAGGGTTTTGACACTGATATTTTTTTGCATCATTTCTTGATCAAGCCCCGTCATAGCAATGGTTATAAAGGCACCACCTAGGAAGTCTTTCAAGAAAAAATCGCCGGCATTGGGGTCAGTGCTCCAGATAGAAGTAAGGTTTTTAGCGCCTAGTTCGGCCCAAAGCGTTGACCAGCTCAAACCTAAATTTTCTTGCAATGAAATAATACAAATGACCAAAGCCAACAGCATAAAGAAGGTTTGCAAGGTATCGGTCCAGACGATTGTTTTGACGCCACCTTTGAGCGTGTAGGCAAGAATCATGAGGACAATTAGAAGTGTAGCCTGCCAAAACTCAAGACCTAATGGTTTAAACACAAAGAGTTGCAAGACATTGATCACTAAATAAAGCCTAACTGTAGCGCCCAATGTGCGCGATAAAATAAAATATGCCGCGCCCCAGATATAAGCTTTTAAACCCAACCTGAGCTCTAGGTATCTATAAATTGAATTGAGTTGATACTTGTAATAAAGTGGCAACAACACATAAGCCACCACAAAATAGCCTGCAAAAAAACCAAGTACTAATTGGTAGTAATGCCAAGCCCCCATGCTCACTGAGCCCGGAACCGAAACGAAAGTGACGCCAGACAACGAGGTGCCAATCATGCCGAAGGCAACTAAATACCAAGGGCTTTTTTTATCGCCGGTAAAAAAACTATGGCTAGTAGCATTTTTCGAGGTGAAATAAGCAATGGCCAAGAGCAACAGAAAATAAAGGACTAAAATTCCAGGTAAAAGCAATGTGTTCATGTTGTAAAAATAAGAGAATTATACATCCTAGACTTGCTAGAATAGCGAAAGAACTATCTTTGCCAAAAAATAGAAGATGGAAATTTGGATTGTACTTTTTGCCTTTTTGTTTGTCAGTTTACTGACTGTTGGCTTGGTTTATTTGTTCTTAAAGCGCCAGCACGACACGGATATTTGGCGCATGCAAAGCCAACTCAAAGAGCAAAAACAAGCCTTCTATTTACCAAGTAAACTCGAGTCATATCAGCGCCTTATTCTCTTGTTAGAGCGCTTGCATCCGGCACATTTAACCCTCAGAGTTTTACAGGTTCAAGCAACAGTCAAGATGCAACAAACGGTGCTGATTCAGACCGTGCGCGATGAATTTGAGCACAATATTGCGCAACAACTTTTTGTTTCAGAACAAGCCTGGAGAGCGGTTGTGCAATCCAAAGAAGAAGTCATTAGAGTCATCAATATGGCAGCTAGCACCCTAGACAACTCAGCAACTGCTACAGACTTAGGTGCAAAAATTCTAGAAATCACAGCGCAGCTTCCACAATTTCCAACAGAAATCGGTGCAGCGATCTTAAGAGAAGAATTCAGGGCACAAGGGCTTTAATTAGGCCTTGGTTTTTAATTTTTCCTGAATAAAGGCAAAAACCATCGGAAGCAAAGACAGTCCGATGATGCCAAAAATGACCGTTTCAAAGTTTTCACGCACGAAACTGAGGTTGCCAAAAAAGTAGCCAAGTAAAGTCAATGAAATGACCCAAATGGTGCCGCCAAAAGCATTAAACCTAAAGAAAGT
Source organism: Bacteroidota bacterium (assembly GCA_041158525.1). Lineage (GTDB taxonomy): Bacteria > Bacteroidota > Bacteroidia > Flavobacteriales_D > Crocinitomicaceae > UBA952. The sequence goes on along the minus strand of JBEBBE010000077.1, from coordinate 7,509 downwards.
AGGGTAGCGCATCTGGGCAATTCCAGCGACAAAGGGAGCGAAAGTCCTGACAATCGGAACAAACCTGGCAATAATGATGGTTTTGGGGCCATGTTTCTCAAAAAACGCATGGGTTTTGTCGAGGTGCTTGTCATTGATCAGTTGGTAATTCTTGATTTTGACCTTCGCTAGCCTAAGCCCAAAGTGTTTTCCGATCAAATAATTGACAGCATCACCAGCTATTGCAGCAACAATAAGTAAGCTGAGCACCACCCATAAATTGAGTTGGGCCATTTCGTTTTCTTGCATGACACCAGCACAAAAAGTTCCGGCAGCAAAAAGCAAAGAGTCTCCGGGTAACAGCGGCATAAACACCAAACCGGTTTCTACGAAAATGATTAAAAATAAAATGCCGTAAATCCAGATGCCGTAGTCTTGAATCAGCAAAAACAAATAAGCATCGATGTGCAAGATGAAATCAAAAAGTTGTAAAATGCCACCCATTTTATTCGCAGCTTAAATGAGGAGCAACATCTGAAATCCAGGCATTGAGGCCACCGGTTAAAATGTACAAGTTCGTTGCATCGAGTTCAGTTTCAATGAAATTCACTAAAGCTTCAGCGCGCTTACCAGACTGACACATCACGACAATTTGTTCGTGTTGGGCAATACTCGGAAACTTGCTTGCAAATTCAGCCATCGGGATGCGCAGTGCCTCAATTTGACAATTTTGGTATTCGTAAGGCTCTCTGATGTCTACTAGTAAGAGGTCTTTTTTCGCCTCTTGTGCCAAGTGAACTTCCTTTGGGCTCAGTGCTTTCATGGATTCAAAATTTTCACAAAGATAAAATTCTTGTTCAATATTTTCATTTGTGAAGGCACCCCATAGTAGGTCTCGAATCCTTGACACAGCAAGTACGTTTTATTTGAAGGTTGCTTTGCAAAAAACTGCAAACCACCTTGTGCTTTGATGGCCACTATTTGTTGTTTTTTTAGCTGAAAAACCTCATGCGTTTGATAATTCAAGATGCGTCCAAAACTCAATTCAGCTAAAAAGAAGGCGCTGAATGCAGCGGCCAGGCGTTGTTGAGATAAATTCAAACCCCGCTGCCAATAATAGAGCAAAAGCCAGACGCCGAAAACCCATAGAAAGGAAAAGGAAAAACCTTGCACCAAAGCGCCAGGTAGCTTGGCGAAAAAATCCATGATTAGTAAGAGCAGCTCAATGCTTTTCTCGAGTATCCAACCAAAAATAATATTCAGCTGCGGCAATAGTGCAACTAGCGGAAACAGCATGCCGAGCACCAATATAAAACTCGACAAACTCATTAAAAACAAATTGGCTAATGCAAAGTAATTTGGAAAGCTATGAAAGTAATAAAGACTCAAAGGAGCAGTACTTAAGGTGGCGGCTAAGCCCATAGCAGTGCCTTCCCAAAGTGTCTGTAAGTAAGACCAACGAAAATGCAAGTAGGCCGATATCTTTGGATACAGCAAAAAGATGCCCCACATGGCCATATACGAGAGTTGAAAACCAAGATCAAACAGTAAAAGCGGGTCAAACAAAAGCAACAAAAAAGCGGAGAAATAGAGCAGAAGCAATGATGAAACTTGCTTGCCGCTCAGTTGGCCAAGCAAGAGAAATGTAAACATCACAACGCTTCTGAGTACAGCTGCTGACAAACCGGTTAAAAAAGCGTAATACCAAATCAGTATCAAAAGAAAAATGATCACACTTCGTCTGGGAATCCAAGACCCCAAGTACGCGCAAACCTGGAGCAGTACATTGATAAGTAGGGCAATGTGCATCCCGGAAACCGCCATAATATGCATAGAGCCCGTACCTTGGAACGCCATTTTTGAGGCCGCATCCACACCACTGCGATCACCGATAATCAGCGCAATAGCGACATCTGCAGCTTCTCCATCGAGAAATCGCTCAAAAAGTTTTGTAAAAGATGCGCGCTGCTGGGCTAAAAGATGCCGCCAATGAGTATTTTCTGGCCTTGAAAAGCGCCTTATTATATCAGAACTGTCTAAATAGGCCACATGGGTAATTCCTTTCAACTGTAAAAAGCGCTCCAGGTCAAATGCACCCGGATAAGTTTCATTTTGAACCACCTCGGGTTTGCAAGAGATCCATAATTTTTCTTGAACAAACACGGCTTGCTGCAAATCGGTATAAACTTGGATAGGAAGGGTTTTAGTTTTACCATACTGTTGAAAGTGAAAAGACCCAAAAAGCAGTTGCCCATTGGTTTTTACTTGCACTTCATCGATTTCGAGCAAACCAAAAATGCTTTTCCTTGGCTGAATTTTCCTGGTCTCACGAAAGGCTTGTTGCACCAAAAATTGTTGCCAAAATCCGAGTGCAAAGAAAGAAAACGGCAATAAATAGGCCCTCAGCCAAACGAAATGCTTACTGAAAATAGTAAACATCCAAAGTAGCAACATGAAAGCTGAAAAAAAGTAAAGAAACTTAAGTGTTGCTCCCGTAAAAACACGGTAATCGGCCAAATAAAGACCTCCAATAAATGGTATTAAAAAAGCCAGCCAATGCGCACCAATTGCTTTTGGTGTCGGCTTGATTTGTTCAAACATAAGCGCAATTTAGAGGTAGAATTTTCCTGCGCTGTATTTGATTTTTTCGGTGAGTAAATGAGGTCTAATGATGGATTCAAGAGCGGCTTTGCTACAAAAGAAATGTTGCTGTAGCTCTTGTAGAGACTTAGGTTGAGCTAAGAAAGCAAACAGATTTTCGTCATGGAGCGAAATGGGGCGACACACATCGCATTTGCCACAAACCTGTGCTTCTTGGCCAAAATAGCTGATCAGTTGCTGACTTCTGCATTGCGCTTTGCTGCAGTAATCTTGCATCGCATGAACCTTTGCTGTAGCCGTATTTTTTTGCTGCAGATAGATTTCTGGCCTCAGATTAAAGTACGATTCAGGCAAGCGCTCTGTTGTAAAAGTAAGCACGGGTAAATTGCTTTTCTTACTGTATTCGATAAGGCCATTTTTTTGCATGATTTCCATCAGTTCATCTAAACGCTTTTCTGTCAAATTTAGTCTCTGACAGATTTTCTGCTCATGAATGGCTGTGAGTTGATCAAAAAGCCCTGGGTAGGACCTGATCAATAAGGTGCAAAGTGTTTGAAATTGTGGGTGCTGAATTTGAAAATTATAAAGCACTTCATTGCTTACGATAATTTGAGCGCGCGTTTGCTGAAAAAAACTTTCAGACAAACTGATGTTTCCGTTTTGTTCGAGCAACTTTAAGGCGTAAAAAACCTCTTGTTCTTTGAGCTCAAAGGTTTGTGAAAAGGCTGATAAATCGAAAGGATATGCTTCGTCTTTGCCAGAACCAACGGCAATTTTAAGGTAATTAGCCAGTGCTCTGTAAACATATAGTACGCGTTCTGGCGCCGGAAAGCGTTGGATGTTTTGTGCTGCTAAACCTTCTAAGTCTGCTTCATTGTAAAAGAGTAGGGCGTAGGCTGCTGCTGAGTCTCGGCCCGCTCGACCCGCTTCTTGAAAATAAGCTTCGGGGGATGCAGGTACATCGTAGTGCAGCACAAAACGCACATTAGGTTTATCAATGCCCATACCAAAAGCATTGGTAGCCACCATAATCCTGCGTTTTTCTGAAAGCCAATCTTTGAGCATTTGACTGCGCTCGGTAGCCGTCATGCCACCATGATAGATCCCACAACTGATGCCGTTGGCCAATAATTGACGTGCAACTTCTTTGACATTTTTACGGGTTTGGCAATAGACAATGCCCACTTCAGTGGTTTGCGCGCAAAGCGCAATAATTTCAGTGATTTTATTTTCGGCATGCCGCACCAAGTATTGCAGGTTTTCCCGATTGAATGGCGCTTCTATAACCACCGCTTTTGGCATGGTCAATTGCGTTAGGATATCGCTTTGTACTTGCTTGGTAGCCGTTGCAGTTAGCGCCAAGATCGGGACATCTGGTTGTAATTGACGCAGCTTAGAAATTTGGCGAAAAGCTGGCCTGAAATCATGGCCCCATTCAGAAATACAGTGTGCTTCATCGACCACCAATAAAGAGATTTTCATGCGTTTGAAGCGCTCAATAAAAAGTGCAGATTGCAACCTCTCGGGAGAGGTGTATAAGAAATCAAGGCCGCCAAAACGCGCGTTGTCAAGGGTTTGATCGAGTTCTTTGTAAGACATCCCGCTGGTGATCGCTTTGGCACGGATGCCTTTTTGTTGCAGCTGTTCTACTTGGTCTTGCATGAGTGCAATCAAAGGAGAAACCACAATGCAAATGCCTTCTCTTGAGAGCGCTGGCACTTGAAAGCAAACAGACTTCCCGCCACCAGTTGGTAAAAGTGCTAATACATCTTTTCCTTCAAGAGCAGCTTCAATAATCGGCACCTGACTTGGTCTGAACTCAGAAAAGCCCCAATATTGTTGTAAAATTTGACGTGCGCCTTGCAATGATAAAATATACTTAGGTAAAAGCAATAAAAAAGTAAAGTTAAGGATTGTGTGAATAAGTTCAATAAGTTGTATGCTCGGTTAAATAGCCGTATATTCGCGCATCAATTAACAACATTATGTCCGCAGCAAGTACCGCTTTTACTGTGCACAAAGCAGCTCAAAGCAAAATTCAAAGTGTAGATTGGGATAACCTTCCCTTTGGTAAAATCTTTACCGATCACATGTTTGTCATGGAGTACGCTAATGGTGCTTGGCAACAAGGTGAAATCCTTCCTTTTGGCCCCATAGATATGCACCCGGCGATGTCTGCCATTCATTATGGTCAGTCTATTTTTGAAGGCATGAAGGCATACCGCAATCAAGCGAACGAGGTTGTTTTGTTTCGCCCAGAACTCAATGCACAACGTTTTGCTGAATCTGCAGCGCGCATGTGTATGCCTGCTGTTCCTGAAGATTTATTCATCGCAGCTGTTAAACAATTGGTCCAGATGGATCAAGCTTGGGTTACTAACAAACCGGGCTACGCGCTTTATATTCGCCCTTTTATGTTTGCTACCGATGAATTTGTCGGCATCAAACCTTCTGATACTTATAAATTTGTCATTATCAATTCTCCGGTAGGTGCTTATTATGCAGAGCCCGTCCGTGTTAAAATTGAAGAGCACTACACGCGTGCAGCCATTGGTGGCGTAGGAAGAGCAAAAGCTGCCGGAAACTACGGCGCTTCTTTATACCCTGCAAAATTGGCGCAGCAAGAAGGCTTTCATCAGTTGGTCTGGACAGACGCCAAAACCCATAGCTTTATTGAAGAATCTGGCACCATGAACATCATGTTTGTCATGAACAATACGCTCATCACACCTTCTGAAGACGCCGACACCATTTTAAGAGGCACCACCAAAAGAACCGTGATTGAGGTTGCCAAGCAAATGGGAATTCCTGTTGAAGAACGCACTGTTTCTGTTGAGGAAATCATTACCGCAGCTAAAAACAACACTTTACAAGAAGTATTCGGCGCTGGAACAGCAGCTACTATTGCCCAAATTGCATTAATCGGTTACCGCGACGAAAAAATCGAATTACCTGCTCTTGAAACTCGACAAATTTCAAATCGCATCAAAGATTACCTCGATGCCGTGAAATCTGGAGAACAACCAGACACCAACCATTGGGTATTAAAAGTTTGCTAAGCGTGTGAAAAAGCAGGTCTCTGTGCATCTTTATGCCATGCGGCTTCTTGTTTTTTTTCTGTTTGTCATCATTACCACTTTTTCTTGGGCGCAAGGTGCTGAAAATATGCGCGTCCAAGACGTCAAGGAAATCCGCTTGCGCAATGCAAAGCCAGATACCGTTTATGCTTCTGTAAAATATAGCGTTGCCGACTTCGAAATCGGTCAAGAAGATCAGTTGCTACTACTGACCTATGAAAAGAACCTCGAGAAGGATGCGCAACTTCAGCTCATTTCAAATGATTCTGTACTGGCACTTCAATCTATTCCCGAGCGTGCAAAAGGACTTTTTAAAGACTTCCGAGGTGAAATCCATGTGCTGACTGCTCAAAATGTTTATGGTTTAGCCTACAATAACGAAGGGATTACTTTAGGTCAGATTCCGAAAGATTACTTTTTCAAGTACATCACGCCGATTGTTGACACCAGCTACACAAAATTCTTCTATTCAAATTACACCGAAATCTATCCGGCTTTTGAATATGGTAGTATTGACAAATTAGATTCTACCTACAAGCGTTTATTACACATCCAGGACGACCTCATGATGGAGTTGTATCGGTCAGAATACAAATGGGTAGATGTCAGAACAAAACTTTGGGCCAAAAACCTCGAATTACAAACGGGCATAGACGCTGAAATTTATGTTGGAGCCAATTATTTTACGCAATCATTGTATTACGAGCCCGTCTATGCGCCTTTATTTCTAGTCCATGATACTATTTACATCTTTGATTACCCTAACAACTTGCTGCACAGTTTTTTAACCAACGGAGACAGCATTCAGACGGTAAAGCTGAACCATCACCTTAATGCCAAAAAGACAGGCTTTCGCAAAAACCTACAACTCGATCGTAAAACTGGAACTGTTTATGCCATCTATGAACAAGAGGGTTACAGCTATATTGGACCCATCGATTTAAAAACAGGGGTTGTGAGTAAAAAGGTCAAGCTCGCCTTTCGCTACGTTGAAAAAATCAGGGTACACAACAACGAGGTCTATTTTATTTATCGACCCTTTGAATCGGCGCAAAATAAGTTCATTTATAAACAGGAATTGCCTTTCTAGGCCTGTGTTGCCTTACTGCAATTCGATTCGAATTGAGACCGGTAAGTGATCCGAATAACCACCTAAATATTTAGGTCCAGCATATGTTCTGTTTGGAACAATTTGCCCCTTGTATTCTGTTAACAGATAAGGAAAACTATGAATGGTGCCGCTATTAACTACAACTTTTAAATTGCCCTTAAACGTATTTTCGGAAACCATGATGTGGTCCAGTACATCCCATTCGTTTTTGTAATTATAAGACCCGCCGAAAGTATTGCTTTGCTTTGTAATTTGCGGATTTAATTTGCCTGCAATTAATTGAGGGCCTGCATCTTGTGGGTGATCATTTAAATCTCCCATAAAGATGATTTTAGCAGCCGGATCTTGCTTTTGAATGGAGTCAATGAACTGAGCGGCGTGTTGTGCAGCAGCCATGCGTCTGGGTGCGCTTTCTTCAGCACCACCGCGTCTGCTTGGCCAATGATTGACCAGCACATATAGGTTTTCTTTTTTGTATTGGTATTTGGCCCAAACGATATCTCGTGTACTTGGAGCGCTATCGCCAGGAATGACAAAGCGAATGCGTCCTGACTCTTTTAACTTGATTAAGTCTTTTCTATAGAGCATGCCAACATCAATGCCACGCGCATCTGGGCTCTCGTAATGCACAATTCCGTAGCGTTTTTCTTGCCCTACTAAATCAGTGAGCACACTTTTGTTTTCGATTTCACAAACACCCATAATCATTGGAAAATCTAAAGATTCCATGACCTGGCGAAT